>JAUWTM010000099.1 GCA_030614715.1 Planctomycetota bacterium
ATCGGTCTGGTTTACCTCGGATGCGTGTTGCGCGGCTTCACTTCCCGCAACGTGTCCCATCACCTGGCAGTCGAGAAGAGCGTTTCCACCGGGACGGTTCGCGCCGTGCTGTCCACCGGCTGCCTCACCGCAGGCGTAGAGCCCGGGAACGCATGTCTCAGCTCTTGTATTGATACGAACACCGCCCTGGAAGTGCTGTGCCGCGTGATGTACTTCCACCGGTTCACTCGCGAGGTCGATTCCACGATCCCTGAACCAGTCGATCACCTGCGGATTGAGTTTTTCCAGCCGTTGAATGGGAGTCGATGTGCTTCCGTTTCGAGTGAGAAGCACTCCACGGTCGTGGAACCAGCCTTTCAGCACATCCGACATGTGCTTGTTAAGGTATACGGAATCCGCGTAGTCGGGATTAGTACGGTAATCCAGCGTGACCTTTTCACCGTTCATTACTGCACGCCAGACAGCGATGTCGACCGCCCGTGCAGACGATCCCGCAGATACCGGCCAGCTTGCACCCTTTCTGAAAAGAAGCTCGATTGGATCATCTTTCGGTGCGATCTCAGCAACATCGGAGAGAAGGTCTCGATCGTTTACCGCGATTCTCGGCAGGGCACGCATCATGCAGCCGGAGCATGCCAGAGAGGTGGCAGGTGATGACAATCCGAACTGAATGAATTCGATGTTCACCAGTTCAGCACCCGCGCGAACTGCTGCGTACCATGGAAGTGCATCCATACCGCCGGGATATACATTAGTTTCGAACAACTGCCCCGGACCGCCCGTAGCGAGAATTACACATTTCGCCAGTATCGCAGTCCATTGGTCGCTCAGTTCCGGACGGCAGAGCACTCCGGCGACGTGACCGTCATTTTCATCGCGCAGGATTGAAACAAGCGCAAGGCTGTCCATCAACCTGATATCAGTCTTTTGAACAGCTGTGAACAGGGCGTGTTCGATGTCACGCGCCGTATAGGGTCCCGTATAGCAGGCCCGTGGATACCTTGATCCGTCGGTTACAAACTGCTTTGGGCGGTTTTTATGTCCCGACGCGAACATTACACCAAGTCCGGCAAGCCTGTAATATGCGTCAGCGCTTTCCCGGGCCAGCAGGTCGGCAAGATTAGGGTCGGATACGCAGCCCCCGCCTTCATAGATGTCTCTTGCGTGTTCTGTCCATGCAGAATCTCCACCGGGTTCGGTGAATGGGAACGATACATGAAATGCCATACGGTCGGAGCAGGCCGTGGCTGTAACGCCGTGACGTCCCAGCCTGCCGCGTGAGATCATTGTGATACTCAATCCCGGGTTCGTTTCGTGGGCGGAAAGTGCAGCCCGAAGCCCGGCACCTCCGGCGCCGACTATTAATATGTCGGTAGACAGGGTCTCCATCAGCTCAGGGTTCGAATACCAGCTTCACGCCCTCTTTTGATGTGAGAACGCGCCAGGCTTCTTCATGTTCTTCAAGTTTAAAACGATGAGTGACAAGTTTATCAAACGGGTAATTCCCTGATTGTACAAGTTCGATGGATTTTCCAAGGTGAGATGCGTCGCCTGCCCAGACGCCCCTGATGGTCAGGTCCTTGTTAACAACCGCGGAGTAGAGCTCTACCGGAATCGGATCGGCGGGGACGGCAAGTCCCGGATTTACATAGGTTCCTCCGCGTCTGAGAACCTGCACGGCTTCGTTAAAGATATTAGGATCGGGAGTCGTGTCGATAACCACATCGACTCCGATTTTATCGGTCTGGTACAGGATGTAATTCATCAGCTTGCAGGAGTCCATGTCAGACTTGAAGATGACCTCATCGGCACCGAACTCCAGGGCGATGTCGGCCTTCCGTCCGGGAGCACGCGTGATGACAACGACCCACTTCGCGCCGGAATCGAGCGCAAGTGCGATCTGGAATGCGGCTACCGGACCACTTCCGTACACAAGGACAGTCTCTCCGCCCTTAATTTCAGCGTATTCGTGAGCGTGAACCGCGGTTGTGCCCGAGCATGTTGCAGAGACGAGAATCGCGGGATCGATCGATGTGTCTCGCTTATAGATCGATGTTCCTTTATTCAGCAGGATGTGAGTCGCATAGTTGCCGAAAAGATGCGGTGGGTCGGCCGATGACATGTTAATTCCGTAGATTTTTCTCTCAACGCACAGGTACCGTTCATTGCGCAAGCAGAAGTAGCATTTACCGCACGTCAGGCTGCGTTCCCAGACTACCGGCATTCCGACCTCGAGGGGACTGCCGTCGTGGAGTGTTGCGCCGTCGTCGATCGCTACAATTTCCCCGACTCCCTCATGTCCGGGGATGATGGGAAGTGGCGTACGGGGATCGTGACCTCTCTGCATGTGCAAATCCGAACCACAGATTCCGGCAGCGACCACCCTCGCAAGGACCTCACCGTCGCGCGGTTCAGGCAGCGGAAATTCCCTCAGCACGAACGGTTTATTGAATTCTTCGAGGACCAGTGCCCTTGCCGTGTCGGGCTTGGATTCGGTCACTATCCAACCTCCGTTTTGGATTTCTTGTTACTTATGCTCAGTCCGGCTACAATACTACACTAATTCAGCTTGAATTCAGGTATCCGCCGGGAGGAAAAAATTCAGTTCCGCAGGACGCTCATAGTTGGATTGCTGATTGTCCTCGCACTCGTGGTGCTGACAGCCCCGATCCGTCCGGGTGAGAAACCCAAACTCCGCGTACGGATAATGTACAACGAGTATCAGACCGAGTTTTTCAACCGCATGGCACTAGAGTTCGAGGAGATGCATCCCGAGATCGATGTGGTTATCGAGCGCGTCACCGGGGGATCCTGGACCGACTTCGAAATATCCATCCTCAACGACTACTGGAACGGCACTCCTCCCGACGTGGCTCGAATAAACGAGGGCTGGCTGAATCGCTTTATCGGTGCGGGATTGCTGGAACCTGCCCCGGATGACCTTGTCGACTACCTCGAAACGCAGCCCGTGTCGGACAGCCTGAAACAGGTGCTTTACCGGGACGATGATGCGTACGGCGTAATCCACGCAGCCACGTGGCAGAATCTCTACTACAACAGGGACCATTTCAGCGAGGTCGGTCTCGATCCGGAGCATCCGCCCGAAAACTGGGATGAACTGCTGGACTACGCGCAGAGGTTAACCGTCTACGACGATGACGGTGATATCCTTCGCGCAGGTCTGAGTCTCAGGAAATCGGGATATGCGCCCGGGACAGGGATGAAATTTTTCGATTTCTTCTTCTCGGCTGGAGGAGAAATCTTCAATGAAGATCTTTCAAATTGCCTGATCAATTCCGATGCGGGAGTGAGATCGCTTCAGTTGTACGTCGACTGCCTGTATGAGTACCGTGTCGACGGTTTCGAGGTGGTGGGGGATGCCGAGGGATTCGCGAACGGTAACGTCTCGATGTTCTATCGCGGTCCGTGGGTGATAAATTACCTCGCTGAGAACGCTCCCGATGTCAATTACGGCGTGGCAAACATCTGTGCCGACGAGATCTCATCATCGAACGGCGGCTATTATCCCTTATGTGTAGCGTCGGAAAGCAGTCAAAAGGACCTTGCATGGGAATTCATACGTTACCTGATTCGTCCGGAGCACCTGGCTGAGCACGCACGGAACGAAAAGTCAGTGCCGTTCGACATCGAGGCGGCAGCGTATCCCGAATTTGCAGAATATGAAGCGTTCATGACGTTCCTCCAGCAGGAAAACGTCAAGGCGTTCCCGACCGTCCCGCATCAGAATGAAATACAGGCGATGATCGGTGAAACTGTCGAGCGTGTCGCACGAAGCGGTGAGGATCCGACAGCAGCGCTCGATGCGCTGGTTGCGAGGATCGATCCGCTGCTGCAGGTAACCGAGCGAAAGGAAAGTATCAATCCGAAATTAATCAGCGGATATATTCTGGGCCTGCTGCTGATCGGATTTCTTGCGTACGTGGTGGTCTGGTGGCGACGTGATCCACAGGGCCGTAACGGTTATGTCCTGATCGCGCCGATGCTGATCTACTTCGCGATTTTCTTCATCTACCCGATTGTCTCATCGCTCACGCTCAGCTTCTGGGACTATAACCCGCTCGAATCTGCAAACCCGTTCATCGGGCTCGGAAATTACAAGGACTGCATCACAGATGCCGGGTTCCTCAAAGCATTTAAAAATACCGCCGTGTACGCTTTCTGGACCGTCCTGCTTGGCACAGTGATATCGCTGTCGCTGGCACTGGTTATGAACAGGGCGCTTGAAGCGATCGGGCTGTACCGGACGCTTTATTTTATACCGGTGGTCACGTCAATCATGGGAGCGGTACTGGTCTGGAAGTATCTCTATCTTCCCGATTCCACCGGGCTGTTCAACATGATTCTAAATGGCCTTGGCGCAGATAACGTGCTCTGGCTCCAGGATGAAAAACTCGCGCTGGGATGTCTGATCACGATGTCGATCTGGAAGAACATGGGATTCAACATGATTATCTTCCTCGCCGGCCTGAAAGCGATTCCGGATATGTACTATGAAGCTGCGGCGATCGACGGCGCGAACGAGTGGCAGAAATTCAGGTTCATAACACTGCCGTCGCTACGTCCGACGATCCTGTTTGTAGTGGTGACGTCGCTGATCGCGACCTTCCAGGTTTTCACACAGGTAGTGGGCCTGACAGAGGGTGGACCGAACAACGCGACCAGAACGATCGTGTATCACATATATGAGGTCGGGTTTAAGGACTTCCAGCTTGGGTACGCGTCGGCTGCGGCTGTGATAATGCTGGTTGTTGTCGGATTCATAACGTGGCTGCAGATGAGGATAGCGAGGGATCGATGACGACAGTGGTGCATAGGTACTGAATGAAAGAATGGACAAACGAGATGACATAGTACGCGATGTTTCGCCGAAGCAGCTAATTCTCAGGAAGGTCTGGACGGTCGTCCAGCATGTGTTACTCCTGCTGGGAGGGCTGATCGTAATATTTCCGTTCGTCTGGATGATCCTTACTGCTTTCAAGACAAATCCTGAGGTGACTGACATTGCGGAGTTCCATCTGCTGCCGCAGACGTGGCAGTGGGAGAATTTCACGTCTCTGTTTTCGCAGCACCCGATGGCAACGTACTATGTAAACTCCATCATCTACACACTGCTCAGGTCGATCCCGTCGATATTCTTCGCGGCCATTACAGGATTTGCACTTGCCAAGATGCCGTTCAGGGGCAGGGGTATGGTGTGGTTTCTCGTTCTTGCGACACTAATTGTCCCGTTCCAGGTCCGTCTGATACCTCTTGCGGACATGATTTTCGGCTGGGGACTTCGAAACGAGTACTGGGGAGTTGTCCTTCCGGGACTCATGGAGCCTTTCGGCATCTTCCTGTTCGCCCAGGCGTGTAAATCAATTCCGAACAGCCTCCTGGAAGCCGCGAAAATGGACGGATGCAATGTCTGGCAGCAGTTTGTGTATGTCGTGATGCCGTTACTGATCCCGACCCTTGCCGCGTACGCGATTATCATCTTCATGTGGTCGTGGGGTGAATTCCTCTGGGGATTTATCGTCGTGACAACCCCGGACAAGATGCCGCTCGAGGTTGGAATCAAGGGATTTGCGGGGGAACACTACACGTCGGTCGTACAAATGATGGCTGCCGCGACGGTCGCGGTAGTGCCCGTGCTCGCGGTTTTCCTCGCGATGCAGCGACAGTTCATCAAGGGAATGACCCTGTCGGGACTGAAGGGTTGATATGGCTGAAGAGAAACTAAGTATTGTCACCGATGAGATCTCGCAGGACTTCGAGGTCGTGGCGAAGTTCCTCAAGGAATTTGATATCCGTGCGATCGAGATCAGGACCGCAGGCGGGGAGAGGGTGCCGCGGATAGAGGAACGTATCTGGGAAGATATAAAAATGAGAGCCCGGAACGAAGGCTGGAAAATTATCGCGCTGAGCCCGGGTATTTTCAAGGGCGATTACAGGGATGAAGAGCGAATCGGGTCTGAGCTCGAAATAGGTCTCTCCGACACTATCGGCAGGGCGATTGATATCGGTGCTGAATATATTGTCACGTTTGGTTTCATGTACGACCGTGAGCATCCGGACATGGAAGCTCCCGATTACATCGTTGGTGCCTTGAAACATGCTGCTGAGCTTTGTCATTCAGCTGATATTAAACTGCTGCTTGAAAACGAACCGGGAAGCTTTGCGAATACGGGCGAACGAACGAAAAAAATACTTGAAAGAATCGGGCAACCAAACATGTTCGCCAACTGGGACCCGTGCAACTCGAATGTCTTCGATGCGTCCGGTAAACTGGCCAGCAGTGCAACAGTGCTCGGGGACATGATAAGGCATGTGCATGTCAAGGATGCATGTCCGATCCCCGATGAGCTGTTTCCGAAATACGGCCCGATCAGTCAGGGTCATGTAGGCTGGAGGGATCATCTTCTCGCACTGAAAGAGATTGGCTTCGATGGGTATTTCGGGATTGAAACCCACTTCGAGCCGCTTTACGAGAGTTCAGCTATACTCGTTAATGAATTTCGAATGCTTCTGAGTGAGACGGATTACTATGGAGATGTTGGATGAATCGTGACGAGGTAAAAAAGGCGATCATTAAATCGCGAGTTATTGCGGTGCTCAGGGCGGAAAGTCCCGAGATTGCCAGAGAGATAGCCCATGCGTACATCGAAGCAGGATTGGGGACAATCGAGCTGACTACATCTATTCCGGGATGGGAGACTGCGCTCGAAAAGGTTGTCGCGGATCATACAGGTGACGCGATTATCGGGCTTGGCACGGTTACATCGGCAATCGATGCAATCCAGGCCATCAGCATCGGTGCGGAATATATCGTATCACCGTTCACTTCACAGGATATAATCGAAGCGGTAAATGTCAGGAGTGTACCGGTGATACCGGGTGCATCGACACCAACCGAGATATGGACCGCTTACGATTACGGTGCGGACATGGTCAAAATTTTCCCGGCAGCGTCGCTGGGTGGTCCGAAACATATCAAGGCTCTGCTTGCCCCAATGCCGCACTGGGAGCTGATCCCCACGGGTGGTGTGACTCCTGAGAACGCCATGGATTATTTCCGTGCTGGTGCTGTTGCAGTCGGACTCGGGGCTAACATGGCTCCCGGGGACCTTCTGGGTAAACGTGACTGGGATGGCATTACTGAATCAGTGAGTGGTTTTCTCGGTAAATTGACTGCGCAACTGGAGGAGGAAGGTCTATGACAGAAGTAGTGACATTCGGTGAAGTAATGCTGCGCCTGACTCCATCCGGAAGCGACCTTCTTGTGCAGGCAAACTCGTTCGATGCGCATTTTGGTGGAAGCGAATACAACGTAGCGGCAGGACTGGTAAGTCTTCGCGTTCCTGCGAAGTGTGTGACGAGGCTCCCGGATAATTCGATAGGCCATCGGGCACTCGCGTCGATGCGCGAATCCGGTGTTGGTACGTACGATGACATCCTTACGTCAGAGGGGCGGATGGGCATCTATTACCTGGAACCCGGATCATCACCACGGCCGAATCGCGTTGTTTACGACCGCGCAGGGGCATCGATTGCTGTAACAGATTCTGAATCATACAACTGGATGGAATATCTCGACGGTGCAGTCTGGTTTCACGTGTCGGGCATCACACCGGCACTTGGCCAGATGCCGTACCGTGCTACTGCAGATGCAATAGAGGCTGCATCGGAGATGGATATTCCGATCAGCTTCGATATCAACTACCGGACGAAATTGTGGTCAGTCGAGGATGCGAGTATGAACCTGGCTCCATTGCTTGAAAAGTGCAAGGTTATCGTCTCGACCGAAGAAGATCTCGATAGAGTATTCGGCTTGAAAGGTGGGAGTCCGAAACAACTGGCTGAGATGGCAATCGAACATTTCAAGTGTGAGACGGTCGCTGTCACGCTCAGAAATACGCAATCGGTCAAGCGAAATGAGTGGGGAGGATGCGCAACGGGCGAGGGTGGTTACGTAGAGAGCAAAATGTACGATGTCGAGGTCGTTGACCGGATCGGTGCAGGAGATTCATTCACTGCCGGGCTGATAGCCGGACTGCTCGATAATGATCTCCAGTATGCGGTCGATCTCGCAGCGGCTTTTTCAGCGTTGAAGCAGACAATTCCGGGCGATGTGTGCAGGGCGTCGAGGGCACAGACTGAAGAGTTGATGAAATCCGGTGGTCCGGGACGTATCCAGCGGTGATGTGATGCAGGGACGCGAACGTGCACTCAGGGCTTTGAGGGGAGAACCCGTAGATCGCACACCGATCTACTCCCATTTCCGCAATCCGGCAGCAATAGAGATGGTGACTGGCCTTGATTTCAGCGCTGATCCGTTTGTGGCAACGGCGGCTGCATACCGGGCGCTTGAAATCGACATGACGAAGGAAATTTCGGTCCCGTTCACCGAAGCTCCACCCGGTTATGTCGTGAACGCAACGACGTACGGGTACAACCGTATCAAACCAGAGACGGCCAGTCTTGAAGAATACGTCAAGGTTGCACTGGCGCTTCCCGATATCGATCAGCTTCGACGTGACTTCGATTTCGATGGCAAGGTCAATGAAATCAAGGCATGGTTCGACCGCCAGCGGGGAGCGGTCGGGGATACGACTCTTATCACCGGACAGATGGGTGGTTGTTTCGATCCCAGCCTTGAGAGGTGGGGCTACGAGATATTCCTGTCGGCGATCGTAATGGATCCGGGAGCCGCGGAAGCCGGGATTCAGTACAACGCGTCGCTCAGGAGACTTCACGCGGAAGCGTTTGTCGAAGCAGGATGCTCTGAATACATAATGTACTGCGATGATATCGCGGGATTGACAGGGACGCTGATTCATCCGGGTTTACTTCGGTCTCTGTGGCTGCCTCACATGCGGTGGGCGGTCGAACCGTTGATGAATGCTGAAATTTTCGTAATTTACCATTCCGACGGGAACATCCACTCGATGCTTGGCGATATTTCGGAGTCGGGATTCAGGGGGCTTCATCCTCTCGAACCGAAGGCCGACATGGATCCGCCGGACATTAAAAAGAAGTGGGGTGACAAGTTCATACTTTTCGGGGGCATGTGCCAGGTGTCTGTACTGCCGTTCGGAACCGAGGGCGAGGTGCGGGCAGAGGTCCGCAGGCTTCTGGACGGTACTGCGGAGGGCGAGAGGTACTTTATTGGATCGTCGGGAATGTGCGGTCCGGATATTCCGGCTGAGAATGCAATCGCGTGGATAGAGGAGGCCGGGGAACATGGAAGACGTTTTGGAAATGTTTAGAAAACCAGAACCACCTCCTTTGGGCACGTGGATCATGTGGATGCTCGGTGAGAAGGAGGAGGACGATCCATCGCGCGTCGACACACAGGCTGCGGACATCGCGGATAAGGATTTTACAGGAGTTCTCGTGTTTCCACGTGCGGGGAAGCTTGATCTGCGTCACCCAGAAATGATCGACCTGCTGGAGCGTGCGTCAAATGCAGCAAACACGAATGGACTTGATGTCTGGTTGCTTGCAGACCCACGTCTCGCAAGCCGGAGCCTTATCGAAGAATCCGGTGAAGCCCTGGAAGTCCTGATCATTAATAAAACACCGGACGATTTCTGGAACGGCTCAAACCTGAATTCGGTGAGAATCGAAGGCTGTAAGTTCAGGTGGGAGATGGAGTATCCGGAGCTCCGCCCGACTCACATGCTTCAGGAGGGCGGAATCACGTATTATCCGATCGGTCTTGAGAAGGTTTACCTCTTCAAACGCGGGGACGACGGTGGAATTGCAGACATAAAGGACATCACAGAGTTTGTTGACTGGCAGCATGATGAGAACAATCGAAAAGTTATTGTTAATTGTGAGGTTGATGAGAGCCTGAACGGGTACGAAGTGCTCGCATTCCCGAAATTCCGAACGAATTTTCTCGATTACACCGGAATTAAGACGTGGGAACTCTGGATCAAAACAATCGATGAGTTATTCGAGCGTATCGAATGCATTTCTGGCATATGCTGGGACGAACCCGGTTTCTATTGCGAGTTCGGGAAGTTCCCATACACAAAACATATCTGCAACCACTTTAAAAAATCGTACGGCTACGATCTTCCTGAGCGTCTGGCGTGGCTTGTGCTTGATTCACCGGATGAATCGCACGCGATGGTACGTAACGGTTACTACCAGCTTCTTAACAATGTTATCTCGTCGACGATGGACCTTAACTGGTCGGTCTCAAGCCGTGCAGCAGTGAATAATGAACGTATGGGGTCCATCCAGAGCGGAATCCACGCGACATGGC
The DNA here is from genome assembly GCA_030614715.1 of Planctomycetota bacterium. GTDB lineage: Bacteria > JAJVIF01 > JAJVIF01 > JAPKYR01 > JAPKYR01 > JAUWTM01. The sequence goes on from JAUWTM010000099.1 coordinate 10,277, forward strand.
ATGGTGAATTCTGTGGCCTGGAGGAAATGGTCCACGGCTCGATGGACTTGTGGCACCTGAGAAAATTCCAGTCGGCAGCGTTCACAGACATTGGTGAGGCTGAACGGCTGCTCAACCCCGGGACGTGTCCTGACATCATCTACTCGCTTGTCCTTGCACGGAGCCTGTCAAAGGTCGGACCAAACAGGGGAATCATATACAGTAATTGTTGGGGGATTAATTTCGGAAAGCCGGGGGACGAAGCGTCGGGTGAGATCATGGATTACTGGCGCGACCTCCTCGATATGTTTGGTGCCAGATGGCTTGCGCATGGTTACGGCTGGCCGGGCACGAGGTTCACCGACCTGAATTTCGGTCCCGGGTATCCCGACCATCCAACATGGGAGCGTTTCAGTTTACTGAATCAGCACACGAAGGGTGCAGGTGATACGTTTGAGGTTGGTGAGCCGGTCACTGATGTATTGATGGTGTATCCGCTTGAGAATTTCTATGCAATCGGTCATGCAGGCGGGAATCGCGTCGGTGTGCAGCTGGTAAAACTTGTCGACCTTTTAACCAGGCGCGGCTACCAACTAGATATTATTTCTTCTGAATGGCTGATGGACGCAAACATCTACGACGGCAGGATAGTCCTGAACGGTTGCGAATATAACTCGCTTCTTGTAACCCACGGACGGTACATGACACAGGGTCTGAGGGATTTTATCGTGCAGGCGAAGGACGCGGGTGTCACGGTGGTTGAAAATATCCTCTCCTACGATGACCTGACTCCATTCGGGACTGCTCTTCCGAAGTTTGACGAGATCAGCGATGATCAGATGGAGCGGATGTACGAAAAAATTAGTGATGCTGTGCCACCAACGTTTGAATTGCCGGATGGTGCGATCGGAAATATCCGTAAGGATGATGACGGATATATCGTGCACATGATTGCAGACCGTCCAAACGGCAGGTGTGGTGGGACATTCAAGTATTCTGGTGTTGAAGTCAAGATAGAGGAGAGGCAGGAGCCGCTTACAATAAGGCTGGAAGTTGAGGGAGAGTAATTTTATTCTTGCTTACACAATGACTATTGTCCGTTTTTCGACCGCTGATTGCCTGACCGCTTCGACCACCTTCAGAACCTGATGTCCGAGTTCTCCGGGAGTATCGAGCGGAGCCTTACCGCGAATCGCGTGAGCGAACTGACGATGAGGTTCGTACTGCGCGGTCAGCTCAGCAATCCTGTTAGCGATCTCAGGCATTCTCAGCTGTTTGATCTCACCGACCCTCCCGGCGTCCCATAGATCGCCGGAAAATTGCTCGCTCGTAAGCCATCGAATACCCTCAACGTCCCTGCCGATCATTCCTCCTGTCCCGAACAGCTCTATGGAGTCCATCACGGCTGTAAAACTCGATATAAACTGGCCGATCGATCCATCCTCAAATTTAACGACTGCTCCGGATGTTTCGTCCACCGGGAACCTGTCGGGAGCGATCATGCTTGATGAAAGTGCGGTAACCTCGACAACTTTTTGATCGAGAACGAACTGCGCGATGTCGAGATGGTGCACGGCAAGCTGGATGAACGATCCGCCGCCGATTTTCTCGGGTGAACATCGCCAGTTATCCGGTGACGGGGGGTGTTTCAGGTGATTCGTATGCGCAAGCGCACCGCGGGTGACAGTGATCCGTCCGAAACACCCGGCTTCGTTCATCGAGCGCATCTGACGGAAGATCGGGTCGCTGCGTTCAAGCATAACGACACCAAGCAGGCGGTCTGCTGCTTTCGCTGCTTTGATCATCTCCTCGCATTCAGCCACATTTCGAGCCAGTGGCTTCTGCACCATGCAGTGTCTGCCTGCACTGAAGGCTTCGAGTGCCATCGGGAGATGGCAATCATTGGGCGTGTTGATAATGACGAGTTCGATGTCCTCTTCGAGCATTCTGGAGAAATCAGTATGTATGCCGGGGATGGAAAATTCTGAGGCCATGCGACGTGCGGCCCCCTCGTTTATGTCCTGTACGGCAATTACATCCAGCTCGGTAAAGTTTTCGATGCCACGAAAAACCGATGGCGTAATCCCGCCGCAACCTGCGACACCTGTTTTTACTGGTTTGAATTTTTCCAGTCGGCTCACTGTTCTTATTCCTGTTCGGTTACTTCTCCCTGGCGGATGGTCAGGTTCGAGAAATCGAGCAGCCGAAACTCCTCGCCGTTCGTCATGTAAAATCCCGGTTCACCGACTGACGCGCGTATGAACGGGCCGTTGAAAAGAAGCATGTCGGGAAAATCTGACGGCATGTAGTCCAGCATCCTGACATCCGTAGCCCATGTGTATTCCATCGACGTCCCGTGACGATTTATGTGGCTGATAACTGGACCGTCACTGGTTTCGGAAAATTCCGGGGGATCGAGAGCGAGGATCACATCACGGAACTCCTCGAAACTCCCATCGACATCCGGTCGACCGATCTCAACAACGAACGCGGTCTGGCCTGCGGGAATCTGTAAATACTCTGCTGGAGGGAAATTCCCTTCGTGCGGTTCGAAAATCCACGTTCCCTCGCCGAACGGGTAGACCGCAATGTAAGTGTTCCCGTCGTGACCAAGTATCCAGCCGTTTTCGACCGTGTGGTTGAGACACTGGGGCACGTAAAGGGTTACGTGCGGATGATCGATCCCTTCCGGAATGTTGTATACGGCCATTAACGTGTCCTCGAACTGGAAAACGCGTTCGTATGGCGATGACGAATTAAGCTTGTTCGGATTTGTGTATGTCGATTTCTGTGCCTGTACCGATGCGGTCAGCATGTGCGGATCTTCCGGGAAGAACATCGCGAGTTCGTAAGATGAAAAATACGGGTGGAGCGAGAAAAGGGTCGTATTCGGCGCGGAACCGATCCATGTAACGTCCCACGTGTGCTGCTGGATCGGCTGAAGGATGCCGCCCTGAAGCGAACCGAGTACATAGTCCGGTGTGACGTAGGTGTACTTGTAAACCGGAGAGTTCAGCACATCGGAGTAACGCATCTGGTTGCGGACCCGCTTGACTTCGGTGTGAACGTACGGTTCATCCCTCATAAGGGCCATGTCGGCAATAATTGACGGGCACCGGTAAGTGCCGTATGCGCCATTCAACGCCCATGCATGGAACTGTTCGGGTGGATCGATACCGCCGATATGGACGTAGTAATAACCTGCGCAGTTATCGTAATCCCCCCTGATGACCGTGTTGTCGTACATCCTGGAGTGACCGCCACCGTACCGGCCGTACAGGGATTCAACCGCCATGTCGGCCATCAGGATGTCTATTACCATCCCGACATTCCGCTTCAGGATCGGATCCTCGACGAAGTCGTACAGGAGCAGGCTTGGTGCCATGAAGGTGTTGTAATAATGCGGTGAGTCGAACTCACCCTGACCGATGTTGGTCGTGATTCGAATCCATTCATCGACCCAGCCCTTCGCATCGTCGTAATTTACCTGTGTCGGATGCCCGGTGAACCATTCACTGGCAGGCGTCTCGGGCCATTCCTGGCAGGCCAGAAGGAGTGCCGTATGGAACATGAGCCAGTGATTTTCGGTATCGCCGCGGTAGACGTTGTTGCTTGTCAAACCCAGCCGAAGCAGGTCCCTGATGTCGTCAGGCAACTGGTCTTTGCAGTGAAGGTACAGGCTCATTGCCGGGAAAGTGTCGAACATCGAGTGGCCGAAGTCGGAGTAACGTGCGCGAAGGTCGTCCCAGAGTTCGTCGGAAGCCCTGTCTTCTCTGATCATGGCAATCGCCTGGAACGCACTGATGTGCCTGCCTTCCTCGAGATTTGCCAGGCGTTCCTCACCCTTGTCCGCCATCATTGTCGCGACAGTGCCTGCGCGTTCCTCGAATCCCGGCATGAAATCGTCCCTGAACTCCTCGCCAATCGGTGGTTCTTCGCTGATGACAAGCGTACCGGGCTCGCCGGATGGTGGTTCCTCGGGTCCGCGGTACAGTTCACCCTGCCAGAGATCGAAAAGTACAGCCTGGTCGAGAACGACATTGCCTTCAGCATCAGTTGCACGATTCCATGTATGAGCGTTGTCCTCGCTGACGTAAAGCCCGTCCCTTGCTCCGGCGTAAATCAGTTCCGGATCGTCCTTATCGACAAGCAGTGCATAGATCGGAGAAAATTCTCCGAATTGATCAGAGACCTCAACCCATGAGCCACCGCCGTTCTCGCTGTACATCATTCCGTGCCTGATGCCGATGTACACGTACGATGGATATTGTTCACTCACAATTATACTGTTCACGACCTGGTTGGTTCCGATGACCCTTGACCATGAGTCCCCGTTATCGATTGACTTCCACAGTCCTTCACCGTCGGTGCCGACGAGAAAAATGTCGGGTTCATTGTTGACCTGGTATATACATCGAATGGGGCTTTCGGGACCGATCTGTTCATATGTCCGACCGTGATCGGTTGTCCTGAACAGGCCGTCCTCCGATCCTATCAGGACATGATCGGGTTCATCACGGTCAGCAAGTACCGAGTCGACGTAACGAAAGGGCTGCGGATCGCCGGGACGTCGCCATGTTTGACCGCCGTCCTCGGTCAGGAACAGGCCGTAAGCCCCTGCAGCCCACACTACGAGAGGTGATCGCGCGCTGATGGAAATATCCTGGATCTCCGCCATCGGCCATCCACCGTTGACAGTCCAGTTCCTGCCACCATCGGAGCTTGCCAGGACGCCGTTTCCGCACGCAGCGTAAAGATACTTGCCATAAGGACCGACATCCATACCATTCGTGATGATTTCCTCCCATGCCATGTGAGTCCACGTGCGACCGCCGTCTGTTGATGACTGCGGTCCGGTGGTCAGGCTGCGGTCGCCGACATTTGTCCCGGTGTAGAAGTAGATCGTACAGACGAGTAACTCCTCGGTGTCGTAACCGGGCTCCGGGGGAGTGAAGGAGACAGCAGGCTCGGTCTGGACAGCAGATTCCGGCTGTTCAACCTCCGATGGGGTTACACATCCGGGCAACAGCAGTATTAAAGCTGTCAGGATGGTAAGGAAGGAAATGGATATTCTCATCACGCGCCTCTTGTGGATCGACTTACAGGATCGATGGGTATTATAAACCGGAAAGGGGTTAAATGCAGGACTGGGCATCGGTATTAAGTGAAAGCTTATGCTAAGGGACACCAGCATTTCGAGGACGAAATGTGGTGTCCCTTAGGATTCCACTCGCTGACGCTCGTGGCTCGGTTATGCTCGGGGTTCGGTTATGCTCGGGGTTCGGTTACTATGCCTTCCACCAGTCGCCGGGGCCGATAGTTTCGACACCGTAGCGGTTGCGGATCTTATCGAGCGCGGTTTCGAGGTTTAAACGCCGCTCGTTCGTGAAGTCGCGCGCGAAATCGAGACGGAGCTGATCGTCGCGGGGGACTAATCGTCCGTAGGAGAGCGCGAGGCTTCTCAATCTCACCCGGCGTACCGACATGCTCTCGTACATGTTCTCGACTATCTCCCTGAGGATCATGTCCAGGTCGGTCGGCGGGATGGCCTTGCGTCGGCGGTGCGGTGGGATGTCCGGGTAACGGATTTCGAGCCCGACCGAACGCACCTGCATACAGTTTTTGCGAAGGTCGAGGCCAAGCGCGGCGACGAGACGTTGCAGCGAGACCCGTATCAGGACGGGATCGTAGAAAATCTGCTCCAGTATCTCCTCGCGCCTGATGGGTTTCGGACCCTGCGAGCGCCGTCGCGGCCTTGGATCGTGGCCCCGTGAGGCGTGCGCGTACTCCGCTCCCCTCGGCCCGAACGCGGCCTCGAGGGTCTGGGCGGGCACGCTCGCGAGCTCCCTGACCGTGTGAACACCAAGCCATCTCAGGCGCTTCGCGATCTGCACGCCGATTCCGGGGAGCACCGTGACCGGGTAGTCGGCCAGAAATTCGCCCTCGCGCCCGAACGGGACCTCGATAATGCCCCTGTCGTCGACGCGCATCGACGCCAGTCGCGCGACCAGCCTGCTCACGCCGAGCCCGGCGCGGCTGGGAAGGTCGATCTCTCTTTTTACCTCGGACTGGATCTCGCGGATGAGCCTGACCGCGCTTGGGTAGAGGCGGTCGGTGCCGGTGAGGTCGAGGGTGAACGCGTCCTGTTTTTCAACGTCCACCATCGGGATGAACCGCTCGCAGATGTCCTGGACCGATTCCGCGGCGTGGAAATATTCCGCGGGACGTTCCTCGACAAACCGGAGCTCGGGAAGGAACCGTCGGGCAGTGTCGGGTGGGATACCGGCGCGGATTCCGGCCTTGACGGCTTCGTGGGACGCCGCGACGACGAGTCCGCGGTTTCCGACCGCCCC
>JAUWTM010000185.1 GCA_030614715.1 Planctomycetota bacterium
CATCGTCATGCCGTCCTTGACATGACCCTCGACAATAATTTTCGAGAGCCACGGCGAGTATTTATCGTGCAGGTTGACCCCGCCCCGCTGGTTTTCGATGAAAAATTCAGGCCGTCTCGTTTTCCCGATATCGTGGTACATGCACGCGACCCTGACCATCAGGTTGTTGCCGCCAATGGCCTGGCATGCCGCTTCCGCTATCAATCCGACCATCATCGAATGATGCCACGTTCCCGGGGCTTCAAACTGGAGTTTCTTCAGCAGCGGATGGTCCTGGTTGTCGAACTCCTGGAGGCGGCTTGATGTAGGTATATTGAACGCTGCGTCGAGCACATAGGTTGCCAGGATCATTGCCACGGGTGCAGGGGCAATCCCTGCCAGGAGGTACCAGTAGTTCTCCCTGATAGTTGTAAGATCCATACTCGATGTAAAAGCGATTCCAAGTAAGGACACCAGCCATATAACCGGGAGCAGGATGATCGCCCTTATCATTACCGGCTTCGGGCTGTCCCTTTTCAGCAGCAGTGCAGCCGCGATCGACGGGAATATCGCTGGTAACATGATCGATGGCTCACCAAGTCCGAGTGTCACGATCACGGCCATTAATGCTGAGATCGAAATAGCTAACATCCGGGTGAAATAATGTGCCAGAAGCACTGCTCCCGCTATCACTGGCAGCGATGCGAATGTTACGAGCACCGGATCTGCAAGCCGTTGCGCGATAAAAAAGCTTGTAAGGTATGAGATTGTGACGATCGTGTAAAAGAGAAGGTAATATCTTGCATCGTTGAGCAGGTAGCTTCCCCTGCCGGGCAGGTAAAGCGACCCCAGCACGAATGCCATTGCCAGGATCAACCCGAACACCAGGATGGTCATCCAGTCTGCACGACGCTCGGGTGTGCTTGTCATGCCTGTTGCCGCGAGGATATCAAGGTCACGCTGGTCGACAACCTCTCCGGCCCGAAGGAAAATCTCACCTGCACGGACCTCGTTCTGAACGGGCGGCGTGGCGTCACGTGCTGCCTGGCGTGCTGCCTCGGTCGCCAGCATGTCGGGTACCGAGTTGGGACGTACGAAATAGCTTGCCAGCTTGTAGGCTACACGTTCGTACTCCTGCGACATATCCTTGGTGGCAGCTTTATCCGCAATGGCATCGGCAAGGTCGTCCAGCACCTGGGGAATATCTTCCGGATGGATCCTGTCGATGATCCGCTCCCTGATCGATCGGTCTATCAGTTCATCGATGCTGTCTCGGGCTGCGGAATCGAGTGACAGCAGCAGCTGGATGTCCTCGTAGCTGATCGGATTGACCAGGTGACGCCTGATTTCAAAAGTATCATCGAGGTATGCGAGAAGCTCGACCACTGCTTCCGATTCAACCTCGTCGCGATCCCTGGCTATCGGCATTTCCGCCGTGGAACCGGGAGGTACGTCCGTCTCAGTTGCTCCCTCTTCGCCCTCCCCGGTGACCACTTCCACAGGGGGAGTGACCGCGATTTCATCCAGGAGCCTGAGTTCCCCCGCGAGCTCATTCAATCTCAGGAAGAAATTCGCAAGGTCGAGCGTCATGCTGTTGTTTATGCTTGTGTCAATGCTGAAGATCTGCGCGATTTCAGCGGTAGCCTGTTCGCGCGCGGTGTTAGTGGCGATCGAATCTACGTACAGCTGGGTGGTTGGCGCGATGTAGTCCTTCGGGGCGACGTCACCGACTGCAATCGGTCCGGTTCTCGGGTGTACGATGTGATTTACCGTGATGAAAAATACAAGCAGGAAGCACGCGAATGCTATCGCGACACGCGGTGTTACCGGGCTCTTTAATACCCGGTGAAACAGGTCGGTTATAACAGACGGTCCTTCGTTTGATGAAAGCATAAACGCTCTTCACTAAAGCAACAGATTTCCGGGACAGTCATATGCGCTTCCCGGAATATTTACAGAATCCCTATACATTCTATTATCGTTAAATCCAGCCAAACTTGCTGGATTTACTCATTTTTTAGAGTGTTGGTCCTGATTATGAACTGCTATTCAGGGGTGTTTTCCTTGGTTTGGTCGCTCTTAACAGGCTTTTTAGCCTTATGGACTGCGTTTTCGGAATCCTCGTACGCTTCTACGATCAGCTGGACCAGCGAATGACGTACGATATCTCCCTCACCGAGCCAGATATGGGCGATCCCGCCGATATCACCCAGGATATTCAGAGCGTGCGCGAGCCCCGACTTCTCCCCGGTCTGGAGGTCGACCTGGGTCGGGTCCCCGGTGATAACCATCCGCGACCTCGGACCCATTCTCGTCAGGAACATCTTCATCTGGCGGGTGGTCGTGTTCTGAGCCTCGTCGAGAATGATGAAGCTCTTGTTAAGCGTACGTCCGCGCATGTATGCAAGCGGTGCGATCTCGATTACCTCACGTTCGATCAATCGACGGGTTTTCTCAACCCCCAGCATCTCGTAAAGTGCATCGTATAGCGGACGAAAATACGGATCCACCTTGTCCTGGAACGTCCCGGGCAGGTATCCAAGGCTCTCCCCGGCCTCGACCGCTGGTCGCGTGAGGACAATCCGCTGCACGTTGCTCCTGCTCAGGTGCTTGACCGCCATCGCAACCGCCAGGTACGTCTTTCCGGTACCGGCGGGACCCGCGCAGAATGTGATCGCATGCTCGTTCATCGCCCGGACGTAGGAAGCCTGGCCCTCGGTCCTCGGGTGGATCTTTATCAGCCCGCCGTCGATCACAAGCTTATCGTACGAACCATCGACCACCTTTACCGGTTTGTCGTTATCGGGTGGCGTCTCACGGGCGATCTCGCGGTCGACAGCCTTGCTTCGCTCGGTATGGTAAAACCGCTCGATATCGTCTTCCGTGATCTCATCCCCAAGCTGTGCGCGCTTCACCAGGAGCCCGAGCAGCTGCTGTACAAGCGCAACCTCGAGCTTCGGTCCGGTGATTCTGACCGATGACCCTCTCGGTACCACCCTCGCCGGTGTGTTCTCCTGGATAGCCCTCAGGTTGAGGTCGGCTACGCCGAGTACCTGCACCGCTTCTACGTCGTTCCTGAAATGAAATGTTAATGTCGTTACTTCATCGTCTTTAAGACGTTTTGCCAATTCGAATCATCTCCAGCCACACATGTTATCTGTGACACCCCAATTTTAGCATTTTTTCCATCATGGTTATAATAGCCACCCATGAAGCTTCCCATCTCACCTGAGGAATTCCGTGCGACAATCATGTCCCACGGCTATTTCTGGCTCCGACCCGTCATCGGCACAGAAACACCCCCCTCAATAATTATTCCCTACAACCTCCCGAAACGTAAGGGCTGCTTAAGCATCCACACATCGGGACGGGACGTCATTCTCGAAACCCTCTCAGGCTCAGAGAAGGATGCCCTTGATGTAACAACCCTTTGCCTCTCCCTCGACGAGGACTTAAAGCCCCTGAGAAAGATCGCACGGACCGATCCCGCGTGGAAATGGCTCATCGATGAAAAAAAGGGGCGATTCCTGCGTTCTCCATCGCTCTTCGAGGACTGCTGCAAGGCGATTTTCACCATCAACATCCAGTGGAAGCGTTCAGTCCAGATGTCCGACGCCGCGACACGTAAATTCGGTGTCAGTACAGGTGCAAAACTCGATGGTAAAGCTATCCGCGCCTTCCCGACCCCGAAACGTCTCGCGAAAGAAGACGACGACTCCCTGAAAAGCACACTCAATTGCGGTTTTAGGGCGAAATTCATGCTGAGTCTCAGCGACACCGCTCTCGACAGGCCCGATATCTACATCGGCGACGCATGGCGGTCACTGCCTCCGGATGAATTCTGCGATGAGATCAGTTCTGTCTCTGGCATGGGCCCGATGTCCGTAGCGTATGTGTCACGTCTCTACGGAAAAACCAATTCCTACCACATGGATTCGTGGGTTATCCGACGCTGTGCGGAGATGTGGGGATTAGGCCCGGGTGATGTTGAGGAACACGTGAAACACCGCTACAGTGACTTCGGCTCGTACGGTCCCGCGGTCTTCTGGTTCGAGCTCACACGTCACTGGCACTACACCCCTGAGGAAGCCATCGAGCTGGATTTGTGACTGATTATGGTGTTTCCCAGCCTGTGCGGGATTAATGCTTCTGTGGTAACTTATGTATGAATGTCAAAATTCCGGACATGTCGACCTGTCTTATGCTTAAAAGCCTTTAATAAATTGGCCGGGTATGTCGCGACACTATTCTTGAGGGGAATTACTACATGAACGATAAAGATCAGGACCTGATGGAAATGCCAGTGACACCCGAGGGTGACGACGAGTACCTGCCGTGGTGGCGACGTAAGGTCAGGGAAAAACGTCATATTAATTACATCACCCGGCTGTCTGATGTCCCGCAGCTCACGGACGAGGAGCGGGAAAGCGCGCAGGAGACGGTCGATTATTTCGGCTTCAGGACCAACTCGTACTACCTGTCCCTGATCGACTGGGACGATCCCGACGATCCCATTCGAAGGATCATCATCCCGACCCACGATGAAATGCTCTGCCAGGGGATTTTCGATGCTTCACAGGAGCACAAGATCACCGTCGCGCCAAGCTGCGAGCACAAGTACACACGTACCGGATTGATCCTGGTGTCCAACGTCTGCGGGGGCATCTGCCGCTTCTGCTTCAGAAAAAGGATTTTCAGACCCGACAACAAGGAAATTTCGCCCAACCTCGAACCGGCGTTTAACTACCTCAGGTCGCACACCGAGATCGACAACGTCCTCCTGACTGGCGGTGACTCGTTAATCCTGGGCATTAACAAGATTGCGTCCATCCTCGAGGAACTCCGTAAAATGCCGCACGTGAGGTCCATCAGGTTTGGAAGCAAGCTCCTCGCTTTCAATCCGTTCAGGATCCTCGACGATCCCGATCTTGTTGAGCTCCTGGGAAGGCATTCGCTCCCCGACGGACGAATCTACATCGTCACCCATTTCAACCACTGGAAGGAAATCACCGAGTATTCACGGGAAGCGATCAGGATGCTCCAGTCGGTCGGTGTACTGCTCATCAACCAGACTCCTCTCATGAAGGGTATCAACGGCGATCCCGATACGCTTGCGAAACTGTTCAATGACCTCGCCCAGACAGGTCTGCCGCCGTACTACACCTTCCAGGTTCGACCGACAAAGGGTAATTCCCACTTCAAGATCCCGTTTGTCGAGGGTATCGACATTTTCGAGAAGGCTAAAGCTCAACTTTCAGGACTTGCGAAGCGTGCGCGGTTCTGCGGCTCCCATGCGACCGGGAAAATTGAAACCCTCGCATACGATGACGAATATATCTACTTCCGCTACCACCAGTCGAAGGATCCCAGGTACTATGGCCAGTTCTTTAAGCTGCCCAGACGTGACGATGCCACGTGGTGGGATGACTGGATGGACGGAGACGAGACATTCACCCTGGACGACTGCAAACACGTAAAACTGGGCTCGGGAACAATGTAATTCCTCTACGTGATTCCTCTTTCAGAGCCGCGACCGTCAGGAAGCCGTTTCTGCCTTTACAAAACTCCAATCCTCCTCACCCGAGCCGCGACCATCAGGGAGCCGTTTCTGCCTTTACAAAACTCCAATCCTTCTCACCCGAGCCGCGACCGTCAGGAAGCGTGCCGCTGATCCTCACAGTAGATCCCAGATGTGAATCCCGGTGTAGTTGGCGATCTCGTAAAGGTACCCATTATGAACCAGCAGCTCAGTCGCGCCGTACGGGTCATGCGTATGGAATTCGCTTGCCACATACGCTGAATTCGGTGGAAAAACACCGACTGCATAAGGGGCTGTACTATGACCGACAACGTACGCGAATTGACCATCCAACGTTATGGCGCTGAAATCACCGGGAGCTCCCACCGTGAACGTGTCTATCCAGACCGGTGCTGCCGGATTGGCCAGGGTGGCAATCTGTATGTTGTCGCTCTCTATCGTGTACAGGTAACCATGTGCCGTATAAGATTCTTCTATTCCGGTACCCAGGAGGTAAGAATTAACGAACACGGGATTAACGGGATCGGTTAGTGAATAGATTTCAGCAGACGTTGCAGTTGTCACATAGAGGTGATCATCCTGTATGGACAATGAGTATCCGACACCGGGCAGCGCAAGTGTCCCACCGGGTAAGGGTGGCATAACGGAGCAGTCGTATACACGCAACTCGGGTACACTGGTGCTGATATAGGTGACATCATCCACACGGAGAATGTCGTAGATGTAATCCCCCAGCAGCAGGAATCCGTTCGATGTCAGGTTGAGGGGGTCCGAGGCATCCACCAGGTGCCAGTACTCATCAGAGGGAGCATTGGTACTGACTACCAGGTCTGTTCCGTCCAGAGACATGTAGGATGGCTGGTAATCACCAAGCCCATATTCCGCAACCACGTGGGCGTTCGCGGGATCGGAGATATCAAGGGTTTTAATTGCGTTATATTCCATCTCCGTGCACGATACGATCAGGTAATCACCAATTGCTACCGCATCCTGCGGGTAGTTTATTACAGGGAACCTGTAAAGTTCGTTAACTGTTGTCGGTGCTGATACATCGAAAATTTGCATTCCCGCGGACAGCATAGCAGCACAGAGCACATCGTTTTCCATTGAGATGTAATAACAGTCACTGATCGTAGGCAGTGAAACCTCGAAAGTCGGAGCACTGGGGTCGGTGACATCACAAACTGTAACCCCATCTTCCCCGTCCGCCATGTATAAGTAAGGCGTATCAACAATGAGATTTCCCCCGTAGCCGGGTGTGTCTACCGAACCTTGATAACTGAATGCTGAACCGGGGTGATCCAGTTCCAGTATCTCAAGGTGGATATCCCACCCACCGTGATCGTAGGCGACATAAAGCAGGTCACCGTCACCAGTCATATGCCTGGCCGTTCCAAACCCAAATATAAAATTGGGAATGCTTGTCACCGCGGCGGGATCCTCGACACAATATCCATGGATCTCATTGTCATCGCCCAGCGCAAGGTGTGTGTCCGGACCCTCTGCGTCGACAAGTGCCATGCTCCAGATTTCAAACGCTACCGGAATACTGCCGACTTCGGTTGGATTGTATGGATCGGTGTCGTAATCGTAAATTACTACATCCCATAATGGATCTGGTCCGGTTTTTACGTACAGGTGCGTTGAATTTATCGCCATCCTGCTGCCGGCATTCACGGGAAAAGTAATTACATCCTCTGTAAATACAGGATTTACCGGGTCGCTGAAATCGATAAGATCCATCGTTGCCCCGGACGGCATCACCGAATGCGCATGGTACAGGTACGGATAGTGGAACGCTACGCGGTCACTGGTACTCGTGTCATCGTAGTATTCCAGTACCGGGTTGGCCGGGTCGCTGATATCGAACACCCATACATTGGCTCCTACGAGAAATGCATAATCTCCATATTGGAAAACCTCGTATGGATCGACGAAAAGATCCAGTGGTGTGACCTCGACAGGGTTGGTTGGAGTAACATCCATCACCTCTGCATCGAGTTCCAGCATGTACGGGCGGATTCCATTGGGTCCCGCGATTGACACGTAAATGTAATAAATTCCCGGAAGCAGCCTGATTGCGTCAAGGTCGATACTTGCGGCGCCGGTGAAATTCCCGGTACTTCCCATATTTGAAAGCGATTCATCGTACAGGGTCATCCCGGTTTCGGCTGCATCGCTGAAAATATTGATCGAGCCGAACGCCTCGTATCCCGGTAGAATTTCAAAAGTGTAGTAATCCGCAACATCTACCGGGCCGCAGAGAACTGAACCGATAACATCCCCG
>JAUWTM010000228.1 GCA_030614715.1 Planctomycetota bacterium
CATTTTCAAGGTTCATCATCGGACCGACATTCTCAGTCAATCCACTGTTACGTTCATCATGCGCGAATTTCGGCCACGCGGAATTCGCCAGTCCCCAGCTGGAGAACGCCGCTATTTCTGTCGACGATGAAACGCCCCATTTGTCAGTGACGACAAGACGTACCTCGTGACGACCGCTCTCCTGGAAATCGTGCTCAACCCACGATGTCGATTCGGTTTCGCCGTCGGAGAAGATCCAGAGGTAATCAACCTCGTCTCCATCCGGATCGTAGGAATCGTTCGCGTTGAGTATTACGGTCAGGGGAGTGGCGCCTTCCTCGGGACCCACAACGGAAAGTACCGCGACAGGAGCACGATTACCGGGTGGCGGCTGGTCGCCGTCCGATCCCGGTGCAATCGGACCCGACTTGTTACATCCACCAAGAAGCCCGATAAAGGGCAGGGAACAGATAATGAGAATCAGGAATACATCGGTGAGCTGGAATCGCATATCGACCTCCCAGGTCAGCTTTAGTTCCATGCGATACGAGCTGGTGCAAAATCTTACTAAAAAAATAAAGATCAGGGAATACTATATCTCCCTGTTCCGATTATTCAAATCGCTGGTGTGGGGTATGGGCTTTACCCCTAATTAAAAAACGGCCAGGGAAGAGACTTCGTGGGGATACGAGAGCATATGAGGTGCGCCCAACGTTACCGCGTCTCTTCCCCTGCCGTGCCCTTTGATCGTTCCGCGGGTTGCACTGTTTGCATCCGTCGCGGACCAATCGGGTAAAATAGGATCGATTGATCCTTGATTGGAACTCTGGCCGTGCTTGAAGCCGATTACGTTCCAATCAAACCTGAAATCCCTGACGTCTCGACCTGACGTCATTCAAAGTGTACCACTTAATAAATCAAACCGGAAGAGAATACCCGATAAAATTTAACCTGCGAGACAGGTTTTTTTCTAACAGACCCTATATTAAATCTTATTAAGGGATGACTAGGGTGTCATTCTCCACCGGTCAGCTGTTCGACAATTGCACGGGCGTCGGGGTGGTTCGGGTCTATCATCAGGAGGTTCTCGATAGACTTCAGGGCAAGTTCGTTCTGCCCGAGTACCTGGTATAACCGTGCCAGCATCAGGTGCACGTCCGGATTAGACGGATCGATATCGCGAGAGTCCAGGAGGAGGTCCCTGGCCTCCGTATACTGCCCGTTCTGGAACCTCAGGATGGCTAATTCCATGCTGGCTGGAAGGTTACCGTTGTCGACCATCACTGCCTGTTCCAGGAACCATATGCCCTTGCCCTCATCGAGTTCGAGTGCAACCTTGGCAGTATTATAGAGGTTGGACGACAGCCTCGCGATGATGAAATCCTCCTCGGATATCATGTGATCCCGGTACGTGTACAGGTTCCTGAAGTTGCCTATAAGCCTTTCCCATGCCTGCTGCGATTCGACCAGGTCGACAAGATTATATTCCTCGTTCCTGGCCACGTAGACCGGTCCCTTGGGGTATACCTTGAAATCAAACAGCGCGAAATCATATCCCAGCCCGTAGAATGAGAAATACACCTCCCTCCCTCGATTCAGATTCGCAGTGACAAACGCTTCTATCGCTTCCTCGCGAGTGAGGTACATGTTGTCCTCAAGCTGGTACCCGTCGAAAATTGCCGGATGCTCCTCCTCGAGGTCCTTGAAGTACCAGTTACCCCAGTAATTACCGCTGGTTCCGATGGGGAGGTCCGCAAGCACCGGAATCACGTCAGGCCTGACCTTTTCGACCATCTGGAGATACCACAGTGTGAAGATGTCGTCCCAGTTGACGATCAGGATTGAGTCCGGCGGAAGCGATGTGAGAAGTGCGGTTCCATAATCACGGGCATAGTAGTCTCCCGACCTGTCCGTATCCGGCAGGTTCTGCCTGAACTGGTAGATCGGGATCATCACGAGAATCAGAATCACAAGTAACAGCAGAACCGTACGTTTTTTTTCCCCGAACGCCTTGAGAAAATATATCAGCCATTCGCGAAGGCCGGTCGCCATGAACACCGCGAACACAAGGAAGGCCGGCAGGTAGTAAACGCCAACTATGATAAGTTCCTGCTGTGTAGGGCGGGAAAGGAAAATGATCGTCCCGGCGTTAATCAGCATGAAAAGGATGAACACCCTCGCCATGCGCCATCCGGTTGACAGCCCCTTATATATCCCCCAAATCCCGAATGCCCAGATGATCGGGATGGGATAGGTCATTCCACCCCATTTGATGGACGGTCCGAATTGTATAGTCCAGAGGTACAGTACGTGGATGAAATGCCCCAGACGGTCACCGCGGTCGGTTTGCGAACCTGCAGGCTTGAGTACGGTCTCGAAGAAAGCTCCAAAGGTCTCGGGATTGCCCCAGTTCAACACCGGATCGGCGGCAGCGCGTATCGGGAGATACAGGTAGACAGAAAGACCGAGAATGTATAGCCCGGCAGTAATCAGCCAGAATTTCAATGGTTTTTTCGTGCTGGAAATGAAGAAAACCATCGACGCGATTATCAGCATCAGCGGCCACGAGACCGCATGTCTGACAAAGTAGAGGATAAGACCGGCAACTCCGGCAACTACAATCGCGATGATGAACGGTTCGAACAATTTTTTAGGCTTACCGAACAGCCAGAGCATATAAAGACCGGTTGGCAGCAACAGGAACGACAGCTGGTGATTCGTAACAGCGAGCCCCATGATGAAACTGGCCAGGTACAGCCAGTAATCCTGGCGTTTCTCTACCCACCTGCACATGAAGTAAAGTGCCAGTGCTGTAAGGAATGTATTGAGACTGTAGACCTCCGCCACGACAGCCTGTGACCAGAAGATTGGGCTGAATGCGTAAGCGAGACTGACTGAAAATCCCACGTAGGGAGTACGGGTGAAGTGGTAGACGATCAGGTAGAGCATCAGCACAGTTGCCCATGCGAACGTGGCGCTCATCACGTTCATCTTGAACCCGATATCCGCTGCATACGGCAGGTGCGTGAATATGTACCCGATAAGGCAGTACAGAGGGTAGCCAGGTGAGTGCGGGATACCGAGGTAATAGGCGGCAGTCGCGAGTTCGCCTGAATCGCCGACGTAAACTGTCGGACAAAGGGTTACAAAATATCCGGCAGCAGCGAGAAGGAGAGTCAGGGGCAGGAAAAAGTACTGCTCACGCTTGCTCTCCGTGATCAAGGGTGCTGACGGCTGAGGCTTTGTCTTTTTCTTTCTTTTACGTGCCACGTCAGATTCAGGTCAGAGTGAATTCTGCCAGGTACCTTTTAAGCAACGGTGGGTCCCTGTTCCCAACCGTGCTATCCGGCTTCCGGTCATTGCTGGATTCAAGTTTCCTGCCCGCCGATATTCGTCTACCGGCCTCCAACTTTGCGTCCGTTCCTGATACCCCAACCTGCAAGTAAATGGGGGAAATGAAAGTTTAACTACAATTTGACCATTCGTCCAGCCCGAAAAGGACATTCGGTGCCGTACAGAAGAAATCCTCAATGCTCGACATCCCGTTTATCTTTCACCGAAAATTGATATTCCTAAGCACTGATCGCTCTTTTTATGCGTTCCACGACCTCGTCGGTCCAGTCCGGATCGAAATCATAATGCGTCACCAGGCGCACCAGGTTGCCGCCCATGTACGTAAACAGCAGACCCTCCTTAATTGCTGAATCCACGAATCTTGCGCTTTTACCTTCGAAGTTGGACGGCACAGTGAAGATGCAGATATTGGTCTCGACAGTATCGAGGTCGATCTCGAGTGTTCCCGATTCCTTGATTTTACCGGCCAGGACCTTCGCGTTAGCATGATCCTCACCCAGTCGGCCTGTCATCTCTGTAACACTGATAATTCCACAGCATGCCAGCACTCCTGCCTGCCTGAGTCCGCCACCGAAACGCTTCCGGATCCTGTGTGCGGCCTCGATGAACTCCTTCCGTCCGCAGAGCATGCTTCCGGCAGGACTGCCGAGTCCCTTTGAGAGACAGAACATCATCGAATCGACGTACGACGTGTATTCCTTTACATCGATTCCCGACATGGTAGACGCATTCCAGATGCGAGCCCCATCAAGGTGGACCGGGACTCCCGCATCGTGGGCCAGCTTCGCACACTTTTTCAGATCGTCCAGGGGCATTACTCGACCACCCCGCCGATTATGCGTATTTTCAAGGCACACGAGCCCGGTACCCGGCATGTGCAGATTTTCCTCCATGATCACGCCTTCAAGGTCGTCAGGCTGCACCCATCCGATGGAATCAGGCACTCG
>JAUWTM010000142.1 GCA_030614715.1 Planctomycetota bacterium
AGGGTGCATGACGGTCAATCTTCCATCATCGTCAGAACTTTCGCGCGTTCCGCCTCATAATATCGAGGCGGAGCGCAGTGTACTGGGATGCTGCCTCTTAGACAGAGCGGCATTCCTGACTATACTCGCAAGGCTTACACCGGAGGACTTCTTTCAGCCACAGCACAGGATTATTTACGAGGCGATCAAAGGTTTATTCAGCGATAATATCAATCCTGACTACATATCTCTTACAGACAGGCTGATGTCGACGGGTAACCTCGAAGCGTCCGGTGGTGGCGAGTATGTCGCGGGTCTCACTAACGTTGTACCGTCGGTGAGAAGCGCGGAACATTACGCGACGATCGTTTCCGAAAAATCACAACTCAGGAGACTCATGCGTCTCGGTAACGAGATGTCTTCGTTTGCCGAGAGCGGGAAGAAACCGCTCAGGGAAATTGTCGACTGGTCGCAGAACAGGTTTCTCGAAGTTCTCAATCTCAAGGAACACCGGTCGTACTCGATGATCGGGAACGTCGCGACCGATTGGAACCTTAAGTACAACAAGGAGTACGAGGAGAAAACTCCACCCGGCACACAAACCGGTTACCAGGATCTCGACCGTATGCTGCTTGGTTTCCAGCCCGGGAATTTAATAATCCTTGCGGCACGGCCGTCGCAGGGTAAAACTGCACTTGCGCTTGATATTGCCCGAAAGGTTGCCATGCAAGGCAAAAAGGTGGCATTCCTGTCGCTCGAGATGAGCGAACAGGAGCTCCTGATGAGGCTGTTGTGTTCATCCGCTAAACTCGACTCGTATCGCCTGCGTCAGAAACGTCTAAGCGATAAAAAAGATTCAAGCGGAATGAACGACTGGGAGCGGCTTACAACGGCACTGGGCATGCTCGACAAGATGAACATTTTTGTCGATGACTCTTCCGCGTTAACGATCAGCGAGTTACGGGCGAAGGTCAAGGCGATAATGCTCGAACAGAAGGGACTCGATCTCGTGATCGTCGACTACCTGCAGTTACTCGATGGTGAGCTCGGGTCCGGAGACATGAGGGTGCAGGAAGTTTCGAAAATTTCGAGGATGCTGAAAGCGCTTGCGCGTGAAATCGAAGCGCCCGTTATGGCGCTGAGCCAGCTGTCGAGGAATATTGAGCGCAGGGAAGGTCACAAGCGGGTTCCACAGTTATCAGACCTGAGAGAATCGGGTGCAATCGAGCAGGACGCTGATGTGGTCCTGTTTATTCACCGTGAGATATCAGAGCAGGAAATGGAGGAAGGGCGAATGTACGAACCCGACAACGAGCAGGAGACACAGCTCATTGTCGCGAAGAACCGTAACGGCGCGGTCGGGAAGGTATTCCTCTTATTCATGAGGCAATACGCCACGTTCGTGCAACTTGATCAGCCACCGGTAACTTTTCGTAATACGTAAGGCGGCCGACCTACCCGGGAACAGCAATCCGCACTCATCTCCTCTTCCCTCCCGGACGGCCGCCATCTTTTATTTTAGAGGATTGGCGTATTTTTAGGGACTGGCATATTTTAGGGGACTGGCATATCTTAGGGGACTGGCGGACGGATTTGGCGAAACGATGGCCTTGACTTTTTGTGAACCTATATGGAGCCAAATCCGTGTGCCTGTCCCCGGTGCATTTAAAAATAAATAAAGTCAGGGAATAGTCTAATTTATTAAATCTCTTTAATCATTAAACATATAGCGTATTGAACGTCAGGCGGGTACAATGTGTCAAAGGATGCGGGTGGATTCGATATGGAATCCCGTTATACGTGGAAAAATCAGCTTCTCATGGGGCTGCGCAATTTTGCGGTGCTTGGTGGGGTCATTGTGCTCCTGGGCTACCTCATCATAATCAGTGGTGAAGCCGCAAAGCAGGAGCTTGAGGAACTCTTTGTCGAAGAAAAGAGGACGATCACGCATATCGATGAGCCGGTTGTTTATGGATACGAAGACGGCGCGAAGGTCTGGGAGCTGAGAAGCGAGGTCGCCGAAACCGAGAAGGAAACCGATTCGAGCGAACTGTCACGTATCTACGAACTCATACTGTTCAAGGGCGGCGAGGAAAACATCCTCATCAGGGGCGATCACGGTGACTGGGATAAACCCCGCGAGAAGCTGACCCTGACAGGCAATGTCGTTGTTGAATCCGCGGACGGCACCACCATACTTTTTACCGAAAAACTGATCTGGGAGGAAAGAAACAGCGTTCTTTCATGCCCGGTGCCTGTTGATTTCTGGGTTGAGGATAACCATTTCATCGCGAATTCACTTTATTCAGACGATGACATGGCAACGATTGATTTCGTTGGCGACGTTGTCATGTTCGTTGTCGGACTTGAGGGGGAGAATTTCGTTACGCGTGAGGGTGATTTCCCGATCGAGGACGTTGAAGGTGAGGAGAAAGGCGACGGGATGAATGTGCTTGCAGAATACGTCCATTACGACAAGGGTGACCGTCTCTGCTACTGTTACCCGTACATCCCGCTCAGCATCCGAAGCGAGCATAATCTTGATGAAGCCGGACGTCAGCTGCCGGAACAGCAATCATCGTTCATCCACCCGATGGATCTTCTCCTGGACGAGGATTTTATCGACGCATTGCAGCGCAGCATTGCACAGACGGACCTGTCACCGGAGGAACAGGCTTTCCTCGCTGGTGAAGTGGAAAGAGTCGAGCCGCCGCGTGACCCGTTCGGGTACACTCGACGACCTGAGGAACCCGAGGTAGTACCCGAGGTCCCGGTTGAACCGAGCGTGCAGTTATCACCATCAATGCCGGAAGGTCCGCTGGGCGGGACAACACAGGTTATAGATCCGAACCAGCCGCGGACGACAATCGGCGGGGCCGGACGGGATGAGCCGCCGGGGACGCTTCCGATGACCGGAGGTCGCACATCGCCGTTCGGGCCGGAGACGCCAGCCGCCACCGATGCGGGTGAAATTTTTCTCGGTCCTGAAGTGTCCGGACCGGTCGCGGGCATACCCCATACACCGATTGATATGCCGACCATCCCCAGGTCCGACCCTGAAATTGTATTGTCCGCACCGGATTACTCGCGGATCGAGGATTGGGAAATAAGTGACGACCTTGAATCGGAGCTTTACGAGGAGGATGAGGGATTCGTTGCCCATAATGAAATACGTGACGGCCTTGTTTTCTGTTACAGGTTGAATAAGAAAATCTGGTGCGAGGAATTGTATATCGACCTCGGAGAACACCGCGTAGATGCACTGAGACAGGTCGATGCAAGGTTCAGCGATATGAAAGACGAAGATCGTGAGCCCCCGGAAAGTCGCGCTGGACGGTCAATACAGGAGTCCCCGAGCCAGTTCATCGGAAACTATATGATCCACAACTGGGAGGAGAATGTCACAGAGGGCTACGGACGCGTCCTGATGCTGCAGAGGGAGAAGGACATCGAAGCTGATAATATAGTCTATTACGAGGATGCCGATGTCGTTCATGCATGGGGCGACGTGATCCTGCACCAGTACGGCGGTGAATGGTGGGAGACAAGTGGGGCGATTGAAGATGTCGAGGATGAGCGTGCACGTGAGGACGTGAGGGACCCGACCGTGATCACTGCGGATGCCATGCTGTCCTACAACAACCGCGTGACATGGGGATTCGGAAACGTCGTTTTCCGGCAGGAAAAACAGACCGTACTCTCGGAGCGCGCACAGTACGAGGAAGAAAACGAGATTCTTACACTTGCGGGTGATGTCGATTACGAGAACGAGGACGGGGAACAGCTCAACGCCGCCCTCCTGACACTTGACCTGTACACCGATGAGTACATTGCCGAGGGTGCTGCCATCGCGAGAAATATCGTGCCGGAAGAGTACAGGGAGAACCTTGCTGAGTTCAGGGATGACGAGGAAACGAAACCCGAGGACGAGGCAAGGACCCGTCTGCTTGAAAACCGCACCTCCTCAGGCCTCGGTGACTGGTCGTTCGAGATCGAACATCCCCCGATGCTTCCACCTATGGAATTCCTTCCCGATGCTCAGTCCGATTCTGAAGCTGAATCAAGAGAGCAGATAGAAGAGGGGCTTCCTCAGTTCATGACGGGTAACGACCTGTTCCCGGGACCCGCTGTGCCACCACCTGGCGATGAACCATCGACCACGGGCATGCCGGATCCTGTGCTCATGGAGGTTAACGAGGAGACCGAGCTCCCACCGAGTGTTGCCGATGATGAAGGCATCGTGATGATTCCGCTTGGGGAAGAAAACATCGTAATAGACATGAATGAACCATCGGTGGAAGATGAAATGAACTCCGGGGAAACGGATGAAGAAATTCCCGCGGAGGATGAAACGGAGACTGAAACTGAAATTGAAGATGAACCGTCGGACGAAGACTCAAGTCCGCAAATATAAGCCGCACAGGGGCAGTTAACAAAGATCCGGATGATCGGTCGAAGAGATTTACATAGTTCCAACAGCAGCCGAAATTCTCAGGCTGTCAACACCGATATCGCATCGGGGAAGGTAATCACCCTCGTTATAACGGTTGTATTCCTGCTCATGCTTGTGCCGTCGCTCCTGCACGCGCAGAACGAAGCCCTCAGGATACAGGATGAGAATGGCGGGTTCGGGCTTGCCGGGGAGTCCGATGAGTCGACAGACATGTCAGGCGCCGAGGAGGAGGATTCCGTGCAGCCAAGCGGCATGGACGATGAGCCGGTCATCCATGAGCCTGTCACCGATGAAGGATTCCAGACCAGCCCCGGCCAGCAGGAGGACATAATCCGGCTGATGACGGATCAACCGCCCGATCTGCAGACACCACCCGGGGAGGGATTCGATCTCTCAGGGATGGAAGAGGAACCGGCGGTTGAATCCGAGGATGACGGTGATCTTTTCATGCTGCCTGAGATAGAGGTTCCCGATTTTGCGGAACTATACGACCTGAGTCCGGCACAGACTGAGCGGATGATTTTTCAGCGCCGTCCCAGAGCTACATACTACGATGAAGTAGTCGCAGGAGCACCGTCGCCCGATATCAGGATGCTCGGACCGCTGCCCGAAGCCCGTGAGGAGGGTGTCGAATTCACGGACTTCGCTGCTGACTGGATCTATCACCAGAAATCCGTCGGGATGACTGAGCTTCGCGGTCACGTGATGATTATCTATGACACCACGATCATCACCTGCGACGAAGCAACCCTTGACGAACAGAATGAGATCCACAGGTTCTTCGGCGAGGGCCGTGTTTTTGTCGATGACGCGGATTTCACACTGGAATGCGATGAACTGGAGATTCACGACGCTGAAGGCGTCAAGATGATCTACATCTACGGCCAGAGCACGATGGTTGTTTACGCCGACGAGGATGCGGAGGTACCGGGTCCGGATTCGCGTCGCAGGGACCGTCTCATGTACGCGCTCAAACAGCAGGACACGACAATTACCTTTACAAACGCTGAATACGATTACGAAAATGATATTTTTGACGCTCACGGGGGTGTGAGGTTCGAGCAGACCGATAAGTACGCCGAGGGTGACGAGTTTCACGGTGAAGATGAAACGGAGTACATGCATTTTACCGGAAACTGTGAATTCTACCAGGATGACGGCATGTGGTTGTACGATCACCATGTGATCGAGGACGAGGAGGACCCGCCCAGCCGGAGCGACAGGCTTGTCAGGGCACTGATGGCCGTGCCCACAACTGTCACGTGCGACGAAGCCGAGGGTGAGGGTGCTATCGGCTGGATGGAGATGAAATCTTACGACGGCGATGTCGTTTACTTCTACCAGGATGACAAACACGCTGAATGCGAGACGTTTACTCTCTGGTATTCAAGAGAATCGGACGATGAAGAAGCTGTAGAGGAAGGACCGACCGACCTGCTTGACGATAGTGCCGATGAGGAAGTAGAGGAGGAGGAATACATAAGGCCCCCGGGATTCGGCACCCCGAGACTTGCTGACGAATTTCCAGCCGACTACCACCCCTGGGTGGTGGGGGCGGAGCAGTTCCCGATGGCGGACCAGGGTCTGATAGTCGCAGCGAGGCCGGTTGCGGACGTCCCTGACAGACCGCCGGCGGAGGGTGAGGGAACCGGTGAACTGACAGAAGGTGAGTTGCCGGAGGGAGAACTGCCTGAGGGCGTTGGAGAGGAGTACTTCGGACCCGACCGTCTGGATGGCGGATCAGGCGAGGACATGGACGTCATGGATCCATCTGAGAGCTCAGATGGTGAGGGACTCGACCTCGGCATGGCGCCGATGGCAGGTGCACCATCGAATATCCCCGGTGGTCAACTGCCGGAGTTCACACCGTCGGATCCGTCCGAGGTTACAGAGCCGGTGGCGGATATATCAGAGCTGACCGAAGACATGCTGGCGCTGATCCAGGGTGGCCGACCTCCTGAGGAAGCCGGTGACGAGGGTCGTAACGAAGTGATCATGGTCGGTAATGTTTTCGTACGCCAGGAGAATGGCGACTGGCTGTTCGATCAAGACGTTATCCGGGAGGAGGAGGAAACGGAGGAGGATATCGAGCAGTATCGCAAGTGGGCGAACGGGTCGTGCGACTACCTCCATGTGTGGACGAGTGACGAGATAGTTGAAGCGACAGGTAATGTCTTCGGTGAACAGGACAACCAGGACGTCACGTGTACGTTCCTGAAATACATGGCGACCCTGGAAATGATATACATGCTTGGACCGCTGACCGTACATCGTGAGGACAAGCATCAGCTCATGAGCAACGAGGCGTTTCTGTTCCTTTCAACCAATGTTTTTGAAGCGTTAGGACAGGTGCAGACAACGGTAATGGTCGATGTCGAGGAACGTAGCGGTGAGGCTGCTCCTGAAGGTCAGGATGAAGAATCAGAAACCCCGTAGCGACGCATGGCAATGCGTCGTCCATAGGGGACTGGCAACGAAATTTGCCGGCAACTGTGATCTCGATGTCCTTCTAAAATGGTGGCGGCAAATTTAGGTGCCTGTCCCCGTTACATTTTCTTAATGTTAATGAACAGCATTGCATGCATTAAATTATTTTCCGTAGCACAGCACGGCAGTGCGTCATCAGGCCGGTGTGGAGGTTTACTAGGTGCTGGACTCTTATTACGATATTTTCGAGGGACGTTGCCACTCGCGAATCAGGATCGCGATTAAAATCCCGAGTGGCTTCGATAAAGCCGGTGCTGAAATTCTCAGCCTTGAAGAGCTGCTGGACGTTCATAAACAGCTAATCCAGCCTTTCTATGAAACTGCAACTCCTGAGGTTCCCGAATACTACCCTCGAAAGGAAATTTCACTCCTCGAACTCAAGGCATTGATCGCACGACGGATGCTGAGTGAGTGCACCATCTGCGAAAACATGTGCAGGGTCGACAGGACAAATGATAACCGCGGTATCTGCAGGGTCGGGGACAAGAGCTTCTACGCGAGCGAATTTGTACACGTTGGTGAAGAGCCAGAGATTGTGCCGTCGCATACCGTGTTCTTTACAGGATGCACGTTCAAGTGTGTCTACTGCCAGAACTGGGACATTGCACAGTCCGAGATGGCCGAATGCGACGCGGGTTACGCGGCAACGGAGTCACTTACAGAACAGATAGTCAGGAGGGCAAATTCGGTTCGAAACCTTAATCTTGTGGGTGGGAATCCCGATCAGCACATGGCGAATATTTTCACCATTCTGGTTGATCTCGCAAGGCTGGGATACCCCCGACCGGTTGTCTGGAACTCAAATAACTATATGACTGAGACGGCTGTTGAGCTCCTGACCGGTGTTACCGACCTGCATCTGGCCGATTTCAAGTATGGTAACAACGATTGTGCTGAAACCCTGTCGAAAGTGAAACGTTACTGGGACGTGATCACTCGCAATCTCCTTATGGAAAAGCGTGCGGCGGAAATTCTCATACGCCACCTCGTGCTGCCGGGACATGTGGACTGCTGCACGGCGAAGGTGGTCGAGTGGGTCGCCGGTAACCTTCCAACCGCCACGTTTAACCTCATGTTCCAGTACCGTCCGGAACACCTCGCGTCGGAGTACCCCGAGATTAACAGGCATGTCTCGCAGGATGAACGATACAGGGCTATCGATCTGGCGACAGCGGCGGGAGTAGCAAAGCCGGGTCAGTTCTGTTGAAGCAGCGTGTAGGGGGAGGGAAGGTCGGAGTAGGGATCCTCACCCGGACCTTTGGGGAAATACACGTACCAGAGATTTGCGGGAGCACCGACATCCACTGCACCGTATAGTTCGTAATTCTCAATTATCGCGCTTTCCATTTCCTTGGTCCAGCGGTCGAATCCCGCCATTTCCCATGCTCCACCGCGAATTTCAGTGTTGTACGGATCGCTGAGATCGACACGGAGGATTATCATCGAGTAAGCTGTGTTCTGTATCGTCGATACAAATTCAGTCTGGTCCCATTTTCCCGTTCGCTGAAGCAGGCTCATGATGTACGGTTGAAAAATCACCGGCTTACCGGCCAGGAAAGTGAATCCTGCATCCTCACTGAGCACGTCACCCGGTACGTCGTGAGCCATCCTGATCAGCCATTGCCCGTTCTGGAACATGTCGTTGTTCTCGACCCGGTGGAGCTTGAAATCGATCGGATTCATGAAACGTCCGAGGATTATTACCACGAAAATGATCGCGTACGCGAGCGTGCGCGGATTTACTAAGGTTTGACCCGGTTCATTGTCTGTTTTCCGCTGGTCCACAAGGTGATTGAATGAAAATGATGCCAGGAGTGCCGTGGTTATAAGCGGTTCGATGTAATAGTTAGTGTCTGAGCCCTCGAAACCGTACGCGATTAGTGTCCCCTGTGAGAGCAGCCAGTACCAACCGATCAGCCTTCTGTGCTCCGATGTGACTCCGGGCGTAATGAGGGACGCCACTGCGACAATCTGAAGTATCCACGTCGCACCCACATATTCACCCAGTCCTGCGGTAAACCTGTCAATGAACCAAGCGTTGGCTGTGTAGTCGAAAAGGTGCAGGAAAAAGCCTCCACCTGTGAACGCATTTATCAATGAGTACGAGCCTGCGATCAGAATTCCGAGCAGAAGCAGGAGTAGAACACTTCGTCTGTCCTTTGCTAAGAGTCCATATATCACGCATGCAATTGGTGCTGCCAGAAGCGAATGCTTCGTGAGCACAGCAAGGGTGAGAAATATCGCTGCGATTATTGTATCCGATGTTTTATCCGACCTGATCCACCAGTAGACACCGAGTATCGACAGGAAGATGCCCAGTGTGTCGACCCTCACCACCTGTGCCCATCTGAATCCCCACGGGAACACGAACAGCAGTCCTGCCGCGATAACAGCCATCGTCGGGTTGATATTCAGCCTGCGAAGCAGAACGATCATCCCGAAGGCAATTCCGATGAATGATATGACTGCGAGGAAACGTCCGGGAAGAAGGCTCGGTCCGATGAGGATCATGATCAGGCCGTTAATGAAGGGGTAGAGTGGCGGGTATGACGAAACGATCCAGGGTGGTTGATCCAGTGAATTATAGGGATTGCTTCCGGTTACCATCTCGAATGACATGTTCGCGAGGTATCCTTCGCCGAAATCAAGCCCGTACGGGATACCGAACATGTTCAGAACCGACCTGAGGAAAAGTACGACCGAAATAAATATCGCGACAAGCGAAAGTGCCTCGAGTGGATGAGGTTTAACGAAGAGTGATTTCCGTTTGCGGGGTTCGTCGGACATCTGTCTTACAGTTTAAACCAGTCGGGCGGTGGTTCGTCATCCGTACCCTCAGGATGCTGGTCTGTTCCGGTTTTCTTTCTCTGTTTAAATATCCAGAATCCTTTCTTTGGTTTCTTCTGACCTGGAAAGAGAATAACACGTCGACGTGAGCCGTCCTGTTGCATGGATTGTCCGGCTTGAACACCGGATCGCTGTTGCATTGAATGATGCCACCCGTGTGCGGTCTTGTTCCCGGTACGCCTGACGAGAACCAGCATCCAGACCGCTGATGCCATCGCTCCACCGAGATGTGCCCAGTTATCGGTACCGGCCTGCATCTGGAACAGGATAAATAGCGTCTCCAGTGCTATAAATCCCACGACAGCTTTCCAGACTTTCACCGGGAACGCGAAGAACAGGAGAATGGTTTCGTTGGCAAAGAGAAATCCGTACGCTACCAGCACACCGAATACCGCACCGGAAGCGCCGAGTGATGGGATGTCGGGAGAACCGAAGGATCGCATTAACAGGGATAACAGGCATCCCACTATGCCGCAGACTAAATAGAAAAACAGGAACATACGCGACGAGAATGTTCTCTCAACCCGGGCGCCGAACATCCACAGCAGGTACATGTTGAAAAGTACGTGCAGGAAGTCCTGGGAATGGAGGAAAATGGCGGTGAAAACCTGGTAAACGTGGCCTTCGAACACCATCCGGGGTGTCATGGCAAAATATTTAAACCAGAACTCACCCAGATCGAGCCATCCGGCACCGATTGATATGACCATAACCAGCCAGATACCGACATTTGCGATGATCAGCCCCAGCGTGACAGGTGCGCCGTACCCCCATTCCTTTGAGAAGGGCGTAATCATGCGCGCATAACGCCGTTCATCGGTTTTCTCAGTATATCTGTACCAGGGACGCATGTGTCTATTAATAATATCGTCGCGGACACTTGATTAAGATGCTTGACCCGCGACAGGATGAGAATACCACCTTAAGTATTGAGAATCCACAGGCCCAGCCAATCCGGTGTTTGATAT
>JAUWTM010000198.1 GCA_030614715.1 Planctomycetota bacterium
ACAACCCTGACGAAGAAAATGATCAGGAGAACGTTAGAACCTGGGATTCGATTTTGTGAGGGAGATAAATTACAGCGGTGACAGGCACCCAAATTTGCCGCGCACGGTTAAAGAAAAATTCAAAATCATCGTAGCGGCAAATTAGTCCGCCAGTCCCCTATAGGCGGACATTTTAAAAACCTGTTATATAATTGACTACAGAGGTGCATGTTATGAAACGTCCCGGCTATGCATTACTGCTCGTACTCATCCTCTGTATCCCCGTCAACGCTACCGGTGACTGGATGTACATAAGCGACACCGATCCGTTGTGGGCATCGGTATCGCTATATATTCCAGTCGATGCTTACAGCGTTGCAGGTCTGACTCACGACGGGATCGGCAGCACTTTTATCGCGGTCAGGTACACGGAGAACCTCCGGGAACAGGGATACCAGCGATTCGAAGACACGTACTATCCCGCAAACATAAATCGACCGTCGCAGAACCTTATCGTCGCGGTTCTCCAGGGCTCCTTCCTCGACCAGGTGAAGTATATCGACACACCGACCGACCTCGGAACACCGTGGACCTTCGAGAAAGTGGAATTCACGGTAATGCATGACGGGACACAGGCGGTCGATATGCTGGTCACGATCGGTTACGAGGAAAGCAGGGACCACGCTGGACGTGAGCACATGATCTACTCAGTCAACGCGTACACGATCTCGATGCCGTTCATGGAGGTCCGTGAGCTAAGATGGGACCCGGAACCGTACTTTCCGGTCGAGACCACAGCGGACTACGTGATTGATCGGACCGACAACGGGATAATCCTCTGGATGCACGACACTGAATCGATTCACGACGGTCCGTACCAGGTTTCGCAGATGTTGTACGAGCTGGGAGAAACTCAAAGCGGCGTTCTGACGGAGACACGTCACGAGACAACGGAGGATTTTTACGAGGAATTGCCGTCGATGCCGCCGTTTGCGTGGTAATGTGGTGAGAAAGCACGTACGGGACGTACGTGCGACAGGTAATCATGCGCGGGACGCGCATGCTACACGATAATGAAATCATATGTACTCATTTTTGCAGCTCTTCTGACTCTATTGGCGCTCTCGTGCAGTGGTGGGGGGGCGATTATCCCTGAATACAACGTGGAGGGGTACGTGATTGTTATAACCGGAGATTCGATAACGTCGCACATCGGGCAGGATTCGTTTAATGCAGCGGAACCCGACTTCGATTTCCGTTCAGTGCTCCCTCCCTCCCCTGACGGTATCGAGACGGTGACAATCGTCAACACCGCGATCGGCGGGAACATGACGATGGATATACGCAAGCGATTTGTGCGCGACTGCGTCAATTACCATCCCGACATCGCGATAATCAACGGTGGTACGAATGATATCGATCATAAAATGGTGTCGATTGAATCGTTCGTCGAATCATGGAAACGCATGCTCGATGAATGCAATGACAATGGAATAAGAGCGGTGGTAATGGGAGTGGTTCCGTCAACATTTTTCACCGACGAGCAGATGATGGATCGCGACGCGTGGAATCTTGCACTCAGGAACCTGACTGAGACTTACGACGGATTTATTTTCGTCGATCCGGACCCGTACGTGGGGGATCATCGTGAGAACGGTCCGGAAGAGAACCTGTGGAATATCAGTGAAGAACTCGACGAGGGTGATGGGATTCATTTCAACGATGCGGGTTACGTGGAGCTGTCGAGGGCGATACTGGATGCGTTGAAGGATTAGTTCAGAGCGGTAAAGGGGACAGGCATCCGGTGACACGGAGGGGTAACGTCCTCGTCACCCGGCGTGAGCACGTCCCGTCCTTGCAACAACCAGTGAACATGGGTCGGTAAAGGGGACAGGCATCCTTTTTGCTCAAGAGAAAGTGACCAGTATCCATGCTTGCCGGACGCAAAAAGGTGACAGTCCCCTTTACCGCAAAAATTACAGGTTTGATGGTTTGAAAAAAAAGATTTGAGAACTAGTAATAAAAAGACGCTCTGTCGAGCGTCTTGATGATTTCCTATGTAAGATCCAGATGAATTAACCGTCCGATTTCATCTGGTCGACGATTTCCTGGAGGTTCTGCTCCCACGATTCAACCGGTACCTGGCACGTGCCAACTACCCTGTGGCCGCCACCGCCGTACTTAAGCATGAGCGACCCGATGTCGGACTTCGACGTTCTGTTCACGATACTGTGTCCGCAGGTGAAGACCATGTTCTGCTTTTTGAATCCCCAGATTACGCGGATCGAGACGTTAATGTCAGGATACAACACGTACTCCTTGAACCTGTTGCCGCTGAGGATTTCCTCCACTTCGTGAAGATCGACAATCAGGACGTTACCGTCGACACGACTGTTCTCCGTGATCATATTTTCGTACAGTGCTTCCTGTTCGAAGTATCTCTTGACGCGCTCCTGCACGTCGGGAATCTCGAGGATCTCATCGGCGGTCTTAGTGCGGCAGTACTGGATCATGTCCTCCATGAGCATGTAGTTGGAGATCCTGTAATCGCGGTACCGTCCGAGCCCCGTACGGGCGTCCATGATGAAAGAAAGGAGTACCCATCCGGTTGGAGTCTGGATCTCATCGACCGTGAACTGAGCCGAATCCGACTTATCGACACCCTCCATAAGTCCTGTTTCATCGAGCCTGGAGAGTTTTTCCGCACCACCGTAATATTCGTATATAACGCGAGCACAGCTTGGTGCGTGACGGCTGGCGCCTTCGAATTTGAATTCCTCGGTAAGTTTTTCGCGTTCATCCTCGCTTGAGTGATGGTCGAACCAGAGTCCGCATCCCGGGACATACGGAATGTTCGCAAGAACGTCGTTTTTAGTGACTTCGATCAGGCCGTCCTGCACGTCCTTGGGGTGGACAAACTTGTATTCATCGACGATACCAGCCTCTACGAGCAGCACAGCACAGGCAAGTCCGTCGAAATCCGATCTTGTTAACAGCCGCATGATTGGCTCCTTTTACTACGGTAGCTAAAATCGCCATCGCATGGATGGAGGGTAGGATGGATTGTACATGCGAGGTGTCGCAGGGTCAACTGCTATTATTCGATATCGATGATCTATGCTGGAAAATGAAGTGTGGATGTGAACTGCTCACGGAAGCGCTCACTGCCGGCAAGCTCAATATATTCCACTTTTTCGGCAAGGTCGTCAGCTTCATGGCAGATGTCAACGGAAAGCAGCACCATCAGTGCGCCTTCGAGCGACGTGTTCCCGACAAATTTCACTTTTCCTGTATCCACAGGAGGAAGAAGTCCGATTCTAACAAGATCCCCGGCCCTGAGATTGAATCCGAAGGCACCTGCGATGAGAATTTCATCTATCTGGTCGCATGTAGTGCCAGTTTCAGTAAGTAGCACATCGATTGCGGCCCTGATGGCGGCCTTGGCGAGCTGAACCTCGGCGATATCCTTCCCGGAGATGTAAATTTCACTGTCATCCGACCCGGTAAGAATGAATTTATTAGGAGCTGCAACCTCGGCAGCCCTTTGAAATTTCCCAGCGGAGTCGATAATGCCATTTTCCAGCAACGATGAGACAGCCTCTATGAGACCCGATCCGCAAATGCCTACAGCGGGAGCATTATCGATTGTTGTGATGCGGATTTCATCATTTATGTGCACATGGTTGATCGCTCCGGGTTCGGCTCGCATACCGCATTCGATCCTTCCACCCTCAAACGCGGGTCCGGCGGCGGCAGACGCTGCTGCGATGCGATTCCCCTTACCGATTACAATCTCACCGTTAGTTCCGATGTCGATAAACAGCCTGGTCCGATCGGAATTGTGCAGTCCGGTCGCGAGTATCCCGGCTACCGTGTCACCG
Source organism: Planctomycetota bacterium (assembly GCA_030614715.1). Classification (GTDB taxonomy): domain Bacteria; phylum JAJVIF01; class JAJVIF01; order JAPKYR01; family JAPKYR01; genus JAUWTM01. The sequence continues at coordinate 3,861 of JAUWTM010000198.1, forward strand.
CCGATGAATCCAGCAATGTTCGGAAGCACTCTCAAACTTGCTGACGCGCCGCAGCCGTCAATTCCCAGGTCCACAAGCTCAATCGGATCATGTGTGTGAAAAACCGGCTCGTACGGTGCCTGTCCGAGCTGTTCCGGTGAAACACCCGCAAGAAGGTGCACCATCGCGGCATTACCCGAGACAACGATTTCAAGAATATTTTCTTTCGGACGTCCCGATGCAGCGATCAGGTCATCGATCAGGTCGTTGATGCAACGGGTAGCGGCACTCTGGAGGTCGATCAGGCCGTCGAACGCAGATGCACGCTGAATCCGGCTGATAACATCCTCACCGAACACGGACTGGGGATTCGATCGGGATGCCGTAGCGTGAATTTCACCATCGGCCAAGCCAGCAAGAAGTGCGACAACCGATGTAGTGCCCAGGTCGAGTGCAATTCCGAGTGAATCACTATCGACAGGCGTCGATGGTTTGATCTCAAACCTGCGTGAGAGGTCGCATTCAACCGTCTGTGGTACTCCGGGACGAGAAGACTCAGGGATCTCAATCTCGCAGTCGGTAACGGGAAAGGTCATGCATGCGAGTGAGCAATCGTTATCATCCACCTCTCCCCGTACTTCTCCAGTAACAATTTTTACAACGCACTTACCGCAGATACCGTGACCCGCGCATGGTGAGTTAATTTCCTCACCTGCCCGTATCAAGGCATCGCGAAGGGAACAGCCCTCTTCAATTTGGATTGAATCACCGGATGGAAGGAATGTAACGTTCAGCATCACGTCAGGATGATTTTACTTTTTCTATGAAACCTTCAATCTGGTCCTCGGGCATGACGCCTGAATTTCTATGGACCTCTTCACCGTTTTTAAATCCGATCACTGTCGGGATACCACGGACTCCCTTTGCCTGAGTGACGTCCTTCTGATCTTCAACATTGACAAGGCAGAAGGTAAGGTCAGGATGGTTGTCAGACACCTTTGTGAAGATTGGCGTGAACTGTCTGCAATGCCCGCACCATGGCGCGAAAAACTCGACCAGTACGATGTCGTTCCCCGAGATCGTCTCGTCGAAAGTGTCCTTTGTCAGATCGATTGTAGCCATAGTTCACCTGCTGTATGTAATCTGAATAATGAGAATTACATTCTACACGATTATTCCCCAATGAAAAAATACGGGTACAGGTCCCGCATTTTTAAGTGACAAAAGTAACCGTAACGGGGGTAAGAGCCGTTATTTCTCCTCTGCTTTTTCCGCTTCATCGATCTGTTGACGGACTTCTTCCATGTCGAGTTCTTTAATTTTTGTAATCAGCTCGTTCATGGCAGTCTCGGGCAGCATTCCCGCCTGCTTGAAGACCATGACTTTCTCGCGGAACGCGACAAGGGTGGGAATTGCCTGGATATCGAACTGTCCGGCAAGGTCAGGCTCGTCCTGCGTGTTGCACTTGGCGAACGTGACTCCCTCGATTGCATCGGACATCTTCTCGAAGATGGGCCCGAAGGCCTTGCAGGGTCCGCACCAGGGAGCCCAGAAGTCGATAACTAGAATGTCGTTGTCATCGATAGTACTCGCGATGTTGTCGTTGTTTAACTGGATGGTTGCCATCAATTAACTCCTTCACGTATTACAGCAATCCCCATAATACCCTAAAAAAGCGACATAAAAAACTGACCGCTCTCCGCGGTCGTACGAGCACGGGACATTTTACCATACAGTGGTCAGGCTGGACAGATGGCAGAATTGTTAGTCCCGATAAAACAGCTTGCCACTGTTACATTTAAATGATAAAATTATGTCGATGGGTTGATATGCAGCGTACGGCTCGGGACTCATCCCTTTCAGTAACGGGGATGTCCGGGTTTTTTTGTCGCCCTGCTATCTCCCAAATCGCACCCGGAATATGCTAAAGTCCCGGTGCGGAGGTTTAGACGTGACCGAAACTGCAACTCAAGTACATACAAAGAAACTCAATCCCGCCCAGCTCGAAATCGACCTCTTCTGCAACGGGATCAAGATCGACGAATCGTGCACGCTCGAAAGCGACGCGCGCATATTTTCCCGGACCCGTGCGGGCCTTGGAAGCGGTCTCGAACTGATCGTCCCCGGCGATCTCAAGGACATCTGGATGAATGCGCCTGTCGAGGAGGATTTCGTCCAGGGAACCCCGTACTCGCTCAGGAAAAAGCCGGAAGGCTACGTGGTCCACGACAGCCGTGCGGACTGGGAATATCCATGCAAAATTCCACCGGAACCGACGTGGTACACGAATAAAACGTCACTTGGTAACGAGATGAGCAAGGTCGGGGTCATGCAGGGGACGTACCTGGGCATTTATGTCTCTGGCTCGTGCATGTACTGGTACGATCGCCCGAAGCGTAACTGCAAGTTCTGCACGACCGGATTCAACGTCGGCATTAACGAGATACAGAACAAGAACGTGCAGGAGGTCGTGGAGGTCGCGCAGGCCGCGAAGGAAGAAAGCGGAGCAACGTTCTGCCATTTCAACACCGGATGGCAGGAGGGCATGGGGCTTAACCAGTGCGCACCGTTCGTAAAGGCGGTCAAGGAGCAGGTCGGGCTGATGGTCGGAGTGCAGGCCGTACCGACACCTCCCGCGGATCACTGGAAGTACGATTGGCTGATCGACTGCGGAGCGGACCACTTCAGCTTCTGCTACGAGTTCCATTCACCGGAATGGTTCAAGAAAATCTGTCCCGGCAAGGACGAGACACTTGGACAGGACACATTTTTCAGGGCACTCGAATATGCCCAGGGCAAGATGCAGAAGGGACAGTGCTCGGGCGAGATAATTGCCGGACTCGAGCCGGTCGAGTGGACGCTCAAGGGCATCGATTACATTACGGGTATCGGTGCGTTCCCGACAGTGTGTATTTTCCGTCCGGTAATCGGCAGCGATCTCGAAAGTTACCCAAGCCCGAATTACGAGGATATGCTCCCGATCATGAAGCACATGTACCTGAAGTGTCGCGAGCATAAAATCCCGATCGGAGCGGCTCCGAACATCGAGGTCAGCCTCGTGGTACAGCCGGACGACGGTAAGTACCTCGTGCCGAGGGATCTTGCGTTCCATTCGTTCCAGGCATTGATAAATATCGCGAAAACCGCAGGCGGGTTCATGAAGTTCAACAAGG
>JAUWTM010000093.1 GCA_030614715.1 Planctomycetota bacterium
ATGCCGAGGCTGGGATAGCCGGTCGTGAACGTAAGGGACGTACGGATCCTTTCAAGGATCTTAAGAGTCGAATACACACCGAGATAATCCAGGAAGTCGATCCACAGCTTCTCGACGACCGCGACAACAAGGACCTTGTCCGTCAGACGGTTGAAAATATCATAATTGAGAAACTTGCGCAGGAGGAGAAACCCCTCAGCAGGTCGGAACGGGAGATGATCCTGTCCGATCTTCTCGACGAGGTGCTCGGCTACGGGCCGATCAACAAGCTCCTCTGTGATTCGACCGTGACCGAGGTCATGGTCAATGGACCCAACCAGGTATATTGCGAGCGTAATGGTAAGCTCAGCCTTACGGATATCCAGTTCTACGACGACAACCATGTGCTGAAAATCATCGAGAAGATCGTTGCACCGATCGGCAGGAGAATCGATGAGTCAACACCGCTTGTTGACGCACGTCTCCCCGACGGAAGTCGTGTTAACTGTATCATCCCGCCGCTCAGCCTTGTTGGCCCGACGATCACCATTCGAAAGTTCTCCACCGACCCGTTTACGGTCGACGACCTTGTCAGTTTCGGCACCCTCAGTGAACAAATGGCGGAGTTCCTCGATGCATGCGTTAAGGCGCGACTGAACATCGTCGTTTCAGGAGGTACCGGTTCCGGTAAAACCTCCACGTTGAACGTGCTTTCGAGTTTCATACCGGACACTGAGAGAATCGTCACGGTAGAGGATGCCGCAGAGCTTCAGTTGCGGCAGGCACATGTAGTAACGCTGGAAAGCCGCCCGCCAAATATCGAGGGAAAGGGTGCAATCACGATCCGTGACCTCGTGAAGAACTGCCTCAGGATGCGACCGGACCGCATAGTCGTCGGTGAGTGCCGATCGAGTGAGGCGCTGGACATGCTCCAGGCCATGAACACAGGTCACGATGGCAGCCTGACCACGGGTCATGCCAACTCACCGAGAGATATTCTCAGCCGACTTGAAACCATGGTCCTCATGGCAGGAATGGACCTTCCGGTAAGGGCAATTCGGGAGCAGATATCGAGTGCTGTTCACCTGATCGTGCAGCAGTCGCGGCTCAGGGACGGTTCACGAAAAATAACACATCTAACTGAAGTTGTTGGTATGGAGGGAGAAAAGATCACCCTTCAGGATATTTTCCTGTTCAAGCAGGCAGGCGTAGACGAAAACGGCAGGGTTCTGGGGGGCATGGAACCTACGGGTATCCTGCCGAAATTCCTGGCCATCCTCGATGCAGAGGGTGTGGATTTATCAAGGGAGATCTTCTTCCCGAGGGATGGGTTGAAGCTCTAGGCAGTATTTAAACAGATAACGAGAGGGCAGACAGATGACTTTACCTCTAGTGTTAGGAGCTGTTTTCTTCGCGATAGCCATCGGTGGATGGGCTGTCAGCGGTGTCTTGTCCAAGAGATCGGCAGCCACAGTCGAGGGACGACTTGCCACGTTTGTCGAGAAGGTCGAGATGAACAATCGTCCGCACGTGGTCAGTGATGCGAAGGACAGCGAAGTTAAGAAACCGGATATCTGGGGCGAGATCGATCAGTTGATCGAGAAGAAAACCTTCGTCCAGAAGATGATTCTCGAGTTCCAGAAAGCTGACCTGAAACTGAGATACAGTGAGTACGTGGGGATGTACGCAATCTGCGCTACCGTACCGGGTATCATCGGTTATTTCATAACCAAGGATATCAGTGGATTCCTGATGCTTTCTGCACCGAGCCTGATTATCCCGAGGGCGTATGTCAAGTTCAGGCAGTTCCAGAGAATCAAGAAGATCGACAACCAGCTTGTCGATGCACTGATTCTGATCTCGAACTCGCTGAAGTCGGGATACAGCTTCATGCAGGGCATGGAACTGGTCGCAGAAGAAGCACCGCATCCGATCTCTTCGGAATTCCGGCGGATGCTGCGTGAGACCAACCTGGGTTACCCGGTGGAGCAGGCTCTCGACGGGTTATCTGAACGCGTTCCGTCTGAGGACCTCGACCTGTGTGTAACGGTCATCAAGATCCAGAGGCAGATCGGCGGTAACCTTTCAGAGATCCTGGACAAGATCGTGCACACTATCCGCGAACGAGTCAGGATCAAGGGTGAGATCAACACCCTGACCGCCCAGGGGAAGCTGCAGGGAATCATCCTGACGCTCATGCCGCCCGCTATGGCGATCGGAATCTACATGATGAACCCTGAGTTCATGATGCCGTTGTTCACGACCATGATGGGCAAGATGATGCTTGGAGCAGCGTTCATTCTCCAGGCTATTGGCGGGTTCTTTATCAAGAAGATCGTGGAGATCAAGGTCTAGTCGGGAGGTCATTATGTTTATAGCGATAGCAGTAGTGATAATTGGATTTGCGATCGCACTTGCGTTCGCCTTTGCCAAGAAACCCGATTCAAGCACGTTCGAGGAACGTCTCCGGGCCATGGCCCGGACACCCGGGAAGGTCGACCTCACCGAACTGGAGTTGTCGAAGCCTTTCAGCGAGAGGGTTATCCTGCCGATAATCGAGAAATTCGGTGCACTAGTAACCAAAATTACACCTCAGGAAGTCCTCAGGGAAACCAAGAAGAAAATCTCGATGTGCGGGATGAAGGTGAATCCCGCGACGTTCATAACAGTCCAGGTCATGCTAGCAATTGGTTTTCCGGCAATGCTTGGAATCATGGGCGTTATGCAGAAAGCCGGCGGACTAAAGGGCGTGGGTATCCTCCTGGTGAGCGGTCTGATCGGTTACTTCATGCCGGACTTGTGGTTGAAGGGCAAGGTCGATGCAAGAAGGGGCGAGATCCAGAGAAAGCTACCAGATGCGCTGGACCTGCTAACTGTATCGGTCGAGGCCGGACTTGGTTTCGATATGGCTCTCACCAAGGTCGTTGAGAAACTCCAGGGACCTCTTTCGGAGGAGTTTGGAAAAGTCCTTCACGAGGTCAGGATGGGAAAGCCGAGGCGTGAAGCCATGAAGGCTATGGCCGACCGTGTGGATGCACCGGATATCAGCCAGTTCATTTCTGCGCTCGTCCAGGCTGACAAACTCGGTGTCAGCATTGCTAACGTGCTCCGTGTACAGTCCGACCAGATGAGGCTCAAGCGTCGACAGAGGGCTGAGGAAACAGCCATGAAAGCTCCTCTCAAGATGAGTTTCGTGCTCGTATTCTTCGTACTTCCGGCGCTCATGATCGTACTCCTCGGACCGGCGGCAATTTCCGTTATAACGGAGCTCAGCGACAGCGAAGCGTTATAGGACCGATTCTGAAACGGGTTAGTCAATGAACTCGTCTTTAAAACTAATCAAATTATCGACCGGGTCGGGAGACTCGGTTGTTTGCTCCCTTGCCGATTCCTTCTGGACGAGGTTGAGGGGCCTGATGGGATCGAACGGCCTGCCGTCCGGTGAAGGCCTGCTGATACGTCCATGTAATTCCATCCACATGTTTTTCATGAAGTTCGCTGTCGATGCGGTGTTCATGGATCGTGAATACAGGATTGTAAAACTGGTAAGCGATCTGAAACCCGGTCAGGTGGTTGGAACCGTACACGGCGCCTGGCAGGTGCTCGAGGTCACCGCAGGCGATCTTCCGGAGTCATTCAGGGAGGGAGTCCAGCTCTCCGTAAAGTAGCCGAGTGAAGGAAACAGGCTTCGGTTAATGTGCTACGATAACCCCGTGGGCGTCATCGATCGCATCATTTCAGTCGTTCTGGCTGCGACGTTATTTGCAATCGCAGCTATGCCTGCACGTGCTGACAGCGGGGTGCACATCGTAGTAATCAGCGGGATCGATGACGGGTCCTGGCTGATCAGGGAGTACATCGACAACGCTCTCATACCGATGGAAGGCGAGGTAATCGAGGGGTCCGATGACAGGATATTAACAGCCGGTATACACCCCGATCCCGGCAGCGCTGATTCACTGGCAATTCTTTCGGCTCGCAGCGAACCCCTGGTGATTTTCGAAGCTCAAAACATTGTGCCGCTCGAGGAACGTATAGCGGAGTCGGGCAGGGGCTTTCGGGAGGCTGAGTTTCAGAAAAGCCTTGAAAACCAGGTGATAAACGGGCTATTCCAGGTCCCTATCTGGCTGTGGCTCGCGGCAAGCGAAGTGCCTGTCAGGAGAATCGATATTGCGCGGCTCCTGCGGCTCCCCGACTGGCGGGAAGAGGTATTCAACCCGTCGACATTCGCAGCAGTCGGTGAATTTTCCGGCTGGGAGGCAGGAGGGACCGTCGCAGATGGCGTCATAGCGCATCAAACCGACATACCCGGTGAAGGAGCCGGGATTGTCGTGGAATACCTCTACAGCGGCATTCTGGAGGGTCTGACGCTGTCTTTTGGGAACCATGACGGTATCAGCGCAGTGTATCTGGACTCCGGGCTTACTTTAAGGGCAGATGGATTTTCGACAGTTTTATGGAATCCCGGGGAACTTCTTGCCTCATATAATGAAGGAACCCAGATTGATGCCGAAAAATTAAACTGGTCGTACAATCGAATTTCGGATGCCGATGGTGTTCTGGTCCGGAACCTCCTGGTTCCGCCGGTGACGTCAGACAGTCTTAATTTAACACTGGAAACTGTTACTGAACCGGTTATTGAGCACAGTGACGCACTGCTGCCGGATATCCCGGCATCCGTCATGATTGTGTTGTTATGGTTAATCTACGGTCTGCTGGTCGTTACAGGGAACCTGATTTTCAGATTCTCAGGGCTGAAGCCCCTGGACCTGCTGGCCAGGTCAGTCGCTATTTATCCCGTATATCTGCTGGTCAGCCTGCTGGTATCCGGGCTCTGGGGACTGGGTTTCATACCGGCGACCGTGCTGGTTGCCAGGGTGATATCGGGAGAGGGAAAGAGGTTGACAGCGTTCGGTGTTGTGTTATCAATAAATTTTATGATATTAATTGCTTCGTTGACAATCGTAAGGTGAAGCCTGTTCCATAGTGAACAGAATTTTGCTACAATAGTCGCAGGGATAGGGCTGCTATGGATATACCTGAGGACACTTCTGCAAAGAACTCTGCTGAAGATGAGGCGGTTGAGTCCGAGCAGTCTGAAGAGGTGCAGTCGGGTAAAACCGATGCGCCTTCTGAACAAACTGGTAAGGACTCTGGAGATAAGGCTGAGTTAGACGAAGTATCGCCTGAAGCTCCCAAGAAGCAAAAGACCGCTAAGAAACAAGCAGCGAAGACGGGGAAGTCGATCAGACGACTTGCTCGATCTGTTGGCATGGCTATGCCGTCCAACAAGGTCAGGACCTTCCTCGGCAATTCGGTAATACCCCCTGTAAGTGAAAGAAAGCATTTTGTGGCCCGGTTGCGGAAACTGGACCGTATTGATATCACCATTCTCGAAGGCGACGATGAGAACGCTGACAGGAATGTCTTTGTCGGTGAGCTGGGACTGACTAATATCAAGTTAAGGGTAGATGGTCGGGCCGAGGTTGAAATTGAATTTTCACTTGCCGCAACTGGCTACCTGAGCGTGAAACTGACCGATAAAATCGGGGAGACTGAGAGCACAGGCAAGTTTTTCCTGCCTCAGTTTCAGGTGGATGTGAATTCCGGAGATCTGGGCAGTCTGCCGGTTAAGGAGCTGGCTGAGAAAATTGACTTATTCGAGCAGCAGATGCAGCTTTTAAAGGGAGAACTGGAAGTGCGCAGGGAGAGGGAGAAGTAAAAGCAGTTAATCCGGACGAAGGAGGACCCTCTCTTGGCCAGCGAGTCTCCTGGAACTCGATTGCCTCAGGATAGCCCGGTACCCCCACCCCCGGTGGAAAGAGCAAAGGGTGCGGGTAGTTCCCGGTTGTGGGGACGCATACAAAAGCTGCTTGAATCCCGCCTGAAAGAGGATGCCTCCATCGATCATCTTAAGAAGCGCGTACGTCAGTTGCGCGATGCCCTTAACATCACCATCCTCGAAGAGAAAAAGCTCAGGCTCGAAAAGGTCAGGACTACCGGTAAGAAGAACCAGTTGAAGGAACGGGTTCTCATCCTGAAGCGTGAAAAGCTTCAGAAGGACACACTGCTTACCGGGCACAGGACTCGAATGGCAAATTACAGGGAGAACGGCACGGTACACATTACCGGCGAGCTGGAACGTCTCGAGCAGCGTCGCGATGAGCTTTCAGGAGACGTAGATGCGTTCAGGGAGACCCTGGTAATGCACAGGAGGGACCGGGACAGGGTCTACCAGATGGTCATTGAATCTCAGAACGAACTGCAGGACATATTAACTGAATGTCTCTTATATAAGATCCTGGATGTTGAGAGGATCGAAGATGGAGAACTTGAGCGTACAGGTATTGCAGGAGTGGCAGCGGAACTGCTCGGGAGGCTTCTGGTACTGGAAAAGGAAGAATCGTACATTAGTGGTATAATCCGGCATGTGGGCACAAAAAACAGCGGGGAAAGAACACCTCAATAGGGTTTTTTAATATGAAAACCCGGTTAAAATATGGTATATTCCACAGGAAGTGACGTAACGGAGGTTTCCTGAATGACAAACGATCGGGTTACTGAACTCGAAAAAGAGATCAGGGAGCTTAACCTGAAGCTTGAAATCGAGCGGCAGAAAGTCCGAAAGCTCGAGCAGGAGAACCAGAAACTGAAGGACAAGTTGACTCGCCAGATGCGAAGCGAGCGTCCTTTGCGTGTGACCGCTGCACCCGGGCCTGCTGAACCGATGCCAGATAGTTTACCTGACCAGGACCTGATAGCCGGTGGAGCGACCGAGGAGGAAATCGAGCACTACAGGGAGAAGCTCAGGGCCCTGACCTCACAAAAGGACGCCGCCGAGCAGGAAAAGTGGGATCAGTCCAAGCAGGTCATCGAGCACAAGGAAAACCTGCAGCGTCTCAGGGTCAAGAAGATCAACATCAAGAAGGATATTGACGAGTTGAACGAGCGTCTTGACCGCAAGGAAAACCAGAACTTTAAGAGCCGGCTGGAAACCACCGATCTTAAAAAAGAAGAAAAGAAGACACGTTCGGTAGCGGACGACAACGAGGCTGACCGCATCGGCCTTGAAACCCGCATCGCCAAACTTAAGGAACATATAGGTAGTGAAAAGAAGAAGCTCAGGGAAGAAAGGTTTGGACGGGACAAGATTCAGTATGCACTCGATCGTGCCAACCGCATTAAGGCGGAGTACGAATCACATGTCCTGGCCAGATTTTACAATAAGTAAGTATCGATAGCAGGGGCGAATCCCCAGCTGGTGAGTGCCATATGGATCAACGCCAAATAGAAAAGGAACGTATTCGTCTCACACGCGAAATCGCCATGCTCGAGCAGCAGCTTTCCGCTGCGGTAAAGGGTAAAGAGGAGAAGCTTGAGGAAAACAAGCAGATCCACGAGGAAATCGCCAAGCTCGAAGGTGAAAACAAGACTCTCGAGGAAGAGACGCATCGCCTGGACGAGGAAATAGGTGCCCTGGACGAGGAATTCAAGGCAGCCCAGATTGATTCTGGCCGCCTGCGACGCGAAATCAAGGTCAACACCGAGCGATCCGAGTCCGAAATGAAGAAGGCTGCGACCCTTCGTTCAGAAATCGCAAAGTTCGATAAGGAGCTGTCAAACCTCCAGCGTGAGATCAAAACCGAGATCGATGACCGTCGATCACTTGAATCACGCCTGAGGAAGGCAAACGCTCATATCGATTCTATGAAAACTCACTGGATGGCGAACATGGTCACCAAGGGCCTTGAGAAGCAGGAATGGTTCCAGCGTCAGGAAGAGCCGGATATTTCATACATGGCCGATGAAGAGGAAGTAACCGAGGTCACCGCGACTGTTGCTGCAGGATCCGAGGCAGTTCAGGAAACCCCGGCAGAGAAGGAAGAAGAAAAGGACGGTCTCGATTTCAGTGTTGATTAGGTGAGTTTACTGACTTGAAGGTGATACATCGGTGAGCGATCGCCGATTTTTTTTATTTATTCCTCACTGTTCTGCTCAGCTATCTCTGTAGAAAGCACAACATCCGGACCATCCTTAACCAGGATCGCCTTGTGGATGGCTTCCCGGATCTTCCTGTTAGCATTTTTGATTGTGACCTTTACCCCCGGATAGATTACGTTTGTTGCCTCAACCCGTCCTTCGGCACAATGAGTCAGATCATCTTCAAGGCTTGCAATGCGTGATGTAATTTCCTCGATATCATTTTTCAGTTGTCCGGTTGCAGTTGCGAGGGTGTTGTAAAGCTGTTCACGGTCCACTGGCAGGCCGTTTTTATCCCTGAGAGTTTTTAACGCAATGTAGTTTTTCGAGGCCTTATCGTAGTCGGATTTTTTCTTCTTAATGTCCTCGTTGCAATGCACGAGCTCCTCCCTGATGTGAGGCGCCACTCCAACTTCGATATGCGTCTGGACTGCCATTTCCGAACCGATGAATGCAGCCTTTACCAGGTTTCCAGCCCTGACGTGCCCTCCGAAGATACTTCCCTTGCTGTTTGTAGCCTCAACGATGTCGACAGCAGCGGTATCCGAATGGATCAGTGCTTCATCCACTACGACAGAGTTACCGGCCCTGACAGTGCATCTCTCAATGAACCGTCCTATCACGTTCACACCAGCGTCCAGTGTGCTCTTTCCCATACCCTTGATGCCGAATTTGAGGAGTATCGAACCACCGGCTTTCAGATCGGCTCCCTCGACAGTGTCACTGCACGTAATGTCACCCCTTGCCACAATCGAAAATCCTGAATTGACAATGCCCTTGACCATCACGCTTCCGTGAAAGTCGATATTGCCCGTGGAAAAATCAACATCATCGACAACGAGGATCTCGTCGACGCACACCTTGCCACCCATCACCACCGGTATACCGCAGACCTCTGCGACAAGCATGTTTTCATCGTCATCCCTTATTCCAGTATTTTTACCCCTGGGAAGTTCCATGTCCTTCCCGGGTTCAGCGGGAAGTGGTTTACCGGTGACGTCGGTTCCGTCCTCGCCCTGGGTGGCCGGGTTTTTTTTAACTAACTGAGCTCCTTCCTCAACATTCTCACGCAGGCCCAGGTCTCTGAAATCCGCAGTGTCATTTTCACGAATCCTAGGACCCTGATTCTCACCGTGCGCATCAAACAGGAATTCTATACTGGCATCGACACCATGAACTGCCGCCTTCGCATGTGCAATCTGCTGCTTTGAAATGATCCGTCCGGCATCGAGAATTTCCTTGAGACGGGCTTCATCCACACCATACACCACGCCGTTCTTTTCGAGCAGCTTGAGGGCTTCATTGAAATCGGGTTTGGAGCCTCCCATGGGTGGAGTGTAGTCAAGCAGTGCAGTACGGCGGTCCTCGGAAAGTTCGACAGCCAGCACTGCGTCCCTGCGCTCTGCGAGCAGGAAGCTGGCCGGTTCCTTCTTCTTGTTGCATTTTTCTACATTTTCCCGTGCCGCATCACGGTCTATGTAGCATTTGTTGAATTCAGTCTGTTTGAGCTCCTCAACGATTTCGGTTTCGGTTGCCGGTCTGCCGGTACCGATCGGGGGATACAGGTGAGCTGTGACCGTCCCATCCGCCACGTCAAGTTCCAGCCAGAAAACACCATGAAGATTAGCGGGCGGGGGGCTTGCTACCTCCACAACTGCGTACTTGTCATTTTTAATTGCTTCCTGAACTGGGTTCTCGTTGTGAAAATCCAGACCAAGGTTTCCAATGGCTTCAGTGATTGATTCAACCGTTACATTGCCATTGCCATACTCGAGCACTACAAGGAAGAGCTTTCCGTTTTCGGCATATAATTTGTAGCTCTTGAGCATGATGAAAATAGCTCCGTTGTGACCCGATATTCAGGGTCGCCGCGAGGGTTCGGAAGGAATATCCTGAATTACCCTTCTACGTCGCTAATAGTATCGATAAGGAGATGAATAAAATCCTCTATTAAACTTTCAGAGATTTTATCAGACACAAACATTCGCACGTAGTTATCGCTGAGTGCGATACGGCGGCCTGATGCATGGGGAGGGGACTCCAGTATGAATTCACGTTCAGTGCCGGCTTGTGAATCGAGGAACTTTTGCCTGATAGATTTGTCCAGTTTTTTAAGGTCATTAAGTCTACTCTTGACATCTTTTCCCTGGGGTCTACCGGACATTCTGGCCGCGATTGTGCCATCGCGGGGTGAGAACGAGAATATGTGCAGGTAGGTCAGGGGAAGAGAATTGAGGAAATCCACAGTGTTTCGGTGCGTCTCGTCCGTTTCGCCGGGGAATCCGACCATTACGTCAGTTCCAAGTGATGTGTCGGGATCTGTCGATACTGCCGCCTCCAGAAGCTTCCTGTAATCATCCAGGCTGTGACCGCGACCCATCGCATTCAAAATTTCCTGGTCGCCTGACTGCAATGGGAAGTGAAGGTGAGGACAGATCTTCGGGTGGGATATAATCCGTTCGACAAGCCCAGGAGTCAGGTCCATGGGTTCGAGCGAACTTAACCTTATGCGGACATTTTCAGTGACATTGTCGAGAATGTCGAGTAGTTCATTGAGGTTAGTACCCAGATCACGGCCCCATCGACCAAGATGGACTCCTGTGAACACAATTTCCCTGTATCCTGCCTCTGAAAGAAGCCTGATATCCTCCAGGATCTGATCGGGTTTACGTGAGCGCTCAATCCCACGGGCTTTCGGGACAATACAGTATGTGCAGCCCCTCGAACATCCGTCCTGAATTTTCAGAAACGGACGGGAGCGGTGACCGCGAAGTGGCGTGGGACCGTCGACACCTCCCGACGGCGGATCAATCGACCCTTCAACAGTTCCCGGATGCTCACGAAGTATTTCACCAATCAAATCGCGCCCGTTAAGCCCGACTATCGTGTCGACCTCCGGAATGGACGACCAACGGTCGGGATCCACCTGCACGGCGCATCCGGTCACTATTATTTCAGCGTCGGGATGCTTCCTCCTTGCCCTTCGTATGAGTTTTCTGGCATCGGCTTCCGCCCGTGACGTGACTGAGCAGGTGTTGATGAGCACCGTGTCGCATGGTTCGGTCCAGCAGTCGACCTCTACGCTTCCGGGCGGAAGGCTCGATGCCATGCGCGCTGAATCGGCCTGGTTTGCCCGGCAGCCGATCGTCACGATACCGACCCTTAACGCAGGCCCATTTTTAAGTGGAGCACCGTTCACATCGGGGGACCGTCCGTTATTTTCCTGCTATCCTCTCTCATCTCGCTGACGAGTCTTTCATGCTTTTTACGGTACTGGTCCCGCGTTATCCGTCCCGCTTTCATGTCGTCAATCAGGACTTTCTCCTTCTCGTAATACGATCTGCCGAGTTTGCTGAGATTTCGCTGGACGGCTTTCATTCGCCAGTTTAACCAGGCGTAAATCAGCAATAATCCCACGACTATTACCAGGATGACGGGTAATGATCCGGTTGTGAGCCAGTCAGGCATTTTTCTTGAGTCGGGACTTTGCGATCAGGAGCTGTGCCCGAAGGTTAAGTGCGCACCATGCGAACCCGCGAAGGAACGACGGTCCGGGTGACAGGTGCTTAACAACATAATGATAGGCTGAACGGTGAAAGTGCATGATCGATGGTGCCGGGTCGCATGCCGCACTTACCCCGGCCACGTGTACAAGTCGGGAACCCGGGTAGTACATGATTTTGTAACCGAGTTTTGTGGCCCTGTAACAGAGGTCAGCGTCCTCCCAGTACAGGAAGAAATCCTCATCGAAGCCACTCAGCTCATCCCAGACCTCGCGTCGAATGAACATGACGGTTCCCGCGACCCAGTCGACCGTGTAAGGCTCGGTCTTTGCCGGGTCGACCTGCAGGTTTTTACCACTTATTCCGGTTTTTTCACCTTTGCTGAATTTCTGTGAGATTTTTCCGAGAAATGTCGAGCGTCCGAACAGGCCAGTCGATGCATCCGGGAATCCACGCGCGGTCTGGTCGATACTGCCGTCCGGTTTGACAACTTTTACACCGGTTACCCCGACATCCTTATTGGATCTCGCATAATCGATTGCATTCCAGAAGGATCCCTCCTCGATTACGCTGTCAGGATTAATGAGGACCAGTATTTTACCCGATGCGCTCTCCGCGGCACGATTGTTACCGGCACCGAAGCCAATATTCTTATCGAGTGGGATCAGTTTGATGTCGGGATTGCCGCCGCCAAGCAGCTCAACCGAATTATCACCGGAATTGTTGTCAACGACTATTATTTCGTACGTGCAAGGGGGGGGGAATTCCCGGATGCTTTTGATCATCCGGTCGGTATGTTCCGGAGCTTTATAATTTACCGTGAGGATGCTGATTTCAGGTGACGTCATGATGACTTATATCGGGCATGGTTGGAAATTAAGTCTAGTCTTCATCCAGTGCCCGGTACTGAAGTGCCCTTGAAAGGAAATCGATATGGTGATCAAACAGGTCATCTTCGTGGGAGCACATTGCCTGCCTGTGGGTCCAGACATAGTTGACACTGTCGATTTCAATGTGCGTCGAGGGCTCCGTTAGTTCCCCACCGGAGTCCGACAATGCCTGCAACTGGTAACACATCATCGTTATACCGCTGATCAGGGATACATACGACTGGAAAGCATAGGGGTAAAGATCGATTACGTAGCCTCCGGTCTCATCATCGAGGTAAACCCGGCCGTCGAGCGGTTCAAGATGGGGATGCTCCCCGGCCGCTACGGTGGTGACGAACACACCGGTGTCAGCGTCAAGGTACTTCAGATTGTAGACAAACCGGATCCTGTCCCGTGGGATGAATGCATCAAGGCTGAATTCCTGGTAGATATCGAAGTTATCCATGAGCATTTCAATCAGGGTGTATTTCTCAATCGCGTTTCCCGCAAGGGGAGGGTAACCGGCGAAATCGCAGTTTGCCCGTCGCCATGTGTAATCGGAGAAGTATTCCCATGTGAACCCTATGGGTCGATGGTTGTTCGTATTGCCGGCTTCGTCCGTGTCCCATTCGCAGTTCATTGTATTGATCTCTTTGATGCCCGCTAGAACCATGCCGTCATCGGAGAGCGTAAGAGTGAATCGGTGGCGCGGGTCTCCTATGTGGACAAATCCATCGCATGCGTTATGTTCGCTGTCCGGGACGTTCAGGTAGACCTCTTCCACTGACGGATTGTTGTAATGGGTCACGTAGACAAGGACGCTGCCGTTGAAGGTCGCGGTTTTATACCTGGCGTAATCAGGGAAGTACATGTCCACCGTGGTTCCGTCGAGAGTCAACTCGACTATATTGCCGGATGCTGTGATCCACGTTCCGTCGATCGTGAGAGGAGGTTCGGTGGTGATATCGTCCTGGGCGATTGCCGGGTTAACCAGCATGAGTCCAAACAAGATGGTCGCAGTCCAGAGGTATTTAGCCATAGCATCGTCTCCATGCCTGATTAAAAGACATTAATAGGTAATAATACCCCACAGACGGTCGGGAAACCAATTGATTTTACATATTCGAGCCTCGCTAGTTAATTCCCTGCCTGCTTTTGAGTTACTCCAGCGTGTCTTCTGTATGTTCGTTGGTATAACGAATATCAATCTTCGATCCGTTAGCAGATATTTCTGGATTTCTGACATCTTCGGCAAGTAATGTCAATAGATGAATTGAAATTTGGAATTTTCTTCCCCCATCAGAACCATAAACGACTAATCCGGATTCACTTGGAGACTGAGAGTCAACTAAAGGTAACGAATAAGTTTCCCAACCAGCCAGGTTCTCAAAATATGCCCCTGCAATTTCTACTGATTCGGGAATCTGAGCAGAGATGATTATAAATTCTTCATATTCAGGATAATTCCCAATTATTACTGCATCGACCTCATAGCCCTCCATGATTGGAATGTCTACTGGCCATTCTGCGGGTAGGGTGTCCGTTCGTATGAACCTGTGTTTCGGAAAGCAACTAACTACCGTTGTGACTGCAAATAATACGACACACAGCAATGCAAGATAGGTTTTCATTAGAGATTAATCATTCCTATTGCATCTTCTTCTCGTAATATCGCAACCCCGAGTTTCTGAGCCTTGTCGAATTTGCTGCCCGGATTTTCACCGACGATTACATAATCGGTGTTCTTCGAGACGCTCCCGGTCACCTTCGCACCTGCTGATTCGAGCTTCTCCTTCATCTCGTCACGTGAAAATTGGCTGAGAGCGCCTGTCAGGACGACCGTCTTCCCAGCGAACGGTCCGGATGCCCCTTCGATGGCGGTTACTACATCGTGCACTTCATCGAAAGCAGCTAATCCGGCACTCTTAAGGCCTTCCAGAATTGGTGCGCGTTCGTCATCCCTGAAAAAGCTGAAGATATTTTCTGCCAGCACAGGGCCAATGCCGTTTATGTCGGCAAGCGACTCCTGATCAGCGGATGTGATTGCAGAGTAGCTTCCCAATTTATTCACGAGCAGCTTTGCGACCTCGGCACCGATACCTGGAATTGAAATACCGTGAATCATGCGCCACAACGGCTGTGACTTCGATCCCTCAATCTCGCTTTTCAGATTTTCAGCGGATTTCTCGCCGAACCCGGGCATTGTCGCGATCTCATCGAAGTTCAGAATGTATAAATCCGGGATGTCCTTGATGAGGCCTTCGTCCAGAAATCGTTCCACGATCTTCGGACCCATTCCCTCGATTCGCATGCATGCCTTGCTGACGTAATGTTCGATCCTGCGCTGAAGCACTGCACGGCAGTTGGTCGAAACGCATTTGTAATCGACCGCGTCGTCGTCCTTCACCACGTCCGATCCGCAGATCGGGCATTTTTCCGGCATTTTGAACTCAGGGCGCTTTTTATGTTCATCGCTTTCAGCGTTCAGGACCTTGATTACCTTGGGGATCACGTCACCGCCCTTGGCAATTATCACCTTGTCACCGACACGGATGTCCTTGCGCTCGATTTCGTCCATGTTGTAAAGGCTTGCGTGGGTGACGGTTGAGCCATCGAGGAGCAAGGGTTCGAAAGTAGCCACCGGTGTTAGTGTACCGGTTCGTCCGACACTTGCCTGGATGTCTAGGACAACAGTCGTTCCTTCTGTTGGCGGGTATTTATATGCGATCGCAAATCTTGGTGCACGCGCGACAAATCCAGCGATCTCCTGCAGCCTGAATTCATCGACCTTGACGACAAGGCCGTCGATACCGTAATCGAGCTTGTCACGCTGGCCGTGCTGTTCTTCGCAGATTATTATTACCTCATCGATCCCGGATGCCAGTCCCCTGAACGGTGTAACCTTGAAACCAAGGGTGTCGAGGTGCTTAAGTGCGTCGTGATGGTGCGCGATGCTGAGTTCCTCATAATTTCTAATCGAGTGCATGAAGCAGTCAAGTGGACGGGTCGCGGTAATCCTGCTGTCGAGTTGTCGGAGGCTCCCGGCTGCGGTGTTGCGGGGATTGGCGTATGTTTTTTCTCCCTTCTCCTCCTGAGCCCGATTGAATATAAGGAAATCTCCGGTGCCGATAAACGCTTCACCCTGGACGATTATGGTGCCATCGAACGGGATCTCCAGCGGGACTGACCGTATCGTTTTTACATTGGATGTAATATTTTCACCCTGCGTGCCGTCACCGCGAGTGGCCCCAAGTACAAGCTTTCCACTCTCATATGTAATGCTTACCGCAAGGCCGTCGATTTTATGCTCTACAACATAATCTATCGTTTCAACCCCGACTTCCTTCCTCAATCGCTTGTCGAAATCCCTGAGTTCATCGGGTGTTGTCGAGTTCTGGAGTGACAGCATCGGGAACCGGTGCTCAACTGACTCGAACTGGTCGAGTGCCCGTCCCCCGACCCGCTGTGTCGGGCTTGTGGGAGTGATCAACTCCGGATTCTCGCTCTCCAGTGCTTCAAGACGCCTGTAAAAGGCGTCGTATTCCGAATCGGAGATCACAGGATCGTCGAGGACGTAGTAGCGGTGGTTATGATATTCGAGGACGTCGCGGAGTACGTCGATAGAGTCAGCGTTGAACTGCTCGGGTTTTTTATCGAGCGGGAGTTCGTTTGAGGTCCTGTCAAAAAGCGATCCTGTCATGTGAGGGGTAGTTTAGCATGTGAGCAATTTAAAATGTACAACATTTAACTTTAAACAATCCCGTAGCACAGCACGGCAGTGCGTTAGTTTATATATAATTAATAAATGACGGACGCACTGCCGTGCTGTGCTACGGGAATGCGCTATATATAGTGTTGGTTCTACCCGGTATATCCCGTATGGATCAACGGATTGATGCACTGTAAAATGTGTTGTCCCCGGTGGAGCGCGACCACCCCTGGTCGCCTTCATTGATAAATTCAACAAATTATTTATGAAGGCGGACAAGGTTGTCCGCGATACTGCAGGCTGGTAGCCTGCGCTACGGCCTGTGCTTCAGCTTGCGCTACAGCCTACGCTACAGCCTACGCTACAGCCGGCGGGACGTCCACGAGACAGCCGTCGGGACGACCGCGCTACGTGTGATGCATAGTTCCACGATATCCTGTATCATGCACGGCGATGGCTGAGAGGATTATACAGTCGAGTAAGCGCCAGGATGAGGTCGAACCGCTGTCGTTAAGACCAAAGTCTCTCGATGAGTACATCGGGCAGAGTCGGGTCAAGGAGACGCTTATAATTGCCCTTAAAGCCGCGAAGGGCAGGGGTGAAGCTCTCGATCACGTCCTCTTCTACGGTCCTCCCGGTCTCGGAAAAACTACGCTTGCCCACATTATCTCCGGGGAACTAGACGTCCATCTCACAACAGCCAGCGGTCCGACACTCGAAAAGGCAAAGGACCTTGCAGCGATCCTGACGAATCTCGGACCTCGTGACGTGCTGTTTATCGACGAGATCCATCGCCTGAATCGTGCGGTCGAAGAGACGCTCTATCCTGCGATGGAGGATTACGTAATCGATATCCTCCTGGGAACAGGACCGTCAGCGAAAACAATGCAGCTCAAACTGG
Organism: Planctomycetota bacterium; assembly: GCA_030614715.1. Lineage (GTDB taxonomy): Bacteria > JAJVIF01 > JAJVIF01 > JAPKYR01 > JAPKYR01 > JAUWTM01. The sequence continues at coordinate 16,942 of JAUWTM010000093.1, forward strand.
AACGGTTTACACTCGTCGGTGCGACAACACGTGCGGGACTTCTCACCGGTCCGCTTCGCGACCGATTTGGTATCGTGCAGCATCTTGAATTTTACAATGAAGAAGAGCTGGCGCAGATACTGAAGAGGTCGGCGAAGGTCCTGAATGTCGAGTTGTCACCCGAGGGTGAAAAGGAAATTGCGACAAGGGCGAGGGGGACGCCAAGGGTCGCTAACAGGGTTCTGAAG
>JAUWTM010000015.1 GCA_030614715.1 Planctomycetota bacterium
CCCAATATCCCATAGCGGCGCAATGCGTCCCTCACAAATCTCCTATTTAACGCTGGACGCACTGCCGTGCTGTGCTACGGGATTTTCTAATATATCCGTTAACAACCACGGGACACCACATTTCGTCCTCGAAATGCTGGTGTCCCCGGCATCACGACGGGTTGGGTTAAATGGAGGCTGGACGCACTGCCCGCCGCGGCGGATGCTACGGGGTGTATCGGAATACTGAGGGCTCGTAGTTAATATTTTCTTCGCCGCATTAAGCCTGTTTATGCCCTATCACTGGTAACCCGCGATATTACTACTGAAGAGCCGTTCGCGGAATCTTATTTCAATATAATGAAATATATCACGTGAATTGCTCCGTTACAGGGTGATAGAGCTGTATCACCCGGGATTGAATTTTGAAATATCCGAGAGCCAGATTCGACTGCAGGCTCTATGAATAAAGGGCTACAGGAAATTTTGGCTGAATCGGGACGTTAATTCGACCTAGTGGCAGGCATGAAGAAAATTAGCGTTATATCTTGTGGACTCCCGATATTGCGGTATATTTAATATGTACACCGCAGGGTCCGCATGGTGGGAAGAGCGGGTTATTTTTATGCCCGAAAAGGAAGTAAGATGAACGGAAAGTCCGTCTGCAAAGAGGACATCAGTGAGCAGGAACTGATCCAGCGATGTCTTGATGGCTGTGAGGATGCCTGGACTCTTCTCTATGAGCGGTTTTACAACTATATCTTCCATATTGTTAAGGGTAAAAACTATCGCTTTACCCTCGAGGACACCGAGGACATCACACACGAGGTCTTCATGGACCTCGTCAAAGGTCTTCCCAACTTCCAGAGAAAATCGATCCTCAAGACCTACATCTACACGCTCACTCTCAACAGGGTCCGTCAGCACTACCGCAAGTTCCTGACAATCAAGCGCGGTGGATCTGTCGAGAAAATGAGCCTTGAGGACGTGGAGCTCGACGTACCCGATCCCAGGATACAGAATCCCGAGGACGAGGTGCTCGAGCGCCAGGAGGAGACCTACGTACGCAATGGCCTGGAGCAACTGCCGGTCCATCTCAGGGACGTAATCGAGCTCAGGTATTCAAAGGGATTCAAGTACAGGGAGATCGCAATGGAACTTGGCATCCCCGAAGGCAGCGTGGGTGCGCTGATTCAGAAAGCTCTCATCGAAATGAAACGTATACTCGTGCCGGAACCGACGTAGGCAGAAAACGATACGAGACCAGTTCATCCCGGGCCCTTTTTCCCCGGGATGTTCCTTTTTAGGAACTGGTCATTTGCAGGGAATTTAATTTATTGGAACCGAAATATTAAATATGCTATAGTCCTACTAAGGGGGGACCTGCGGGTGGGTCTTCACTTCTATTTCAGGTTTTATTCGGTTTTTAAGTTACAGTCGACCCAGGTAAGCAACACAGCCTTCCTGGGGACGATATTATTATTGAACTTGTAACTCGTTTTATCTTGTGAGGTTAGTATTTCAGTAAGGATTCGTTGCGAGTTCATACACTTTCTGTAAAGGGATCCGGCTTCTGGCTTCTTGCCGGGTATGAGACAAGAGGAATGAAAAATTCAGAGGGACTTTGCCGCGCGATCCGCGAAGAGGGACTGATCATCCAGTTGCTTGATGGTGAACTGCCGCCGACCGAGGAGCACAAGGTTCTTACTCACCTTCGCACATGTCATGAGTGCCTGGGCCTTACTGCCGATCTCCTCTACACCGACGAACGCCTCAAGTTAATGTTCGCACGTCAGGAGGAACGTCAGGATCAGGTTCAGAAGAAGAAGCCTGGCACCAGGTTCCTTCTTGAAGTGGACAAACTGCCAATTGGAAAGAATGTTGACAGGGATCTTCTTGATGAAGACGGTACGCTGCTCATCGCAGCGGGTACTGAGCTCACGCAGAAAATAATCGATCGTCTGAAAGCCCGTGGGATCGAAAAACTGGCAATCGAGCCTACGGATGTCGATTCAGAGGACACGCAGGAACAGATTGAAGCTCCCGGGGCGGACCTGAAGCAACTCGAGACGTACCTCGCGGAAAGCGGACCCGAGCCGGTTGTGTCGCAGTTCGTACGTCACCAGTGCTGCAAGACCCTCGAAAACAGTTTCAAATCGCTTGAAGAGGATGGAATCCTTGACCTCGGTGAGGTGCACGAGGGCGCACAGCAGGTGACAGAGGAAGTTTTAAGCAGGCCCCAGCTCACAATGACACTCGCTGACCTGATTCTTGTCGATCCATCCCTCCACGCTCACGCTACCAACGTGCTGATCCTCTTCCTCATGATTGCCCGTGCGATCGGACATCCTGCACAGCTGATACGTGATCATGCGACCAGTGCACTCCTGCATGACGTGGGGCGAATTGTCCTGCGCCGGACGTCCACTGTCTCAGGGATCGCCAAGTCAACCGAAAATGAGGACCTCGAGCATACCGAGGCTGGGTATTCGTACCTCTGGAATCTTGGTGGAATCAACGAAAGTGCACTTAAGATGGTCATGAACCATCATGAGAAATACGACGGTAGCGGTTATCCGAGGGGTCTCAAGGGCACGATGCTCTCGGACTGGGACCAGATACTCATACTCGCCAACACGTACGACAACCTTACATGGAACCGCGAGACCGGCGTCAGGTCCGGTTTCCACAAGGCTCTGCAGGTGCTGATTCAGGACGGATCAAAATACGTGCGCAAGGGTGTTATCCGGGCTGTTGTACAGACGCTCGGTCACTATCCTCCGGGTACATGGGTGAGGATGAACAACGGGGAGATCGGACTTGTAACACGGGCGCATCCCGGAAGCCCGCTCAAGCCGCAGGTCTCGCTTTTCTACGACCAGTCCGGTCGACGTCATTCAAGGCCGAGGTCTATCGACCTGACCCACAACCAGAATGCTTACATCACAGGATCAGTACAGGTTCGAACAACAGCATAGAATAAGTCATTCATGAAAATACTGGGAATTACATTCGACCCGGTTTCCCGGGTCGGTTTCTTTTGTTGACCTTATGTTAAAATGAACCGGTCCTGCTGCCGATTATTCATAGTGATGATGACTAAGTCGCGCACATTCCTTTTCGCTGTGTTCATCTCCCTTGTCAGCCTTGCTATCAATGCTGGCTGCATCCCTCCTGCCCCTGACATCCCGGAGGAAGAGCTGTACGTTCTTCCTGAATCGCATCCGGACAACATCGATCCGCTGAAACTCAGGTTCTTCCAGGAGCCTTTTCGGAACATGGATGGCGAGATGGTTCAGATCGAGAGATTCGTCGGTACGCCGATCATCATATTAATGTTCCCAAACTTTTTGACCGACGACGGCAGGCGAAGTCTTCTCGGGCTGGAGGCTCTCCACCGGTCCCGTCCCGGGCAATTTATATCGATCATCATACCTCAAGAGGATCGCGAGACTATCGAACCTGCGGTGCAGCAGAAACCGGACAATATGACGATCCTTTTCCGACCCGGTGACAACGACAACTTTTCCCTCATCGACAGGTACTCCGACTTTTTCTGGGACCCGGAACTTATTGCAGCGGACTTCCCCCTCGACCCGCCGTCGAAACATCATACAAGTCCCTTTTACTGGATAGTCGACGAGACCGGTGCGATCAGGGAGAAATTAATCGACTACTCAGACTCGCGCGGGGTAGGTGTTGTCGAGGTGGAGCAGGTTCTGAACGCACTTCTCGGCCCTCCTCCTGAAATTCCACCTGGGATGGAACCGGTGCAGCCGTCTGTCGCCGATGGTGGTAACGAAATCGATCCCGAAATCGTTGAGGACCCCGAATAGTGATCAGGCGGAGATCAAATACCGACGGTTCCAGACTTTACATAATCGGACTCGATGGTGCCTCGTTCAATTATCTCGACCCGGTTCTCAAATCAGGACGAATTCCGAATTTTAAAAGGTTATTCGATAACGGAGTGCGGTCGGACTGCATTTCGACCATCCCGCCGCTGACACCTCCCGCATGGTCCACGATGCTGACCGGTGCAAATCCCGGCAAACACGGCATCTTTGATTTCCTCCAGCCCGATGAGTCCGGTGCTTTCAGAATTGTCGACGCGAATAACCGTAGACGGAAATCATTCCTCGTACATGCGAATGAAAACGATATTCAGACCGTAAGTCTGCTTGTCCCGTACACATTCCCCCCTGAACCTGATCCCACTGGACTCGTCGTGTCCGGTCTCGGTACGCCTTCAGCGGAAAGCGACTTTATCCGTCCGCATGAATTCAGAGATCCCCTGCTTCAGAATTTTCCGTTCCTGAACGAGGTCGATCCGACTAAGGATGAATCGATCGAGACGTTACATCAAAGGCTTCTGGATATGACAGTCTCGACCGCCGACCTTGCACGTCATTCACTTATCGAATTCCCGGACTGCGGGATCATTTTCACGGTATTTCAGGCTACAGATTTAATCCCGCACTTCTACTCGAAATATTTCGATCCCGATCATCCTGGGTACAACGCTGACGATCACGACATCCCCCATGCTTACAGGCGTTCACTTGCCCGTGTCTACGAAGCGATCGATATCTATCTCGGGGAATGCCTGGAGGATATCGATCGTAATGGCGGTTGGGTGATCCTTGTCAGCGATCACGGCTCGCAGCCGTTGATGGGTGCGATCGGCAAGGACGCTTTTATATCTAAATGGCTCGAGGACAATGCTTACCTTGTAACTGGTGGTGACAAGGGCAGGACGAAGCAGGCTGCGAAGGCGCAGGCCGGCTCGATTGCAAACCGTCTGCTCTTCCTAGCAAAACGATACACGCCGCATGGAATCCGCGACGCGGTCAACAGGCTTCTGGGAACCAGGAAGGAAGCACTTGTTGGAAAATTATCCGAGATACCTTTCCTCGAGGATATTGACTGGACACTGACAACCGCATTTTGTGCACCGGGAGGCTACGGTGTCGGGCTTTACATTAACCGTGAAGGCGACTTCCCCCACGGCATAGTTCCCAGAGGCGCTGAATATCACCGTATACGCGACGAGATCAAAAAAGGCTTTGAGTCACTCGAAATAGAACCCGGTGTAAGTTTGTTTAACGGGGTCCTGACGAGGGAGGAAGCCGTCTGGGGACCCGCGACTGACCTCGCCCCCGACCTTTTCCTCATGTGGCGCGAGGATAAACGTCTCAAGGAACGTAATTACACCCTTGTTGATGGACGTAAACTCGATCCGCCCGGTGAAAAATCCGGAAGCAGGCTGACCTGGTGCGGTACGCACAGGATGGAGGGCTTATTCGCGATCGCTGGCGAAGGCGTGAGGAGTGGTGTAGGCCTTGGTAAGTCCCCGAATCTCTCGGACCTGCTCCCGACTATCCACATGCTTGCCGGAATACCAGTGCCGTCGGACGTGGACGGCAATATAATCACCGGGGCATTCGAAGACGAATTCCTGGAAGCCAACAAACCCGGGATCGGCCCCACGGACGACAAAAAAGTGGACGTCAGCAGCATTACATCGCAGGAAGAATCTGATAAAATGATTAACCTGTTGGAGGGACTTGGTTATCTGAATTGAAAAACCGTTGAGACGTGTATAAGATAGTGTACGGGATGTAACTCCCGTCGATATTATTACACTGGAGAAGAGTAAGGAGTTCCCGCACAAGATGAGCTCAGTAGAGAAAGAAACCAGGACACTGGCGGTCAGGTCGGATCGCCCGTCCCGGGTTGAAAGAAAGCACGACACATCCTTGTTCCTCAAGGGGATGATCGTTGGATTCGGACTTGCCGCCGTTGCAAGTGCAGCCTTCGGAATATTCAAAGACCAGCAGGAGCGCCGTAAACGGTTTAACTCAGCCGAATCGAGGGCTCAGAGCCACGATGAATCGGGAGGCGTGCTCGGTGACCTTTCCAACATTATCGACGAATCGTCCTCGGCTTTCAGGGACGCAGTTCAGACGCTTGACAGGACATTTGAGTCGGGATGTCAGGCGATAGAGACCTTCCAGGATGTGATCGACAAAATAAGGGAATGAAAGTCGAATCAAACCCTTGTCTCAACCTTCACGATGCCGTACGGCATCTTTTTTTTATTCCGGTAATTTCAGCGGATCCGGGTGAACATGTGTGAACCGCAGTGCATCGACGTTCTTGACTGTACTCCGGTCTCCCTATATAATGAATTAGGCTGTATAACCTTATATGGTCTGTTATAACCGTGTGCTATTGACAAAATTCACCGCCGGACAGGCGGGAGGTTCCAATATGCTTTCGAGACGCTTCTCCTCAACAATCATGGCATTGGGTGTTGTGTTTTTGGTTTTCACTCTGATCGGCTGTTCCAGCGGTGATCCGATTTTACCATCAAACGACACATCCACGGACCTGCAGTCGCAGCCTGACACGAATCGCACGGTCCTGGGTGTTTATACCCTGAGAATTGAGGACATCGAAGATTCTGCAGGGAATGTGGTCGATGCTAAGGTCGAATTAGTACCGAACAGAAACCTTGATTTCTACCATGTCGATGTAGCAGGCTGGCTGAATCCACCGAATTGCTACACTTGCCTGCAGATTCATCCTGTCGCTTCATCCTGGGTTAATGGCGGACTCATCATCCAGACCACCATAATTTTCTCAAATCCATTCAATATTACCGGCTGGGACATCAGGGGTATTATATTCCCGGGTCTTGATGGCTCCGTGCCCCAGGCCGATCTGATGAATTTCGAAGGGGAACCGGCCCATGACGGACTGGACGTCTGGTGGCATGCCACCCAGGCTTACGGTGACCTGGAATATAATCCCTATATGACATTCAATGTGGGTGAGGAGTACGCACCGTTCAACGGCCTGGCGTCTCATGGAACCACCTATTGGCTCTGGAAAGCACCGGACTATCCACTTGTTGACATGCTTTACGTTGTGGACGCATCGTGGTCTCCCGGTGCTCACGATCCTTTAACTCACAACAGGCCGGAAGCGGTCGATGCTTATGTCCCATCAGTTGTCGGGCCCATACACCCGTTCGGCTCGGACGCTTACATCAACGTCACTCTGACAGACTGGCAGGATAATATCGATCACGTTCTGCTCGACCTTGCAGAACTTGGCGGGCAGGGCGAAGTTGAGATGGATTACGTCAGCAATCCGGAACCCCATAAATACATCTACGAGTATTACCTTTTTGAGGACGGCGGCCTTGAAACCGGCGTCAGAAGAATCAGAATAAAGGCCTACGACCAGGCATCCACTGAGTATTTCGTCAAGGATTTCCCCGTCTACTGCTGGTGGGATGACCAGCCCCCGGAATATCCGGCCGGTGTAGACAGCCTGATCTGGGACCATATATCAGGTCCTCAGTACCTCTGGCTCTTCTACTACCAGGGAATTGACGGCTCGAAACCGATCGAATACATCTTCTATGGCGGAGATTATGCCAATATAACATTCGCGGACGCTGCTCCAGCACTCAAGGTGGAAAATGACCTGACCTACACCGGCTACACAGACCTCGGAGCGGTCGCTGCTCCCGACAACGTACCCCGCTGGTATGGAATCGACCTGAAAGACGCGCAGGGTATATACGACACCTATGAAAATATCTGCGATTATCCCGCGACACGTTACGGTGCAGAATCAACATGGACATTCATCAAGGACCAGCCGCCGAACTCGGACGGTATCTTCGGAATAGCACTTGGTGACGTAGACAACGTTCCGGGCGATGAAATAGTGGTCGGTGCAAGAAACGGAAAGGTCTACGTCCTCGGTGGTAACGGCACCGGTAATCAGGACACCAGGATCTGGGAGTACACGACCGGTGGTGAGATCCAGTCTACACCGGCTCTGGTCGACCTGAACGGTGACCATCAACTCGATGTAGTTGTAGCGAGTGACGATATCATCGTTTACGCGCTTGACGGTGCAGGCGATGGAATGGGCGGTACAACCCCGTTATGGACTTATCCCGCCGGTTCGGGAATCCTGATGCACGGCTCACCGTCGATCGTTGAGGATTACAACGGTGATACTGTTCCGGATGTAGTTATCGGTACCGGTGACGGTACTGTGCTGGCTCTGAGTGGTGCTGACGGCTCACTGATCTGGGACTACCATGCGGGGGGCGGAATCGCTGGAACTCCCGCTGTTGCCGACCTGAACGGCGACACTATTTGGGATGTTGTTGTCGGATCGTACGACACGCAGATTCATGCTATCAACGGCGCAAACGGTAACGAGCTCTGGACCTACTACGTCGGTCCGGGCATGTACAATATTGACTGCTCACCGGTGCTGGTCGACGTAAACAACGACCAGGTTCCGGACTGCATCGTCGGTTTCCGCGACAATGTTGGTGAAACGAAATCAGCTATCGTTGCCCTTGATGGTACCAACGGTGAAAACGAGCTCTGGTACTCCGGTGAAATCTGGGGTAATGCCCGACGTACACCAACCCCGATTCCGGACATCAATGGTGACATGGTTCCCGATTTCATTGTCACCGCCTACCTGACGGAGGTCCAATCCGTTTACTGTTTAAGCGGTGCCGATGGATCGATCCTCTATACAAGGCTTTACGGAATCGCTGCTGATACTGTGACCAATTACTCCAGCCCGATCATCGGTGATTTCACCGGGGACGGCCATCTCAACATTCTCTACGGTCGCAAGAATGGTTTCGCAGACCTGTTGAATGCAGGTGATCTTAATCACCCGAGTCCATACCTCGGTGGCTGGGGCGGATGGCTCCTCTTCAGCATGCAGATATCAGGTGCTGACAAGAAGGAGCTCTATGCGACCCCTGCAATGGGTGATGTAGACAACGACGGTGAGTGGGAACTGATCGCGTGCGACATGCGCGGTAACACGTACAAGATCGACATGAACGCACCTGTTCCCACAGATATCGAGATGCGCGGCTGGACACAGCACCAGGGCAACTGCTGGAACACCGGAACACCCTATTTCGAACCACCGCAGTAATCAGTATATTCCTCGATTTGAAAAATATTTCCCGCGACAACATCGCGGGTTTTTTCTATTCTTTTACATTCTCCTGCGTATTTTTTTAACTCTAAACCAGACGTTTTAAGTCTGATTCAATCCGGCAAGAAAATATTGGCGTTGAATGTCTATTCAGTGCCCATGCCCCGTTCAGCCGACCCTCCACGTTTCAATACTAATAATAGACTCACAATCGCAGCCATCGGATCTCGAATATTTCCTAGTACACCGTAGGCTAATATCCCGGTTTGGGGTGGAGTTAGATGAAAAATAAGACTCGATCTTTACTTAATTCTCTGACAGCTTTTTCTATCTGCCTGTTATGTGCGACAAGTCTCACGCTTGCATGCTCCGGAGGTGGCGACCCCGCAGGTATGCTTCCCGATGTACTCGGTATATCGGACAGCGGCGGCGCTGACCTTATACGCGGCTTCGAAGATGAGAGGGGACTCTGGGGTGTATACGCCCTGGATATCGATACCGAAGCCGGTACGGTGGAAGTTGTAACATGGGAACGCGGGCTGGAAGCCCATTTCGACGTTACCTCACAGGTGCTGAAACCCGCCTGCTCTAACTGCCTGAGCCTCGAAAATTTCTCGTTCGATAAGTCCGCCGGAATGATGGAGTTCGATGCAGTCCTGGTCAACCCGACCGTACTCGGTGGATACGACGTCAGGGGAGTCCTGTTCCTCGACGAATGGAACAGCGGTCGAAAACTCGTTTCCGAGGACGGACTGACCGACTTCTGGTCCAGTGACCCGTACCATCCCGACCCGTTCCAGATCTTTGCCAAGGAAGCTGATGAAAGGCTTTTCGGTCCTAACGAGCAGTACAGCGTGCCGATGCAGCTTTACTTCCCGACACCTTTCAAACTACTCGTGCCTTTCGTGGTCGATGCATCCTATCCGGGACATCCCGCGGAACCTGTCGAGTTGACAAATATCAATGTTGATGGCAGCGTCCATACAACGGGCTATGACCTCACCGTCTCGGTCGACCTCGTCGACTGGCAGGGTGACGCCAAGGGGGTCTACCTCGACTGCTCACCGCTGAACCCACTCGCTGGACTGCAGTCCTTCGAATCCGAGGCAGCAGGCGCTGCCGGTGAGACCTACGAAACCTGGACGTTGCATCTCCAGTATGATGCAACTGTACCAAACGCATGGGTGCCGATGAGTACAGGCGAATTCGAGCTCCCGCTTGTGGCATTCGATACATTCAGCCAGTACAAGATATACCAGAGGATTACGGTCACAGTCACGGAAGATACCGATCCACCCGAATGGACCGGAGAAATTGGCATCGAGGAGGTCTACTGGGGAAGCCAGCGCGCGATTATCGCTTATTATCCGGCAACTGACCCAAGCGGACCTGTAATCTACAACATCGAGCAGATCTCCGACATACCGCTGATCCTGCCTGTTACGCATGAAATTGTTGGCACGTCGCATTACGCGGTTCCAACTGCGGATGGCGCCAATTACACCTTTGTCGTTACAGCCGCCGACCAGGCGGGGAATGAAGACACGAACACCAACGAGATAACAGGCTTAACTACATCTGTAACTACACTCTGGGAACGTGTTTTCTCAGCCGACCTGGAATCGGCACCCACAATCGGCGATCACAATGAGGACAACACCAACGATGTAATCTTCGGATGCGATAACGGCTTCGTGTACTGCCTGAACGGTGATGATGGCGCGATCCAGTGGGAGTTCGAAACCGGCGGCATGGTGAAAAGTTCCGCTGCGATAAGGGATGTAAATGACAACGGAACAATCGACGTCGTAATCGGATCGAATGACAACAACATCTATGCTATCAACCTTGTCATGACTCAACCCTACGCCATGCAGACCTACACTACCTCCAACCTGGTTGAATCATCACCGGTATGCATCGATCAGACCGGTGACGGTATTCCCGAGGTGGTGGTCGGCTCCTTCGATAACAGTCTGTACGCATTCGAGGGCGGTACAGGCAATCTTCTCGTCAGTTATGACACTGGAGCACCTGTCAAGGCGACCCCGGCACTTGAGGATTTCAACGGTGATACGTTCGCCGATGCGCTCGTGGCGTCGGGCGGCATTATCAGTGCTGTCAACGGCACTACCGGCGAGAGTTTCTGGAGCTATGACTTCGGTACCGGTTTCTCAATCGGTTCACCCGCTATCGGCGATCTCAACAACGACGGAACCGGCGATGGTGTGGTCGGAAGTAACAATGGCGTCTATGCATTCGACGTTGCCGGCACGACTGTACTGTGGGCTAATGAAGAGCTTTCAGGCAATTTCGATACGTCGCCTGCGCTCGGTGACCTCAACGGTGACGGTACACCCGATGTCGTTATCTCGTCAAGGTACATCGGCGTGTTCGCGCTCGACGGAACCGACGGATCGCTGCTGTGGGAGAGCGACGACGATATTTACATGCCTACGTCACCGACACTCGCCGATGTAAACAACGACGGCGTGATCGATGTAATTGTCGGCTGTGCTGATTTCTACCTGAGGATCCTTAACGGTGCGGACGGTATGAGCCTTTACATGTGGACGACAGCCCCGTACGGTGCCGTGACCACGATTCCGCTCATTGCGGATGCTAACGATGATGGTCTGATGGACATTATCTTCGGCACCGAGAGCCACAGGATGTTCGCCATCACAACAAACCATGATGTACCAACCGATCCCGACCTGATCCCGTGGCCGAAATTCATGAGGACACGGTCCAACACCGGAAACCTTGATCATCCGCTGTACTAAGCGTTTAAATATATGATTTAAATGCCCGGACTCTCAGTCCGGGTTTTTTTATTGGTTGCCACTTTTAAGAAAAGTGCCATGCTCAGCCTGAGCATGGGGCATTTTTTCTATTGTATAATCTCACCATATGGATGACCTTCGATCAAACGCTGAGATCCGTGCCGATGCAGCCCGCTGGGTTGGTGAGATCAGTGCTAAGCTCGATTCCGATACCTCACGTAAGCTGGCTTTCACCAGTTCGTTTCTCGACCCGTGGACCATCGCTGTGACGATCGGTGAAGCTGTCCGAAAGGACCTTCGCTTCAGAACAATCGTCCCAAACCCGTCACCACGGATGACCTGCATACAGGCCGTGCATCAGAATAACCTTCTCGACTGGCCCGGTCCCGGTATTTCGATCATTCGCGTCAGGCCGGACAATCTTTTTGACCCCCCACAGCGTTTTGAGATGATCGATAGCCTGACAGACCATCTTGGCAGTGATATTTCATATGGAGATGTCTTCAAAATCGAAGGCGGATGGGCTGTCGCCGTGCAGGGACTCACTGAAATCCCCGATGTAATTCGCGGATACACGCTCCGCGCATTAACTTCGGAGGAAATCAACGATCTTCCACCTGCAACCACAACCGGACAGAAAAAAGTGTCGGTCGCATCCCCGAGAATCGATGCAGTAGCGTCCAAAACCCTGAAACCGTCGAGGGAACAGATCAAGAAACACCTGTCATCGGGTGGTGTCCTTCTGAATTACGAACCCGCGAGAAAACCCGGCTACGAGTTAGTACCCGGCGACATTGTTGCGGTTCGCGGGGGTGGACGGTTCAAATTTCTCGATATCTCGGGGGCTTCGAAATCAGGACGGATCTATGTTGAGGTTGAAGTGTTGAACGGACCTTAACCCTCAGATGACTTCCCAGTGTCTCCCCGCCATAAAAATCACGAATGCTAACGCAGCCAGCAGGACTATCCAGATAATTACCGCCCTGCGCGTATGTCGTTTGGCCCGCTCAGCATCGTACCAGGTCCTTGGACGTATTCCCTGCGCCATAAAAGTTAAAACTCCTGCGAGGTTGATACAGATCAGGTTAGTAAGGAGTAATAAAAAGGAACCCTGCGCGGGGTCCCAGTCACCCGACCCGATCAGAAGTCCGCAGGTAACCAGTGGAGGAAGCAGTGCGACCGCGACCATGACTCCCACGAGCGCCGTGGACACTCCCGTCGTAAACGCGAGACTTCCCGCTGCCCCGGCGACGAGTGCAAGCGCGATATCGGCAAGGCTTACCGATGTGCGCGTCGCGATCTCCTGGCTCGATGCGTCCGGCTTGAAAATCAGGCCGAGAATTACTGAGACAACCAGGGCAAGCAGGATCCCGACAAGGTTTGTATATGTTGCGCGCCATGCGAGTTTCGTGTCACCCAGCGTTGTTGATAGCGCCAGCGCAACATTCGGACCAAGCAGTGGAGCGATAACCATCGCACCGATGATCACCGCAAGGTTATCCTTCAACAACCCGACCGCTGCTACAAGGGCAGAGAGTATTACCATCGCCATGTATATTTTCGTCAGTCCGGTGGCTTCTGAGATGTCCTCGTAAAGCACTTCACGGCTGATCCGCGACTTCTTCTCCACCTTCTCCTTTTCTTCCGGGACTTCATCAACGGTCTCGGCCGCTTCAGGAGGTTGCTCTTCCTCCTCCTTCCTTGGAAGCGATGTCAGTACGTCTTGGAGTATCAGCCTGAAGTTCGGGTCCGATTCAAAATGGTCGGTCAGCTCATCCATGACCTCCTCAGTCTCGGATGAATCGAGAATCAGCGAAAATTTCAGGCGGTCTCCCATCAGCGGAGTTTCGTAATTATCGAGAAGGGGAGCGTCCTCGAAGAACGTGCGAATCTTCTCACGGTTGTCCTTCGAGACGACTATTTCAATGAGGCGCAGTGACATGTGTCTGCCGTAACCTCCGGCTTCGTTCCTCTATACGCGATCGGGTTTTAAAAATCAAGCTTGAGAAATCTCAGCCCTGATTTTTTCCTTTAAAACCCGGCCCAAATCGTTTATGTTGATCGCGGTTGAAATTACCTTGCGTTTAGATTAGTAATACTATACAATTGTTTGGTATTCGCATGACCCTGTTCAGCGAAAATACGGACCTCTCTGAACTCGACGATCATATCCCTCTGGCTGCACGCCTGCGTCCGAAAATTGTGTCGGAGATGGTCGGGCAGGGAAGGCTGCTGTCAGAAGACGGCGCCATGACGCGCATGGTCCGTACCGGGCAGCTACACTCCTTCATTTTATGGGGACCTCCCGGCTGCGGTAAAACAACGCTCGCTCGGGCACTTGCTAACGAGCTGAATGTCCACTTCCGCGAGTTTTCAGCGGTTGTGAGTACGGTCAAGGACGTCCGCGCGGTCGTTAAGGAGGCCCGTGAGGAGCGACAGCTGACCGGACGCCAGACAATCCTGTTCATTGACGAGCTTCATCGATTCAACAAGCTTCAGCAGGACGCGTTTCTCCCGCATATCGAGGACGGAACCATCATCCTGATCGGTGCGACAACAGAAAATCCATACTTCTCAATCAATTCGGCGCTTCGCAGCCGTCTGACAGTCTACAAACTCGAACCACTGGAAACCGACGACCTCAGGATCCTTGCCGACCGCACGGTTGAGTACTTCAACGCTGACAGGCTCGAGGACGATGCGCCGTACGAACTATCCGACGATGTCCGCGACAGCCTTCTGATGCTTGCAGGTGGTGACGCCCGTACGTTAATCGGCACGCTTGAAGTGGCAAAATCACTTATCGATGAAAAAACAGGGGGCAGGGGAGGGAAATTCTCTCAGGATGTTATCGAGAATGCCATGCAGGCTGCGTTCCGCGTCTACGATCGTGCCGGTGACACCCATTATGACACCATCTCTGCCTACATCAAAAGTATGCGCGGTAGCGATCCCGATGCAGCAATCTATTACCTGGCAAAAATGCTCTCAAGCGGCGAGGATCCGAAATTTATCGCCCGACGTCTTGTTATCCAGGCTGCGGAAGATGTCGGCAACGCAAATCCGATGGCGCTGGTTGTCGCGAACGCCGCACGTGAGGCGGTCGAGTTCATCGGAATGCCCGAAGCCATGATCCCGCTGTCACAGGCAACCATCTACGTTGCCACAAGCCCTAAATCAAATGCTGCTGTATCTGCGATTACCACCGCGATGAAGGATATCTAGGACGGTAAAAATTATCCCCCGCCGCTGCACCTCAGGAACGCTCCCGTCACCGAAATGAAAACCGTGCACGGTCACTCGGAAGGCTATAAATACGCACATTCCTACGATGGCGGAGTAGTCGACCTTCAATATCTTCCCGAGGAAATGATCGGAACCGAGTATTACAATCCATCACCCCACGGCAAAGAAAAAGCCATCGCGGAATGGCTCGATAAATTCCGCAAAGCCCGATCTGTCGATAAAAAGAATCCCTGACCCACAAATTTACTCTGTCATAGGTGTCATGTGCTGCCAGCACATGATTATTGGGGACTGGCGTATTCAGGGGACTGGCGGACAAATTTGTCGGGACAATAATCGTGACTCCTTTACTAAATCACCAACCCGACAAATTTGTGTGCCTGTCCCTGCTTCATTTCAAATCAATTCTTGCATCCGTGTCATGTGCTGCCAGTACATGATTGAAAGTGACATACATCTGTCCCCATTCTTAATTTTCACTTATACTGTCCCTCTGGGTGATCCATATGGAATGCAGAGTATGCAGCACGACACTTGATGAAGCGACTAAGTTCTGTATTAGCTGCGGTAGCAAGGTCGAATCAGACGGAGAAATCCTCGAAGAGGCGACAGCAAAGGCACAGGATGCCTTCAATGCAGAACTTGAGGAAAGCAGCCTGAATGACCCAGTGGCGGACAAGTCCACAGGCAAACGTAAATCCACTCGTGAACAAATTAAAAAAATGGGCAGTGCGGTTCGAAAGGGCACCGACAGCGCTGTCGAGTTCGGGAAGAAAGTAACTGCCGGGACCGGTAAAGCCGTTGAAAAGTCGAAGGAAATCGGTGTGGACGTCGGTAAGTCCGCCAAGGTGGTCGGAACCGGTGTTCATAAGGCTGTGAAACGCACCCGTCAATCAATGGACGAGCTCGGACAGGTCGGCGTGATTATTACTCAGCGTGCCCTTGACGTTGTGCGTGCTAGCATCAGGGCTGTCGAGATAGTCGATGATTACCTCGCGAAAACTGACACTTCTTACGAGGTTAAAAAATTCATCACGGGAATCGGTGTCCCGCCATACCTTGAGATCGAGTTCCACAAGCGGGCATCCGATGTAAACAGCCAGGAACGTGGTGTTCTGGATGCAATGCGCAAGGCTTCGGTATCAGACACCGACCTGAGAGCATATATTGAATCGATCGTTGAAGAGGAGATCGATGAACGCGCCCAGGCAAAGCCAGCGGCAGGGAAGAAGCCTGCAGCATCGAAGAAGCCTGCAAAAGCTAAGAAACCAGCAAAAGCAAAGAAACCCGCTAAGACGAAGAAGTCTGCGAGCGCTAAGAAGAAAAAGTAATTAATGAATCCACCTTGCTTACCCCATGCCACGTGTTGTATCATTGCAGCGGTCCTTTTTATATTTCGATATAGAACTATAGGAGGCCGCAAATGCGCGTTGCCCTCTTCCTCTCTGCTACCCTTCTGATCATCGCGATCGGATGCTCAACTGGTTCGTCCCCGCTTATCCCCGACACAACCCAGAATCTCGACGTTACCGGCCAGACGGCATCGACCGGTAGCAACCAGGTGCTCTGGGGTTTGTGGGACGTGACAATCGATCCTGACACAATGACAGCTGAGCTTGTACCGATCCGGGGACCGGCTTTCACTGCTAACGTAACCCAGTTTATGCAGCCGCCGAGTTCACCAATTCACATGATTTCATTCAATGTGCTCGGAACAAGCGTACCCGAGGATGGTTACTTCGAGCTCGACGTAGCACTGCGTCATCCCGTCCCCGGCGTCAGTAAGTACAACGGCTTCGATGTCAAGGGAATCCTCATCTCGGACGGATCACTGCCGGGTGAGTACGACGCAAGCGTTCTCCGTCCAGGTCCCACTGACACGCGTATCTTAAACGCTGACGGCTTCACGCGATGGTGGAATCCAACTGAATTTACGTCTTTTGAAACCATCTTCGGATTCACCACGGGCAAACTCGCACCGCCGCTTTACCCCATAGGCACTGTGAATCCCTATAAGTACTTCGCTGACAACGTGGATGATCTCAGTGGCGTCTCAGGCACCCCGAACCTTGAGGACCGCGGTGCTTTTTCCACTGTAGAGGGAATCCTGGTGCGGGGTTACGACATCCAGTTCAGGATGGACGGTGGGGAACCTGATTTCAGCTTCAACTACGCTGTTGGTGCATGCTGGGAGGAACCCGATCCGCTTTACGCTCCCGAATTTCCGCCGGAAGCATACCCTCTCACTGCGAACCAGCAGGAAGCCTTCACTCTCGATTTCACTGATAACGGCTCCACTGCCTGGTACGTGGACGAAACGAATAACGGTGGAGAGCTGAATCTGCACCTTGAAATTTACGACTGGCAGGCATTGGAAAATCCGGACGGCGTAGAAGGAGAGGTTGCCGGACTCTGGCTTGAGGGTCCGATCCTTTCTGGTCCTGTCGATGTGCTTGCCGGAGCCACAATCTTCGATGGCAGTTCCAGCGTTTCATCGGTCTACGAGATAACGATTGGATCTCTGAACCTTACTCAACCCGGGGTTGAGGAATTATTTATCACCATTGAAAATACCGATCCCAACACATACGAACCACAGATTCCTGGTGGTGACGCATTTGCGTACCCAGATAATTTTCTCGCTGCGTATTTCACTTTTAATGTGATAATCGGCACTGAGTCACCCGGCGTACAGCCGACTGTCATTGCAATCGATCCCGATTCGGGCTACGTAGATGACTCCGAGGTTTCCTGCACCGTAACCGGACTCGAATTCGACCCGCTCTGTACCGCTGAATTGTCAAATGGTATCGATACGCTCCTGATGTCCAACTTCCAGTACGTCGATGCAGGTAACCTTACATTCAACCTCGACCTTACCGGGGCTGTCCTTGATCTGTACGATGTAATCGTGACCAACCCGATTGCCGATCCCGGTGTACTTGAGGATGGCTTCGAGGTTAAGGAATTCCTTCAGGATATCTGGCCGACTACGCAGGGGAACAGTGCCAACACGGGCTACGTGGAGAACCTGTCCGGTCCATATAACACACACAGTGCTCCTACCTGGACTTATAACTACACAGATTCAATCTACGGTAACTCCCTGCCGGTTTTCCTCAGTGATGACACCGCATATTTCACAATTGCCTATAATTACCTCGACACTAACCATCTACCGGCTGTTGCGGTCGACCTTGCTACTCAAACGCTGAAGTGGTCGACGAAATTCAACCTGACAACGCATTCATCTTTAAACGTCCACGGTATCAGCGGTGACGGATCAATTGTTCTGGTCTACGACTGGCCGAGTAACTTGATCTACGGTCTCGACGCTGACGATGGGACTGAAGAATGGAGCATGACCGGCACCTTCCCGACCGACACTTATGCGGTTCTCGATGACGACGGTAACTTCATCATCCCGCTTGACAACCAGGGTTATACGAGCGTCGATCCCGACACCGGCACAGTCAACTGGACCGTATATCTCGGCGATCCGTTTTACTGCACTCCGGCTGTCGGTGACGATGGCACGATCTATGTTTACGTCAACAATTATTCAAGGGTCATGCATGCACTCGATCCTTCTGACGGAAGCGATAACTGGTCATCGTATCCTTCCACGGGTGACTGTCGCGGCGGCCTGACATACCACTCCGATGGCTTCGTCATGTGGCACACCAACAGCGGTCTTCAGGCTATTCAGGACAATGGAACATCGTGGTCGTACAAGTGGACCCAGTCGAGCTACCCGATGCCCTGGTACACCTCCGCATCGATCGGTCCCGACGACTACATTTACACCTTCGACGGTACCGGTACCCTCAGGAAACTCGATCCTGACACCGGGGGAACTCTCGATTCATCCAGCGGCTGGGAGGACTACGGTACCCGACCGGCAATCGGTGAGGACGGCCTGATCTACACCAACAACGGGTACAATTTCAGGTGCTTTAACACCGATCTGACATTGAGGTGGCAATATTTCAACTTCCCATCGTACTGGAGTGCTCCAGCGCTTGGTCAGGACGGCACCGTCTATTCAGCCAAGCGAAACCTCGGCCTCTGCGCCTGGGTGGATGACTAATGGGAACCGACTAGCTATTATGGAATAGGTTTTTAAATATCCAGAGCCCTATCGATGTGAGTACACTGATACCTATTATCACAGTGAAAATTTTGTCTAATCGTTTAAAGTTAATCTCAGGTTTATATATCGATTTCCACCATAATACGCTCAAGAAAGTAATAAATAAAATAGTCCCAGGTAGAAGTCCAAAGATCCAAAGAACAGATGAAAGAGCATGCTCCTGATCAACTATCTGTCCCAGGTAAAAATATAAATCGGCGGTGCTAAAGAATAATAATGATATGCTCAAGTAGATTATAAACTCATAGCCTATTAATACTTTTGATTTTGAATCTTGATTCATAGTCTCTGTTCCTCAAGTCGCTATGGATAGGGGACTGGCGGACAAATTTGTGTGCCTGTCCCCGCTACATTTCGGGATATTGATCGTCACTCCCTCACTAAATCACCAACCTGACAAATCCGTGTGCCTGGCCCAGCTACACACTACTTTTTACTCCAACGGTTCACGCAGAACTGCTGCCAGACCCTGTCCCTCGATGTGGAAGTACCGTGCATCGGGATGATGCACGATAAACGCCGACGTCGACTGCTCCGGCACGATCTGGTACGCACTTGTCAGTGTCGTCCCAATCGCCTCGGGTGCCCGCAGCAGGTCGAAGAGCGTCACCTGCGCACCGAGGTCGGGAGTTGACGGGTACCCGAACGAGTAACGGTGACCCTGTCCGCGCTCGATTCCCATCTCGGCCCTGATTCTTCTGTGAAGGTACTCCGCCATCGCCTCTGCGGCTTCCGTGGCGAGACCGTGGAGGAAGAATCCCTTCGCGTACTCGCCGGACTGCGTGAACGACTGCACGACCTCCGCCACTCTCGATCCCATCGTGACAACCTGCAGTGCGATCACATCCCGTTCGCCTGATTCCAGTGGACGGAAGTAATCCGAAACGCACAGCCTTTCACCGTTAGGCTGGCGCGGGAACTTGAACCGCCCGATCTCGACCACGCTCTTCATCGGATCGTCCGCTGCAAACGGGTCGAACATGACCACTTCCTCGCCAATCGAGTTGGCCGGGAAGAATCCGTACACGGCGGCGGGAAGTATCCACGAATGGCTGATCGCCTCGTCCTGAAGGTCCTCGAGTAACGGCTGGAACGTAGACTGGATCATCGCGTGGTACTCTTCCGCTGTCCGTCCGCGGATTCCCCAGTTCAGTTTGAACAGAATTTTCGTGTCCAGAAGTTTGAATATTTCTTTTGACTCGATGTACTCGAGGCGTTTCGAGCCCCAGAACGGTGCTTCCGGGACCGCGTTATCCATCCTGACATCCGCAGGCCTTTTCTTAACCGCTGCAGCTTTCTTCTTCTCAGCCTCCGCTACGGTCTTCTCACGGTCCTTACGGTACGTCCTCGCGCCTTCCTCCGCCATCGATTCGAGCTCTGGTCGTTTCTTTTCATCCAGAAGTCCCCGCACGAGTTGCAGCCCGTCGAAAGCGTCTCCCGCGTAATAAACACCCGGTCCGTAAATGTGGTCGGACCCTATCCAGCTTATCCTGCGCGCGAAAAGACGGTTGATCGCAGCTCCACCGATGATTACAGGGACCTCCAGTCCTGCCCGGTGAAGTTCCTCCACACAGTATTCCATCTGGCGCGATGTCGTGATTAAGAGTGCCGACAGACCAATCGCATCCGCCTGCAGTTCCTTCGCCTTCGCGACAATCATCGCGTTCGGCACCTGCTTGCCGAGGTCGCACACCTCGTATCCGTTGTTCTGGAGAATTGTCTTGACAAGGTTTTTACCGATGTCGTGTACGTCACCGGCAACTGTGGCCAGTATAATCCGTCCACGGCTGATGCTTTCGTCCTTCGTGAAATGCTTTTCCAGCTTCGAGACTGCTACTTTCATGACCTCCGCCGACTGCAGCACGAACGGGAGAATCATCTCGCCGGTAGACATCTTCTCGCCGACATCCTGCATTGCAGGGAGAAGGATGTCGTTCAGTATCTCCTCCGGTTCGTGCTCTTCGAGCGCACGTTCGATCAGGAGATCGATTCCCTCCTTCTCGCGGAATTCGATCGCTCGCCTGAGGCCCTCAGCGGGTGGACGGTTAACGATCGGGTGGGGTGGCGGCGCCGGGGCTTCCTTTTTCTGCTGGAAGTACTGGACGTACTCATGCAGTGCGTCATCGTGCTGATCGAACAGAAGGTTTTCGGCAAGTTCGCGCTCGATATTCGGGATTGTCGGGTAGGGGAGCACCTGTCCGGCGTGGACGATCGCGAAATCGAGTCCGGCACGGACCGCATGATATAGGAATACCGAGTTCAGCACCTTTCGGGAACTCGACTGAAGGCCGTACGACACGTTCGAGATGCCAAGCGACGTGTATGAGTCCGGCAGCTCTTTATCAATTTCCCGCAGACCTTCGAGCGTGTTGACCGCGGAGCGTTTCAGCTCTTCCTCTCCGGTTGCCAGTGTCATCGTTAACGGGTCGAAGATAAGACGGTCGGGCTGAATTCCGTAATCGGTCAGCGCGACATCCCTCATGCGTTCGGCTACAGCCCTCTTCCTGCGCGGCGTGAGGGCCATACCCTCTTCATCAATGGTCATGCAGATGACCATCGAGCCGTGACGCTTTACAAGCCTTAGTGTTTTTCTCGCGTTATCTTCGCCGTTCTCGAAATTTATCGAGTTTACAATCGCGCGCCCGGGAATTCTCCTCAGAGCGGCCTGAACAACCACCGGATCGATTGAGTCGATCATCAGTGCTGCTGGAGCTCCGGCGGTCAATCGCTTGACGACCTTCCCCATCATCTCGACTTCATCGTCGCGCTCGGTGGTTCCAAGTGAGATGTCGAGAATTGACGCTCCCTTGTTGATCTGTTTCTGCGCAAGGGAAAAAATCCCGTCGTAATCCTCAGCCAGCACCATCTGCTTGGCTTTTTTCGATCCCTGCGCGTTTATTCTCTCACCGACTACTATCGGACGGGGTATTTCATCGAGTTTTACGACCGACAATGGCGACGAAACGACGTGCGGACGGGTTTTCGGTCTTGGCGACGGCTTCCAGTCGCCTATCGCTTCGTCTATTGCCCTGATGTGGTCCGGCGTTGTCCCGCAGCACCCTCCGACAATACTTATCTTGAACCGTCCGGCGAATTCCTTAAGCTGCGTGGCAAATTCTTCGGGACTCAGCGGCCATTTGAGTTCGCCGTCGATCTCTACTGGAATCCCGGCGTTGGGTATTGCATGCGTCCACATGGGGACGTTCTCGCCGAGGTATCGCACGCTCGGTCTCATCTCGACCGGACCTGTTGAACAGTTGATTCCAAGTACATCGATGGGGAGGTCGATGAAACTCGCGACCGCCGATGCCGCGTCGCTTCCGAGAAGGGTCCGGCCCGATGCGTCGAGCGTGAAAGAGATTATCAGGGGTATGTCGAGCCCGAGTTCTCCCCTCAGCTTATCAACAGCTAGTACTCCCTGCCTGAGTTCGAGCAGATCCTGCCCGGTCTCGATGATCAGTACGTCTGCACCGGTCGGTTCTTCGGGAGTTCCGTCCCCGATCACCAGCGCACGTGCCTGCTCATGGAAAATTTCCCTGATCTCGTCGATAGGGTGCGTGTCGAGTGAACGGTCACCGGAGGAGGGCAGGCACCCGAGCGGACCTATCGATCCTGCCACGAACCTCGGGCGTTCGTCGTTATCGAATTGACTCACCGCACGGCGTGCGATCATCGCTGCCGCACTGTTTATTTCTGTTACCCTGCTATCAAGGCCGTACTCTGCAAGCTTCAGGTGGCTTGCCTGGAATGTATTGGTTTCGACCACGTCGCAACCGGCTTTCAGGAAATCAGTGTGGACTTTTTGTACAGCTTCAGGCTTCCGAATGTTGAGTATCTCGCCGTAGCCGGGATGGTCGCCGTACGCGCTGTCCGGAAGGTTCTGCTGCTGGATGCTGGTTCCCATTCCGCCGTCGAAAACGAGAATTTTTTCGGGTATCCGATTCCTGAAACGCTCGTATCTATCAGCTGCTGTAAGAATTGCGCTCGATGTAGATTTTATTTCGTAAGTTCCTGCCATGACTTTTATCTTGTTCTTTTTTTACAAAACGACGGAATGCCTGTTATCCCGTCGCATCACGTTTACTCTTCCACGCCAGTTCACTTAACGTTCCCCGGCATGACAGGCTAGCGAGGTGTGCCATCCCCGAAAAAATAAGCCCTCAGGGGATCGTTATCGAGGGTAGTTTCCACTTCGTTGAAAACCTCGTTTTCGTGGGCGAAACTGAGAATTTTCTGGACAGACTCCTTGCCCTCTTTGGGCGTGCACTTAGCCGCTTCGAAGATCCCCCTTCGTAGTTCCTCGATACCTTCGTCACTTCGGCCGTCCTGAATGCATAGACGCGCTTTAAGCAGACACGCGTCCAGGTTGAATGGTTGCCCCTTCATTTTTTCCCTCCTCGACCCAGCATTACGCACTACTTCTGTGCTCTAATGGGCTTCATGTCTGATAATTCTAATATAAGTCTATTTAGGTTTTTTCTCTACAGGTTTGTAACCTGTAACTCTTATGTACCGGATTTAATTCCAGCCTCGTCACGAAGCACATCGGCCTTGTTCAGCTGCTCCCACGGGAGTTTCAGGTCCGGACGTCCGAAATGTCCGTACGCTGCTGTCTGACGGTAAATCGGGCGTCGCAGGTTCAGAGTGTCGATAATCGCAGCCGGTCGGAAATCGAAATGCTTCTTGACCAGCTCGAGAATCTTCTCATCCTCGATACGTCCGGTTCCCGAAGTGTCGACCAGGATGCTCAGCGGGTGCGCTTTGCCAATCGCGTATGCAAGCTGGATCTCACACTGCTCGGCCAGGCCCGCTGCGACAATGTTCTTGGCAGCCCATCTCGAAGCGTACGCTGCCGACCTGTCGACCTTAGTGCAATCTTTTCCGCTGAATGCTCCACCGCCGTGACGGGCATAACCGCCGTATGTATCAACAATAATTTTTCGTCCCGTGACGCCTGAATCGCCGACCGGTCCGCCGATTACGAACTTGCCGGACGGGTTTGTGTAGATCTCGGGATCGGTCTCCATGTAACCGGCCGGGATTGTGGGTTTGATGACTTCCTCGATCAGCCCTTCACGTATCTGGTCGTTGGTTACATCGGGAGAATGCTGCGTGCTGAGAAGTATCGAGTGTACACGGTTTGGTTTTCCGTTGATGTACTCCACGCACACCTGGCTTTTGCCGTCAGGTCGAAGCCACGGCAGCTTTCCAGCCTTGAAGATGTCGGCCATCTTGCGGGTGAGTCCATGCGCCAGCGAGATCGGCAGGGGCATGAGTTCGGGAGTGTCATTGCAGGCGAATCCGAACATCAGGCCCTGGTCGCCGGCTCCGATTTCCTCGTAAGGATCGTTGCACTCCTTTCCGCGTATATCGAGGGCACAGGATACGCCGCCATCGATGTCAGGTGACTGCTTGTCAATCGCTAACAGCACACCGCATGTGCTTCCATCAAATCCGAATTCAGGCTTGTTGTATCCGATATCGAGAATCGTGTCCCTGACCACATCCCTGTATTCGAATACCGCCTTGGTGGTAATCTCTCCCATCACAAGGATAAAACCAGTGTTGGTCGCACATTCGCATGCGACCCTGCTGAACGGGTCCTGCTTTACGCATTCGTCGAGAATGGCATCCGAAACATTGTCGCAGATCTTGTCGGGATGTCCCGCAGTTACTGATTCCGATGAAAAATAGTAATCTTTAGGTGACAACTTCTTTTCCTCCAGTACTTGTTCAGGCCGGTGTTACAGCACCCGTGCCATAAATAATACCAGCATACGTAGCTGGCTGGTTGCCCGTATTTTCGCTCATCTTTCTGAAACCTGGATGGGTTTCAGTGGGAATTGGCACCTTTATCTCTATGTGTGAGACAGGTTGCCGGGCTTCATAGGGCCGATCCCTCTGCCAGCTCTGGATAAACGAAACGGTTGATCCAAGTATAAGCTGAACAGATGTTTTTGTCAATTAATCAGGATAAACTTTTGGAATTATACGCCAGATATGGAATAATGTTAATACGTTCCCATCCCGGAAATTATGTCACCAGACTTAACTTTTTGTGCCATATAGCTTTAACTGTCGTAAATTAATGATATAATTTGTAACTGCTGGAAAGGTGTAGCGGTACTAAAACTTCAAACAGGGAGGCTCTGGGTCTCGCAGACGTGGATACAGGGGCCTTTTAGCATAACTCCCATTAAGGAGCGATCAGATGAATCGATCTTATCTGTTCTTTACCTTGTCTCTCATTCTGGCTCTCATGGTCGGTTGTTCGAGTGGTCCAGGCAATCCTGCCGCGCCCTCTCCCGACCCGGACGTGCAGGAGCCAGCGTTAACCGGTTCAGCCCAGACCGAAAATCCCGAGACATCTTCGGGACATGCAATGATGGGCTACTGGGATGTACTGGTCAGTGAGGATGGAGAGGTTGAGTTCGTGCCTCTGCGATCTTCCACTTTGCATTTCAACATGGTTCCAATTCTTGAAGCCGGGACCATGAAGCTTGGGCTGGCAAGTCCGCCATGGGTAACAGATGGAGTCCTTCACGTGGACATAAGCCTCGAGCACCCGTTCGTCGGAAACGACAAGCTTTCAGGTTTTGACGTGAAAGGTATCGTCATCACAAACGGCAGCCAGGTCGGCTATGCCGATCCCGACATCCGTATCGCCGGACCCGGTGAAACCCGTCTTCTGAACGCTGACGGATTCACTCGATGGTGGAATCCCGCAGAGTTCCTGAACACCGGTATCACCGGTTATAACCAGGGAGCACTCGGAACCTACATCGACCCGGCAACTACTTCGATCCTCAACGGATACAAGCTGTTCGCCGACGGATTCGGTGTAAACGACAGCCTGGATACACTTGATCCAGCATCACGAGCGTTCTTCCAGGCTGGTAACCTGAATGCCAGGCATTACGACATCAGCCTCGCATCCGGCCTGGTATTTAACTACGCCGTCGACTGCAGCTGGGCTGCGCCGACCGTGAATCCCCCGCTTAACCTGCCCGATGACTTCCCGATTGAAGCCAACCAGGCTGAGCCGTGGTTCTTCGAAGTAACAGAAAACTACAATACACTCTGGTACGAAGGTGGAAACTTCGGCGGTAACGTCAGTTTCCAGATCGTAGTCCATGACTGGCAGGGTGTCGCTGACCTCGGAACTCTCCACATTGAGAGTCCGGGACTCTTCGATTTCAGTGCCAGCGATCCTGTCTCATCGACAGAATTCACCGCAACATACGAATATGAAGCGGTACTGCCGGAGCTCGGCTCCGCAGCCCCGATCAACGTGCTCTTCACAATGGAGATCCCCGGCAGCTACGATACTGCGCTCACTGGCGTCGACAAGCTCCTGCGCGGTTATCACAGGCACATCTCGCAGGTCTCTTCTGTAAATCCGGTCTTCAACCAGCCGCCGGTTGCACTGATGCATGCGACAACCGAGACGGACATCTGGACCGACGAGACCGTCAGTTTCGATGCAACTGCAAGTTACGACACTGATGGTTTCATTACCCAGTACCTGTGGGACTTCAACGGTGACGGCGTATATGGCGATCCATTCGATGGTGATCCGGAAACTCCGACAGCCACATACACGATTGCCGGTGTGTACCAGGCCAAGGTTAAGGTCAGGGACAACGCGACTGGCTCTGCTGTCTCCGATCCCGTTGAGATTACCGTAACCTTCGACGAAAACGATCCCCCGGTCGCAATCGCGGAAGCTACGACTCCAACGGACATCCTTGAAGATAACACGATCAGTTTCGATGCCACGGCGTCCTACGACGGCGATGGCTCTATCATCGACAAGCAGTGGGACTTCGACGGTGACGGCAGTTATGGCGATCCGTACACCGGCAATGAGAATACACCTACCGCTCTGTACGCCGATCCCGGCACTTTCTACGTCGACGTCAAGGTCTTCGATGACGGCGGTGCCTGGGATGTTCTCGATGAGAAAATCGAGGTCAATATCGAGGACGTACCCAACGTCCTTCCGGTCGCTGCTGCTATAGCCACGACCACGACCGAGATTTCACCCTGCGGTAACGTGACATTCGATGCGTCCGGTAGTGTCGACACCGACGGAACTATCGAAGATTACTTATGGGACTTCGATGGTGACGGCGTCTACGGTGACTCTTACGAGAGTGGCACCCTGCTGAATCCGACTAAGGTTTATCCGGTCGACGGTGTATTTGACGTTGACCTCAAGATCATCGATGACGAAGCCGCAGAGGATACTCTCGATGTACTTATTACCGTCACTGTAACTAATATACTTCCTGTTGCTCACGCAGTGGCCAACACAGCGACCGAGATCTATCGAACTGAAACAGTCGAATACGACGCTACCGGTTCAACTGACCTCGACTGTGATGACATTGTCCTCTATGAATGGGACTTCAATGACGATGGCGTCTACGGTGATCCGTTTGATTCAGGCACCGACATCACTCCCTCGTTACCCTACCTGGAGCTTGGCACTTTCAACATCTGGCTGAAAGTCACAGACGGTCTTGGTGGCGAGGATGAGACGGATGAACCAATCGTCGTAACTGTTCAAAACTATCCGCCGGTCGGATGTGGTGAAATCACTACTGCGTGGCCGTACTTCTGGGATTCAACCCTCGAATTCACCGCCACATGTGCTTCCGACCCTGACGGCACCATTACCGACTGGGAATGGGACCTGGACGCGGATGGCACATACGAGGAGACCGGTGAAGCTGCCTCGTACTACTTCGCTGACGTGGGTGACTACCAGATGCAGGTGCGTATCACTGATAACGACGGTGAATCCGCATTGCTGCCCGAACCCATCTACTTCCACGTCTACGATGACTCAAACTGGCCGCCTCAGATCAACGAGGTCATCCATTCAAGGACCACTAGTGAGATGGGCAACGATGACGAAGCGGTCTCCCTCAGTGTTGACGTCTTCGACCCCGTGCCAGCCGATGATACTCACACCTACCTGTGGTCATGCGACTACGGTATATTCGATGACGACACTAGTGAGACCCCGATCTGGTATCCACCGACAGAAGTTATCCAGTGCGATATCACGGTCAGAGTTACTGACGAACAGGGCGCTTGGCAGGATGGCACATGTAACCAGTGGGTTACAAAGTGGCCGATCCTGGCCAACAACCCGAACGCAACTGACGGCACGATGATCATACCGGGCAGTCTTGAGGAAGCGCTCACCAGTGAAATTATTGACCCCGCCAGCTTCAAGTATCCGCTTGAAGGCCCGAACGGAAACGTGGTCTACATCAACATCTGGGCTACGTGGTGCGGATACTGCGTACAGGAGATGCCTCAGCTCGACACCCTGTTTGAAATGTATAACGCGGGTGATTACATCCACATCCATCATGATATCGGTGAGTCCAAGACCACGGTTGTCAACTGGATCAACAGCCACGAATTCGATGCAACATACTGGACTCTCGATCCAACAAGCGCGTACTGGAACCTCACAAGGCCCTGGAACGGTGGTTCCGGCGGTATCCCTCAGCACCTGGTGTTCGA
Source organism: Planctomycetota bacterium (assembly GCA_030614715.1). GTDB lineage: Bacteria > JAJVIF01 > JAJVIF01 > JAPKYR01 > JAPKYR01 > JAUWTM01. The sequence goes on from JAUWTM010000015.1 coordinate 28,705, forward strand.
CCGTGACGGTCGCTGCCGTGGTGCCAGGGTCGGTGGTATTGGCTCAGTTGGTATCGAGCCCATCGATAAGTACCTGCGCGAACTTGTTCCATACGGTTAGGTAATTTCCCTCAGACAAGGTACCGAATTTTAACAATAATAAGAGCCCGGACATCCCGGGCTCTTTTTGTATTCCGAATTTCAATAGTAATCAGTTATTCAATTGTTATTTTCTCACACTCATTCAACCTCGACTATCGCATCTATCTGCATTGCTGCGTTCAAAGGAAGCTCGAAAACACCGATCGCTATCCTCGTATGCTTCCCTTTATCACCGAACACTTCCGCGATAAATTCACTCGCGCCGTTCAGGACCTCGGGCTGCTTATGAAATCCATTTTCGGACTGCACGAAGCCGTTCAGCCTTATGACCTGCTTTACACGGTCCAGCGACCCGAGATGAGCCTTCAGGTGAGCGATTATATTGATCGCGGTCAGTTTCGCGCCTTCCTTTGCATTCTCGATACTGCACGGATTTGGAACAGAGCCAACAGCCATCACCCTGCCATCCTTTATCGGAAGCTGTCCCGATAGATATACGAGGTTTCCGGTCTGCACTATCGGTACGTACGATGCTACAGGCTTCGGCGGAGTAGGCAGCTCTATTCCCATCTCGCTTAATTTCTCTTCAACGCTCATAATCGGTCCTCCACGGGATTAAAACATGGATCAAGTCATTATTTGTGATAAAGAAATTCTTATGCTCTCGACACCAGTTATTACGGCCTGAAATCGTCTATCAGGTTCTCCATTTTCGCTACACCGGCTGCTTTGGCGACTTTCCGGTGTTCGAGAATCCTTTCCTCGTATGGGACAAGTTTTTCGTTGCGATAAATTACGCCCATGTGCAGCTTTTCCGGATCGGATGCAAGTCTGAACGCCTCATTCATGTCTGTTGGATCGTAATTCTCGGGCAGTTCTGCGGATAGTGACCTGATCGTGTCGTACTCACCCTTGCCCCTGTACGTCACGCACGGTGACAATATTTGTATGAAAGAAAATCCCTTGTGCTGGATTCCCTGCTTGATGATCGAAACGAGGTGTTTTATATCTCCCGAGAATGCACGTGCCACAAACGACGCTTCGTAAGCCAGCATGAACCTGACCATGTTGACCGGGGGGTCGTATGAGCCGTACTGGGTTGTCGAGGTGTACGAATCGAGTGGTGTTGTCGGTGACATCTGCCCTTTCGTGAGTCCGTAGATCCGGTTATCCATCACGATGTAGGTCAGATCGACGTTTCTCCGTGCCGCATGCGAAAGGTGGCCTCCTCCGATCGAAAATCCGTCCCCGTCACCTCCCGCCACAACCACGGTCGTTTCCGGCCTTGCGAGTTTCGTCCCGGTCGCGATTGGAATCGCGCGTCCGTGCAGTGAATTGAACCCATACACCGACAGGTAACCGGGCAGGCGGGATGAGCATCCGATTCCGGTGATTACCGCGATGTCATGCGTTGGAATTTTAAGTTCGGCAAACGCCTGCATCATGGCGTTCAGCACAGCGTAGTCCCCACAACCGGAGCACCAGATCGGTTTTAACGAACCCTTGTAGTCTTTCGGTTTGATATCCGGAATTTCAGCTGATTCTGTATCTAAGGCGTCCATTTCTTCTCCTGTCAGGTCTCACATACATGCCCCTTCACATACATCTGCACCTTCGGGGGCTTGTTCAGATTGAAGATTCCCTCGGGATCGATTATCTCTTTCTGGTCGGCGGTAATCGTCTCTTCCGTATGCTCGATTATCAGGTTCAGTACGTCCTCGAGCATGATGAGTGCCCCGCCGCTTCTGGCGTAGTGCGCCGTGGTGTCAGGCAGGTTAACCTGGCTTTTCAGGTGCATCATGAACTGCCCGGCATAACTCATTTCTAACACGACCAGGGAACTTAACGTTGAGAACCAGTCCTCGAGTTCATCGTTCGGCAGGGGACACAGTATCCTCGGGACCATACCGACCACGTCGATGCCTGCACGTGAACAAAGGTGTACAGCCTCCCGTATAACGCCCTTTGTGCTTCCCCAGCCAAGCAGGCCCAGTGACGCTCCCTTGATTCCGTAGTACCTGTACAGCGGGTATCTCTCGAGGACATGGTCCAGCTTACGGTGACGTTTGTCGTTCATCAATTCGTTGATGTCATGTGCTGACGATGGGAAACCCTCTTCCGTATGCGAAATGCCACCCGCGAGGTATTCTCCACCCTTGATACCGGGATACGACATCGGGCTCCTGCCGGTAATTGTAAGTTTATACCGCGTGTATTCTATAAGTTCCTCGCCCTCGGGTACCCGCCGCTTCGCAACGGGATTCCTGTTTGGGTCAAGTTGGGGGAAGGATGCTTTCCTCTGACCGATGAACTGGTCCGACAGGATCATTACAGGTATCTGGAAAGATTCCGCAATCGAAAATGCATGGTGAGCAATATCGTAGCAGTCCTCGACATCGCACGGTGCGAGCACGACCTTGGGATTGTCACCGTGACTGCCGTAGATCGCCTGGAACAGGTCCGCCTGCTCGCTCTTTGTCGGAATTCCCGTCGCGGGACCGACCCTCTGCACGTTTACCAGCACTATTGGGATCTCCGCTATTACAGCAGCGCCGAGCATCTCCTGCATGAGGCTGATTCCGGGTCCCGACGACGCTGTCATCGACGGTACTCCCGCATAGCTTGCCCCGACTGTCATTGCTATCGCAGCTATCTCGTCCTCAGCCTGAACCAGCGTCCCGCCGTACTTCGGCAGGTACTTTGCCATCAGCTCCATTACCTCCGTTGCGGGAGTGATCGGGTACCCGGCCATGAACCTGCAGCCCGCGTTGAGGGCGCCTATCGCTATCGCTTCGTTTCCGGTTATGAGCAGCTTCGGTGGTGCGGTCGTGTAGAAGAAATTTACCGGAAGTTTCTCCTTCACGCTTTCCTCCGCCCATGACTTGCCCGCGAGAAGTGCCTTGAGGTTCAGATCGATTATCTCTTCACCCTTGCGCTCGAACCTGTGACGTATGGCGCTGTCAAGGCCTTCCTTCGGCAGGTCGAACAATTCCGCGAGAACTCCGAGCATCACGATGTTCTTCGTCAGAACGTTCCCTATCTCCTCCTTTGCCAGCCTGGCAAACGGTACCTTCAGGATTAGGGGATTCAGGTCCTTGTCAATCGGCAGCTCGTCGGGTTTCAGCTTGTCCGTTTCGGGGTATAGGACAACCGCGTTTTCCTTGAGCAGCAATTCCTTTCGAAACAGTAGAAAATCCTTCCACGAAAAACAGACCAGCACGTCGAGTTTATCGCCCTGGCTGTGCACCCTGTTGTTGCCCATCCGGACGCGACAGCTCGATTCGCCGCCACGGATGGTGGGTCCGACGCTCTTGGTAAGTATGCAGTAGAGTCCCTCTCGCGCTGCGGCGCTTGACAGGATCTCTCCCGACGCTATCACACCGTCACCGCCGGAACCGACGATCCCGACGGTTATCTGGTTGGTCGTGCGGGTTTCCCACTGTTCGACCTTGCGTTTATCCGGAGCGACAATAACGCCCATTAACCGGCTCCTTTACTTCCAATCGAAAAATACAAATACACCTGCTCTTTCCAGGTGCCGTATTTCCCCCAACACGGTATTGTACAGCAGAAAATTGCAGGTGTCTTATCCTGATCTGATTTTACGTGCCTGTTCCCTGATCCAGAATTACATCCCTGACACCGTTTATCGCCAGCAATGCCTCTCTCAGATCGGGACTGTACATCACATGTCTGTCCGGCCCTGTATCTATCACGTGTTCACGACCGTTCACCGGGAACTTCAGCCTGACAGGTGTTGGACCCTTCCTCGACCCGAGGTGCGCCTTCATCGTCGAAATTCCGGTCCGTTCTATTTTATCTATGTCCAGGACAATACTCACGGTCGCACTCGACGCGCTGCTGCCGTGAGCCATGTACTGCCCGACGTCGTCCTCAAGGAGAATATCTTCGGCTATGGTTGGGTCGCTCCTGATTTCATCCGGAGCCTTGGACTGCACCCATTCTTCCTCCGAGTCGGGATTGTAACGCCAGATCTCCTCGGCTATCAGCTGGACCTGTTTTATCGGACGGCTCTCGTCGTCCTTACTCTCAAGTTCCTCGATCCTCAGACGAGCCTTGATCACAACGAAAGCATCGTTGTCCAGAAGACCGCCGTACTGGGAGTAAGTCTTTGGAAATATGATCCCGTCGACCTTGTTGTGCATATCCTCCAGCTTGAAGGTCGCGAAGTTCTGTCCTCGACGGGACAGCTTCTTGTGAACGCTTCCCAGCATCCCTCCGACCCGCACCGTGCGGCCGTCCCTCAGCTCTTCGAGGTCCGGTATCTTTTCCCTCGTGTATTTTTGAATCTTGTCCTTAACATCTTCAAGCGGATGATGAGACAGGTAGAACCCAAGCGAACTTTTCTCCATTTTCAAAAGCTCTTTACGGCTGAACTCCTCGAGATCGGGCAGGGAGGGGCTCGGACCCGCTCCGGGAGCTCCAAACAGTCCGACCTGACCTCGTGCGACGTCCTCCTGCTTCTTTTTGCCCTGCTCGAGTGCATCGGCAACGGATTCCAGCATGCTGTGACGGTTACCCTCGAGGGTATCGCACGCACCGGCGTTAATTAATGACTCGAAGACACCCTTATTTACCAGTCTCAGGTCCGAGCGGGCGGCTAACTGGTAGAAATTTTCGAATGGTCCGTGCTCGTCACGACCAGCCACGATCGATTCAACCGCCAGGTGCCCGACTCCCTTGATTGCAGCCAGCCCGTAACGGACTCCCTTGCCCTCGACCCTGAAATCTGGATAAGATTCGTTAACATCTGGTGCTAAAACTTGTACTTTTTTAGACTTGAGATCGTCAACTATCCAGGCGATCTTGTCCTGGTTCCCGCTCTCGTTGGTCATATAGGCCGCATGGAATTCCAGTGGGTAGTTCGCCTTGAGGTAAGCCGTCTGGTATGCGATCAGGCCGTACGCGGTTGAATGGGCCTTGTTGAATCCGTAACCTGCAAAGGCCTCCATCTCGTTCCAGAGTTCCTTTGCTGTTGCCCTCGATAATTCCTTGGCTTCCGCACCCTTCAGGAATTCTTCCTTGTATTTCGCGATCGACTGACGGTCCTTCTTTTTACTGATGAGCTTCATGATCATTGTCGCGGACGCAAGATCGATGTCGCCCATCGCCTGCAGGATCAGGCTGATCTGCTCCTGGTAGGTAAGGGTGCCGTATGTGGGCTCGAGTATCGGCTTCAGGAGCTCGTGACGGTACGTAATCTCCTCCTTGCCGTTTTTCCTGCGCGCGTACTTGTGATGGAGATCGTTTTCCATGGGGCCAGGACGGAAAAGCGCGACGGTGGCGATCAGGTCCTCGAGCCTGTCCGGAGCTATCGCCATCAGCAGGTCCCGCATGCCACCGCCTTCCATCTGGAACACTCCCAGAACGTCCCCTCGCGAAAGCATCTTGAACGTCTTTTTATCGTCAAGAGGGATATTCAAAAGGTCAATCTCAACTCCGTGGTTCTCACGGATGTTGTTGCATGCCTGCCTCAGGTACGTCAGCGTCTTCAAACCGAGAAAGTCCATCTTCACGAGCCCGACCTTCTCGGCGTCGTTCATCGAGTACTGGCAGACCTGACCGATATCCCCCTCGATTTTCTGTACCGGTGCGTGCTCCCAGATCGGGTCACCGCAGATAATCACTCCTGCAGCATGCACACCACCGTTCCTGACCAGTCCTTCGACCGCCTTTGCAGTATCGAACCACTGCCTGTTCAATGCTGTTTCCTGGTACGCACGGGCGAAGTCCTCATCGTTCTCGATGGTGAAATCGAGGTCCTTCCCGAAGGGCACCATCTTCGCGATCTTATCCACATCCCCGAGGGGAATGTCCATTACCCTCCCGACATCTCTCAGTGCTGCACGGGCTTTCAGACGGTTAAACGTCACTATCTGGCATACGTGCTCAACGCCGTACGTCTCGGTTACATACTTGATTACATCCGCGCGGCCGACAGGATCGAAGTCGATATCGATATCCGGCATGCTCTTACGGGCGGGATTTAAAAACCTCTCGAACTGAAGGCCGTACTGGAGCGGATCGATATCGATGATCCCGATCGCGTAACTTACGAGGCTTACTGCCGCGCTGCCGCGACCCGGGCCGACCGGAATGTTCCTGTCCTTCGCCCATACGGTGAAGTCGCCCGTTATCAGTAAATAACTCGCGAAACCCATGTCGCAGATTACATCAAGCTCGTAATCCAGCCGTTGACGGTAGTCGTCGGAAACGTTGCCATTCAGCCGTTGAGACAAACCTTCGTGCGATGTCTTCCTGAGAAACTCTTCAGGGGTTGTACCATCAGGCGGCGTAAATTCCGGGAAATGGAACTGGTTGAGCGATGGGTTGAACGAAACCATCTCCGCAATTTTTACGGTGTTGTCGATTGCCTCGGGAACCCACCTGAATAACTCGACCATCTCCTGGGTCGATTTCACATGATGGTTATGAGTGTAAGCCTTGAACCGGTTAGTGTCTGATAGTTTCTTCCCGGTCTGGATGCAGATCATTACATCCTGGATGTCCCTGTCGTTGGCGTCGAGAAAGTGGCAGTCGTTGGTCGCTACCAGCGGCAGGTCCATGTCCCGCGACAGGTCTACCAGCAGCCCGTTGATTTTCTCCTGGTCCGCGATCCCGTGATCCTGAAGTTCGATATAGTAACGATCCGGGCCAAGCACATCCTTGTAGAATCCTGCGATCTGGCGTGCCTTTTCGGGAAGATCAGCCATCAGGCACTGCGACAACTCACCCCTGAGGCATCCCGACAGGGCAATCAACCCGTCACAGTACTGCGCGAAGAGCTCGTGATCGATTCTCGGCTTGTAGTAAAGACCTTCGCGGTACGCCAGGCTGACAAGCGTCGACAGGTTGCGATAACCGGTGTCGTCCATCGCGAGAAGCACGATATGCGAGTTGCGAGTCTTAGTGGTGGGGTCGCGCAGTTTACGGTCGGTAGTCACGTAAACCTCGCATCCGACGATCGGTTTGATTCCTTCTTTACGGCATGCCTCGATGAGTTCGATCGCGCCGTACATGACCCCGTGATCGGTCAGCGCGACCGCGTCCATGCCGTCCTTCTTGCACTTTTTCGCAACATCGGGAATCCTGATAATTCCATCGAGGAATGAGAATTCCGAATGAAGATGAAGATGGCAGAATTTCTGAGGCATGGCGTCGCTTAATCACACAAGTCGTTTAATTACACGAGTCGTTTAATCACACAAGTCGTTTATTTATACGATATGTAAGGTGCGGGAGGTCGCATTTCTGCGATTCCTGTCTCAGGACTCCCGTTTTTTACCCTCTTCCACTGGTGTCAGCTGAATAGCAGACAAAAATCTAGTGGTCGACCTGAGTATACTTCGCCCACGATGTCGAGTAAACCGTTAACCCCGTTTCCGCAACATTTTTTCCGTGGACCTCTTCTGGGAGCGGGGACCTCCGGTCCGCGGGAGCGGGTTCGTCCCGAACGCGCATTCCATCCACTATTCACTAAACATCGGATGCACCCACACCCATTCCCATCCGTCAAGCCCCGCTTTCACAGGATTCCTCTCGACATAATTAATAGCCCTCCCAAAATGTTCTTCGTTCCTGATACTCCTGTCAAAATATTCACTTTGCCATAACTTCCCGGATCTCCCGATAATCCTGTTTATCTCCTTTGCTGAAAATGATTTCCATGAATGCATTACTCGACTCAGCTCAACTCCCCCCATCAGCTTGGCAACCACATGTACATGATTGGGCATTACGCACCATGCAAACAGCCTGTACCGTTTGCCTTCGAAAAACCTGAGTGCGTTGATCACGATACTGGATACCTCCTGCTCCCTGAGTACGCACGATCCATGCCCGTTATCGAGGATTGCCTCTATTCGTTTATTAACCGGTGCAAGAATTTTGGAGCGGTTTCTGGACGTAACCTTGACACCATTCCCGCGTGCCTGTGCCAGCAGTTGATTCCTTTCTGATTCAAGCTTCGATGCAACGTCACGCGGAATTGAGTCAGCAAGCCTCCACGTCAGGAAGTATGTACCGACCTCAACCTGCCAGTGAGGCAGGTTACCACCATCGTGGACTTGAAATTCCTCATGAACAGGTTTAACTAATAACTCCCCAGGCACACCGGATTGAATGTCGGTGAGAATGTGTCCGCAGTGGGGGCAGGTTAATTTTTCACTGGCTTTCAGCATTTTTTCCCCTGGTTATGCATATGTTATGCATCTGGTTACGCACTAAGTTGTTGGTCTCAACTACTTAACGGCTGAGGGGAGCAAAAGCTGACATAAAATTCAGGAAAAAAGAGAATTTTTATGAATATGGGATTTGATTGATTCTAACCGCCGATGTGGACATCGCCGGTCCCGCGGACCAGAGGTCCCCGCTCCCAGCTTGGATCCGCGAGAGCCGGGACCACTGATTGGTTCAGGGGGCCTCTTCTGGAAGCCAGGACTGCACATTGGAACGTGGACATCTTCTGCGATTTTGGACCTTTACTATGATCGTGGACCTCTACTATGATCGTGGACCTCTACTATGATCGTGGACCTCTACTATGATCGTGGACCTCTTCTGGGAGCGGGGACCTCTGGTCCGCGGGAGCGGGTTCGTCCCGAACGCGCATTAAAACCCATTCTCCCGTGGGATCCTCTCAAGCGCGTTACGTGCCTCACGACTGTCCGGACGTATCTGCACTGCCTGGAAATACTGGTCGCGAGCCTCCTCTAACATATCCAAACGGTAATAACAGTTCCCAAGCCCCATACGTGCCTCGAAGCTGTTAGGGACTTCAGCCGTTACGGCGTTGTAGAAGTCGATCGCTTTCGACGTCTCCCCGATCGTGTAATAGCACTCGCCAAGCAGTAACTGTATGTAGGTCGGGTTGGGCGACTCGATAAGTGCCGTGTGAAGGTGTGTAATTGCGTTTGCGTGATCCGCACTCCTGAAATACGCCTCTCCAAGGATCATGTGCAGCGCTTGATTGTCCGTATCCCCTGCGAACGCATCGATGGCAATCTCTATCGCATCATCGTACCTTCCCTGATCCAGCATCGATCTCGCAAGCGAGATTTTCGCACTCAATGTTAGTGCACTGCCCGGGAAGGTCTCCAGTAAGTAAGTCAGACGCTCCTCCGCACTGCCCGGCATGCCAAGGCGCAGCTCGATGTCCGCCAGGTCCAGAAGTGCCTGATCGTTATCTGGTTCCAGTTCGAGTAAAGTCAGTATGACATCACGCGCTTCGCTGAACCTTTCAAGGCCTCGAAATGCCATGTATTCAGCCTTGTACAGATCGATCCGGACTGTATCGAAGGCTTCACCATCGTTGGGATTTATGGTTCCAGGCAGATCATCCATTGACTCTGAATCATCAAGGAGTGACAGCGTATGACGGCATACATGAATGGCTTCTTCATACCGTCCCGTGTCAACCAGTATTGGAACCGCTTCCAGTGCAGCCTCGACATTGTTCGGATTCAGTGCCACCGCACGTTCGAGGTGCCATCTTCGCTCGTCCTCTGATTCAATCGGCAGGTTCCTGTACCGTTCAAAGTGACGCCTGCTTGCCTCGCGCTGGAAGTTTTCGCCGAGTGCGTATTCGTAGCCGTATGTCACATCGCGAAGTGACGGATTTCCGGCATCCTGCCGACCTCTCCAGGTTCCAATTACATCAATAACCAGTACCAGGACCAGTATCACAAGCAGAGCGATCAGCAATCGCTGATCCTTCCAGAACGGTTCTGACCTCTCCTTTACCTGTGTCACGGGCCTTATTGCTTCGTCCGCACTGAGCTGTGACTGCCCAGAGACGTCATGCCCGATAACTGTCCGCTTCCGGATCTCACCCTTTGATTTGTAGTGACGTTTCCACGTGTAGTCATACTCGATGCGCTTCCGACGGTCGCCGAGGATCGCGTACGCTTCATTGATCAGCGTCATCTCCTCGGTCTGAATTCCCTTGTCTTCCTTGTGACGGTCGGGATGTGCTTCGCGCGCGCGTTTCCTGTACGCCTGTTTGATCTCTTCCTGCGTGGACTCAGGATCGGTACCAAGTATTTCGTAGTAGTCGTGGAACATTTATTTAACTGCGATCCAGCGGGTGACGCTCGTTAATCACGCGGATTGCCTCATTGGCGAAGCTCTCCAGCACGGGTTTTCCTTCAATGAGCTCCTCGATGATAATGATATCCGCACGGTTGCCGACCTTCGTAATTGATTTAAGCACCTCGATCAGGATATCGAACGCATCGGGTTCAGTGTTTTCAAGTATCGACCTCAAACGCGCACGTGACTCATCCGAGTCCATATTCCCAAGTCCCCTGACTACATCCAGCAGTGCTGTTTCTCCCCCTGACCGGTTCAGCCCGAAATCAAGTTCTCCCGCGATGATCTGGTCGTATGTTTCAATAACCTCGTCGCCGCCAAGACCGCCCAGCGCCACGACACCAATGCGCACGAGCCTTGGATCGAGGACAGGATCGGCAATAAATTGTATGATTCCCGGGACGTAGTACTCATCGCCGCACAGGCCCAGCGATTCAATCGACCTGTGCCTCAGCCAGAATTCCTGGCTGTTATCTGTAACAACTTCCCAGAGATACTCACTCGCTTCCCCGACCTCCATCACCCCGAGAACGCGTGCCATCTGCGACCGCACGCGTCCGGTGCCGTTGATGAAGAGATCCAGTGCACGGTTCGACGCTTCATCCCCGCCGATGGTCCCGATTGCATTCGCAATGTCGGGTGCAAGGGCTACCGGGCCGGTTACAAGTAGTTCGAACAATCCGTCGAGTGCATCCTGCCCTCCCAGCTCACCGAGAATTGATAACGCTTCACGCGCTGCGGCGAGGTCCGATCCCATTGCGAGACCCAGCATGTCGGGGATGACATCCGGATTTCCGGGCGCCATCGATGTGATTCCATCGTGCGCGGCCTGTCTGACAACCGATGTCGAGTGTCCGAGCTGTAAATAAAAGGTGGGCAGGTCATCCGGATTTCCGATCGCGGAAAGTGCGTTTAGTCCCGACGCCTGGACGCCTGTGTCTGCGTCGCTTGTAAGTTCGATTACTCTGGCCCTCGTCTCTGGAACCGGATCGACAGCCAGGATATCCAGCGCGGCCTTGCGTATGTCAGAGCTGTCGCTGTCCAGAAATCCTGAAGCGATAGCACCTCTTCCGTCCATTTCCGTGTGCGCGAGTATCCACAACCCGGCCAGGCAGGTCGACGGGTCCGTGCTCTCACACGCCTGCGGTGCGATCTCGATTAACGATTCTGTCGGAAGTGAATCGAGGATGTTGTCCCTTGCGTATTGACGAACAGTCCGATTGTCGCTGCTCAATGCTGTAACCCACACAGATGGATTATCGCTGCCCGCAAGTGCCCTGATTTCGGATGCCGGTGTTACTTCATTCAGTGCAAGGAGCATCCAGAGTACTATTGCTCCGATCAGCAGAATAAACCATGGATCAATGCGTTTTTTCAGATTATCCATTCTCGATACTTCCACCGTATAGCAGTCGGACCACCCTGTCCAGCGCCGCGATTGTTGTTTCGTCCCGTTTACTAAGTAGTTCCGCGGTAAATTCAGCACAGACCGCATGGTACAGGGCTATTTTACGTGCAATTTCCACGGATTTCGTCTTATCAGATGGAAAATCCATCGGAATTGGTTCAAATGAAGCGATGTCAGAGGATTTCAGGGCAGTTGCGGTCTTAATAATCTCCCGCTTGCCCGGTTTCGGGCCTATGTTGATGCCGTCAGGCATAACAATGACCGGAAGCTGGTTCAGGAAGTGGATTCTAAGCTGCGCGTGCGGACGGTGATGCTGTCCTCCGGGTCCCGCACGATAAATTTCCGTCATCAATCTGGACGATAAAATGCCAATCAGTGTCAGAAACGGGATTGATTTAGAAATAAGCTTACCGACGTATACATTCTGATGTGCAAGCGCGAATTTTAAAATTGGTGCAGGGGTAACTACAAGCCTGTCGCCTGTTTTACGAATTAAAAACCTTTCTCCAGTGTGATGTTCCCTGACCTGCGAGCTTAATCCAACATCCTCAACATATCCGAACACAGGCCAGATGAATGTGCCCATCGTCTTATCGATCAGTAC
>JAUWTM010000073.1 GCA_030614715.1 Planctomycetota bacterium
CGGAGCGGCACAGGTGACCTCAGCGTCAATGTCCCGTCCCGTTATCCAGCCGGCGGCTCAGATCAGGATTAACACTGAGACGATGGTCAACGATATACGCGAGGTAATCATGCGCATTGCGTCTGATGGTCGCAGCATGGTAAGGATCGTCCTTCATCCACCGGAACTGGGCGAACTCGTGGTAAGGCTTGAAAGCGCGAGAAACGGCGTGGTAAAGGTCGAGTTTCATACCATAAGCCCACTCGTACGTGAAAGCCTTGAAGCAGGATTGTCGAAACTTACTCAGGCACTGGAAGCTGAGGGGTTGACGCTCGCGCAGGCGGACGTCCACCTTAACCTGCAGCTGGGGCCGAACGACGGCTCAGACCAGGATGGAACCGGGTCAGGCGACGGCAGTCAGGGTGAAAACCCGTCCATTGAAGCATCAGATTCTGAAACAGTGTTTGATTCCAACACGGTGGTCGACCAACTACCGGAAGGTGCCACTATCAGTTTACTGGCCTGATCAGTTAGGACAGGTCGGATTTTTTACTGAGTAAAGGAGCTGACATGCTCGCACAGGATATAACTAATCTTCTCAACTCGCAGGTAGTCCATACTCCGGCTCGGGATACATCGACAGATCTCGACAAGGAATCGTTCCTGCTGCTCCTTGTGAAGCAACTTGCCAACCAGGATCCACTGGACCCCATGACCAACGAGGAATTCGTCAGCCAGCTCGCGATGTTCGGTACTCTCGAGCAGGAGATGAACCTCAACTCGAGCTTCGAGCAGTTTCTCTCGTTCCAGCAGTTGACCCAGGCATCGACACTCCTCGGCAAGGAAGTAATATGCCTTGTCCAGACATCTGAAGGCATAATTCCTGTCAACGGAATTGTCGAGCAGGTCATGCAGGTTAACGGGGAAGCGATACTGAAGCTCTCCGATGGCAGTGAGGTTCTACTGGATTCGGTTGTGTCGGTTGAGAATCCATCGACAGAGGACAGGAGGGGATCCTGATGACGACATTACCAATTCATCCGGGAACTCCCCCACCCGCGCCAGCAGCGACCCGGACCGGTACGGTCAAGGGAACCACCAGGCGTCCTGAAGTCGATCCTGGACTTTTCAGGAGGGAACTTGATTCCCTTATAAGGCCCGAGGGGCTGAAATTCTCCCGTCACGCGCAGAAGCGCCTTGAGATGAGGGGAATTGAGTTTACGCCCCAGGGCTTAGACCGGATCGAGAAGGCAGTCGACAAGGCTGAGCAGAAGGGAAGTCGCGATGCCGTGGTACTGGCAGGCGACATGGCCCTTGTTGTAAATGTCAGGAACCGGGCAGTTGTCACGGTGATGAACCGGGACAACATGCAGGAGTCCGTGATTACCAATATCGACACCGCGGTTTTTGCATAAAGCTGAACGCGGTATCAAGCGAGGAGAGATTGAGAAAGTAACGAGAGTGAGATAAGGGTTCGGACCTCCATGAGGAGAACCCCCTCACAGGATCGACCCGACGTGTCGGTCCACCCCGGCGGAATCGATATCCCGGTAAACCCGGAATAACCGGTTGATGATGTATGTCATGCTGGGATGACACTGTTTATTGATGTTTCACTTAATATTCCAATTGTGAGGGAGGATTAAACCAAATGGTTGGAAGTGCATTATATGCCGCGATCAGCGGCTTGAAGAGCCAGCAGGTTAAGCTGGACGTAATAGCGAACAATGTCGCCAACCTCAACACGTTCGGATATAAAGCGAGCAGGGTCGCATTTTCAGACCTTCTCTCGCAGACACTACGTGCCGCCAGCGCACCGCAGGCGGGACGTGGAGGAACCAATCCGATGCAGGTCGGCGTTGGCGTCCAATTGTCCGCAATCGACACCCTGATATCGCAGGGCTCTATACAAACAACCGGAGCCCTGACGGACCTTGCCATTAACGGTGAGGGATATTTCGCGGTGTCGGATGGCATCGCTATTAAATACACCCGGGCGGGTAACTTCACCCTCGACGCAGAAGGCGCTCTGATTACATCGAACGGCTATCGCGTCCAGGGCTGGACACAACTAACGGATGACGGTCAATCGATCGACTCATCCACCACACTCAGTGACATAATTGTTAATTTCGGCGAGAAACTGCCGGGTCGCGCAACGACCGTAATTGATTACGTCTCGAACCTCGACGCGGCATCTTACACTTTTGGTTCAGCGGAGCTGCAGGCTCCCGGTTCGACCGGAATAGCCGTAGCAGCGGGTATCGCTGTTCCAATAGCGACAGTAACCGGTGCGGCAATCGATTCTGCATCGTTCCCGATCGTCAATACGACAGTCGCCAACAGTGAGCTTGAGATCAACGGCCAGGATATCAACCTTGATTTTTCAGGTTTTAACTGGCTGACCGCAACCCCCGCAGATGTGGCGGCATACGTTCGTGACGAGATCAACAGCCAGTCGACCACCGTCTATGCAAGGGTTGGAGCATCTGACAACCTGATCCTTCAGAACCTGTTTGGAGGAGAAGGTAACGACATTATCATCACGTCATGGAACCCGGCGTACATTGCCGATCTTGGACTTACGCCAGGCACATACGTAGCTCCCGTACCGGACAGTACCCTGGCCGGAACGCACACGGTCTCTATCACCGACGCCGTAGCTGCGACAGGCACAAGTACGGTCCCGGTCTCGAGTGGCACCATCGGCCCGGATTATATCGAGATAATGGGAACCAGCGGCTGGGTTCAGATCGATTACGGTCTGCCAGCAGGAACCCCTCCAACCAACACTTCTGCACAGAACGCTCAGGTGATAGCGGACGCAATCAACGCAGAAAACGCGTCCGATCCATCGTTCTTCATAACAGCAACTGCCAATGCGAACGGAACGCTGACACTCACAAGTGACCTGGCTGGTGAAGCCAACGAGATTATCATCAGGAATGAAATCGCACATCTCATTCCAACTGAAACCGGGTTCCACGAGTTTGGAACAGCAGTCGGCGATACCCGGGTTGTGGATAACGGCAGCGATGCCCATGCATCGAACACGTTCGTTTCAAACGACGGGTCCGTAAGCTGGACAAGGGATTTCTCCGATTCGACAATCTTCGGACAGGCAAGTTCACTTGAAAACCTCAAGCCCCTGATCCTTGGAGACAATCCACCACTGCCGCTGATTCCCGGTGTCACCTTAACCGCGGAAACGATTAACGCCGGACAGGCGACAATCGTGACGTACGATGCGTTCGAGCATCAGACCAATATCAGCGTGTTCGACTCGATCGGCAACCATCACCAGATGACGGTAATTTTCCGTCACACAGGTGAGAACGAGTGGGACTGGGAGGCAAGCCTTCCCGATGAGCCGCAGTACGCGTTAACCAATGACTCTGGCACAATCAATTTCAGCAATTCAGGCTTGATCCTGTCGACCAATCCCTCGGTTCCTATCACCTTCACACCGGCCGGAGCTAACACCGTGCAGGTTTTTCCGATCTTCGATGCACTCGGTAATCCAATCGACGGTATCACGCAGTTCGCGTCACCGTCCTCGACCGCTGCTGAAAGCCAGGACGGATTCGCGATGGGAACTCTGCAGGCATTCGCTTTCGACCCCGCAGGTACACTTCAGGGTGTTTACTCTAACGGCCTGACCAAACCACTTGCACGTCTGGCACTGGCGGTATTCTCAAATCCTGCCGGTCTTCAGAGGGACGGAAACAACAACTGGGTATCGACGTCGAACTCGGGCCTCCCGAGATACTCAGCTCCGCGAACGAGCGGAGCGGGAGAGATCCTTGGTGGATCGCTCGAACAGTCGAATGTCGACGCTGCTACCGAGTTTACGGAACTGATCATCGCGCAGAGAGGATTCCAGGCCAATTCACGTATCATCACAGCGCAGGACGCGATCCTGCAGGAGGTCGTGAACCTGGTCAGGTAATTTGATTGACTGATAACGTGCCATGCGCAGCCTGTGCATGGTTAAATAAAATAAAACGCCCTGCGAGAGATCGCGGGGCTTTTTTCTGTCATGGTTTTGGCAGTTCGGGCCATTTTACTGTTCTCAGGGGTTCGAGCCAGCCTTCATCGAGCGGCTTCGCCTGAAAATTACCCTTCTCGTCCTTTGTGACATACGCCCACGGATAACGTGTCTCATGTGGGAAAACCAACAGCGCTTCCTCGTCCATCCACTGCGACAGGAGTAACTCCTTCAGCTCAACCTGCGTCGTGGGGTCGAGGTCATAGCCCATGATCCATGGAATCGGCATGTGCGCGCCAGTCGGGATCACGTCGCCAACGAAGACTGCCAGTTTATCGCTCTCGAATGGCTCGATCCTGATCACCATCTGTCCGGGAGTGTGACCTCCGACGTTCAGGCCCTTGATACCGGGCACGAACTCGAACACTTCCCTTTCCTCGTGGATATCGAACAGCCCGGCTTCGTGAATCGGAAGCCAGTCGTGTTGAAGGTAACTCGCGCGATTCCTCGGATTGGGATTCAACGCGGTTTCCCATTCAAGCTCGTGGACGTGATGCCGTGCGTTTGGGAAATGGGGAACAAGTTCACCTTTTTCATTCAGAATCGTGAGGGATCCCGCATGATCGAAATGCAGGTGGGAGAGAATGACATGGTCGATGTCACCGGGTTCGAATCCGAGTCGACCGAGTTCCTCGTCGATTGAAGTAATACGGTCGATGCCGTATATGAATTTGAATTTTTCAGGATTTTTGTCGCCGATGCCGGCTTCTATCAGGATTTTCTGGTTGCCCCTGACAGCGAGAAGGCACGAAAGGCACATGTCGATGCGGTTACGCTCGTCGGCGGGTTTGATCTTTTCCCACATGACTTTCGGGACGGTCCCGAACATCGCGCCGCCGTCGAGACGGTATAAACCGTCGGATATTGCGTAGAGGGTCCATTCGCCGAGTTCGTGTACTGGTGGTTTTCTGTCGGGCATTACAGTTGTTCCTTTAATCCATGCGCTGGCAGCGCATGACACATTAGTAAGGTTGTATTACGTAACAGATAATCAAAGGAAACGCAAGAGACGGAATGAACCTTGTTGGTGTTGAGTAGATCACAAATGATGGAAACCTCCTCACGATGTGGTAAACACATTGAAGCGGATGGCCGGGTACGCCGTCCGCTTCGGGATTTTAGTGCTGGGGAGCACGTACGGGACGTACGTGGGACAGGTAATCATGCGCGGGACGCGCATGCTACAGTCGACGAAATACAATTAGCTGGATGGTGCATGTGCAAAAGGATGCCTGGAAAAGGGGACTGTCACCTTTTTGCGTCTACCAATCCTTCCAGTTAGTCCACTTTTTCTGAAGCAAAAAGGATGCCTGTCCCCTTTTCCCCCAACGTATATGCTTAATTTTACTTATATGTTATACTCTCTCGCTCAACCGATTGAAAAAAGCGAGTTCCGGGAGGACAATCATGGCAACTATTGAGGCAGTACCAAACTTTTCCGAGGGTCGAAACGAAGAAACCATCAACGCGATACGCGATGCTGCAGCTGCCATAGAGGGTGTTAAAGTACTGGACGTGCAGGCGGATACCGATCATAACCGCATGGTCCTCACACTCGCCGGGGACGTCGAGCCGGTAATGAAGGGCGTTCTGGAAGCTGCGAAGGTAGGAATTGAAAAAATCGACCTCCGCAAACATGAAGGCGAACATAAGCGCATGGGTGCGATGGACGTTGCTCCATTCGTCCCCGTCAGCGGGATCAAGAAAAAGGAACTGAAGAAGAGGGTTGCCGAGTTCGGGAAGGAATTCGCCGAAACATTGAACGTCCCGGTTTACATGTACTACGAATCAGCGAAACAGCCTAACCGTGAGACGCTGCCGTCCATACGGGAAGGCGAGTTCGAGGGATTCGCTGAAAAGATCAAGCTGCCTGAATGGAAGCCTGATTTCGGTCCCGACACGATTCACGAATCGGCGGGATGTACAGCGGTAGGCGTCAGGCCGTTCCTGATTGCCTTCAATGTTAACCTTTCGACAACAGATGTTAGTGTTGCCAAGGCTATTGCCAAGGCCGTCCGTGGAAGTTCGGGAGGCTACGCATCGATACAGGGCGCCGGTTTCATGCTCGAGGACCAGGGTGTCGCGCAGGTAAGCATGAATTTCCTCGACTTCAAGAAAACCCCGATTTACAGGGTCGTTGAGACCATCAGGAGCGAGGCATCGAGGTACGGAGTTGACATCGCCGGGTGCGAGCTGGTCGGAGCCGCTCCAACCGAGGCATTCCTGCAATGCGCAGAGTTCTACCTGAGAATGATCGATCCGATATCGGACCACATGATAGAGAAGAAAATCTGGGAATCGTAAAATATCACCCATCATACATAGACACGATTACACCAGGCACGTGTAGACGTGCCTGTTTTATTGCGACAAAAAAAATGGAAAAATAGTGGAAAAATTCAACTTTTTTAATGATTTAGTGTCCTTTTTCAACTAAATTAGTTGAAAAGGGCTTTTAAGACAAGTACGATACGTTTGTTTAGCACAAAATGGGGGCAGTAATAATCTGTAAGGGATGATCAACGCACACCATGTGGTGGCACATCGAAGAAACCGAGGAGTCGATTCGACAGCAGTCGGTAGCGGAGCTGCTGCCGAAGGTCGTACGGTTATTCAGGGCACATCTCAAGTACCTGATAATTTCGTTTGTCCTGATTATCCCCATCGCCGGGGCAATGCTGGCCGGGCCGTGGGTACTCCAGCACATAATCGACAATGACATCCCCCACGGAATCGCCACCGGTGATCTGACCCACATATACAGAACAGCCGGAATATTCGTACTGATAATCGGTGCCGCCGCCCTGGTGGGTTACTACCAGGCAATCACCATTTTCAGACTCGGTGTCAATGTAATAACGGATCTCAAGGAAAAATTGTTCAGGCACATCATGAAGCTGGGCCTGGACTTCCACAATGAGAATCCTCCCGGGAAACTCCTGAGCCGTGTCGAGAGTGACACCGAGATGTTGAAGGAACTGTTCGGTGACATCACAGTCAATGTCACCAGGAACATCTTCTATTTCATCGGAATCCTCATCATGTTCCTCCGGTACGACCTCCAAATCGCCGGATGGATAATGCTACTTATCCCGTTTCTGTTTGCAGCCGCACTTTTCTATATTGTTAAGATGAGGAGGTTCTGGCGGGAATGGCGAGCACAATGGGCGATCGTAATAGGTTACGTCACAGAATACGTACAGGGCATCGAGGTCATCCAGCAGTTTAACTATCAGCGGCGCGCACAGGAACGCATGCACGAAGTGAACATCGGCAAATTCAAGGTCGAAATGCCTGCGATGTTCATAGAGTACAGCTTCTGGGGTGCATTCCTCTACGGGGAAATCATAGCGCTGTTCATCGTGCTGACAATAGGGGTTCAGAAAGTTTTCGCCGGAGAGATGACGATCGGCGAGATAATCGCTTTCTTTGAGTACATCCGCCAGATGTTCTATCCCATCATGATGCTGAGCGAACAGCTTAACTTCATCCAGCGAAGCCTGATCAGCGTCGAGAGGGTGTTCGGGATCCTTGAGACCGAACCCGCAATCAAGGACGGTCCCTCCTCTGCAGACGACTTGACGTTCGAACGGGAAATCGCGTTTGAGAACGTCTGGTTTGCGTACGAGGAAGAGAACTGGATTCTGAAGGATGTCAGCTTCAAGATAACCAAGGGAAATAAAATCGCGCTCGTGGGATCGTCCGGCGGCGGAAAGAGCACCATTATCAACCTGCTTCTCAGGTTCTACGATCCTCAGCAGGGACGCATCACGATCGATGGGAAAGACATCAGGGACTTTCCGGTCGATGCATGGCGATCGTTCCTGGGACTGGTGCTTCAGGACATCTACCTGTTCCCGGGAAGTGTCATGGACAACCTCAGGGTGTTCAATGATTCAATTCCGTCTGAGAGGGTCGAGGAAGTCTCGAAGATCGCCCGTGCTGACGGGATAATCGAGAAGCTTCCGGGCAAGTATGAAGGGGAACTCTCAGAGAAAGGCGCAAACCTGTCTGTAGGTGAGCGCCAGTTGATCAGCTTCGCCCGTGCTCTCGCACACGATCCCCCGATCCTGGTGCTCGATGAAGCGACGAGTTCGGTCGATCCCCACACCGAGAGGCTTGTCCAGGAGGCACTCGACAGGCTTCTTGCTGGCCGTACGGCTGTCATTGTCGCTCACAGGTTGAGTACGATCATCAATTCCGACAAGATTCTTGTTATTCATGCCGGTGAAGTCGCTGAGAGCGGCACGCATGAGGAGTTAATCGACAACGGTGGAATATATGCAAAGCTGCACGCGCTTCAGTTCCAGGATCTGAACGCTAATCCTCCGATGAGGGGGATGGCGTCATGAAGTCATTAAGCTGGCTTGTCAATTTCGTCCTGAAATCCGTACTCATCGCAGCAGTGTCACTCGGTATAGCGTGCACAACGTCATGGTTCGCATACCATGAGCTTTATTACCCGCTCATTGAATACATGACATTAATGCTGTCAGCGATTCTGATCTTCATCGGATTCGTACTGCACCCGCTCCTGTCAATGCTGGTAATGAAGGATGTTCACATCAGGTGGATCCGCGAATTCTGGCAGCCACACCTGATCTGGCTCTGGGTGTTATTCGCTCTCACGTTCCTGTCAAGCGGTGTCGCGCTGGCATTCCCGCTTGTATTCAGGTACGTGATCGACTTCCTTGAAACATCGCTGGCAGCTGCGAATCCTGACGCTGCCGCATCGGTCACATGGCGAGCGATCTGGATCTTCGCGGTTATCGGTTTCGCGAGGTCGGTGACCCACCTGTATCCGGGTTTCCGGGCGATGGTGAACGCCAAGATCGGGATGGACGTGAGGGAGCATTACTTCTCGCTCATCCTCCGGAAAGGTTACCGGTTCTTCCAGAAGTTCAGGACCGGCGACATGGTCACGCGTTTGACGGATGACATCGAGAACTTCCCGAAGATCGCATGGTTCTGCTGCTCGGGATTGTTCAGGGCACTTGAGTCGGGCAGTAAGTTCCTGTTCTGCATGGGATTCATGCTGTACCTGAACTGGAAGCTTGCATTGGTGTCTGTGAGTCCGATACCGATCATGCTGACGATCTTCTATTTTGTCAGGATGGCACTCACGAAGGCGTCGCTTGCCAACCAGCAGGTTATATCGAAAACGAACGACAGCCTGGAATCGGCCTTCAGTGGAATCAGGATCATTAAGGCGTTCCGCGCAGAGGAGAACCAGTCCGGCGAATTCAGGGGTCTGCTGGAAGAGAGGATTGAAACCGAGGTAAGGCTCCGAAAACTGTGGTTTCAGATGTTCAACCTTTCCATGTGGATCCAGCAGGTTGGACAGGTGATAGTCCTGGTTGTCGGTGGTGCTATGGTGGTCAGCGGCGAATTGACTATCGGCGTGTTCTACGCTTTCTACATGTACCTCGGTCTGCTCCTGCAACCGCTGATGGATATCCCGCACCTGTTTGTGACCAGCCGTCAGGCGTTCGCCTGTATCGACAGGGAGATAGAGATCGAGGAGACGGAGGGCGGAACGGAGCATATCGTATTCGGGTCCCTGCCGATTAAAAAGCTGAACGTACTCGAATTGAAGAAGGTCAACTTCAGGTTCGAGGACGATCTCCCGCTGTCACTTGGGGACATCAACCTCTCACTCAAAGCCGGTGAGAAGGCAGCGGTTGTTGGCTCGGTCGGGAGCGGAAAGTCGACCCTGATCAAGGTGGTCGCGGGACTTATTCCACCCGTGGACGGCGACGTGCTGCTCAACGGGCGTAACGTTTATGACTACAGCATTGCGGATTATCGCTCGAGGGTCGGATACATCCCGCAGGAGTCGACTCTGTTCTCAGAGAGCGTCGAGGAGAACGTGAGCTTCGGCCGTGACATTCCCGAGCCGGAAATCCGCAGCGCACTGGATATGGCGCAGGTTCTCGAGGAGATGGACAACCTTCCCGACGGCCTGAAACAGGTCCTTGGCCAGAAGGGAATGACCGTATCGGGCGGACAGAAACAGAGACTTGCGATCGCACGTGCGCTTGCGGGGAATCCCGACCTGCTGCTCATGGACGACTGCACATCGGCACTCGATGCCGAGAATGAGCAACGTTTCTGGGAGATGTTCGCCGACAAGTTCCCGAATACTGCATGTCTTATTGTGACGCATCGACTGGCGACAGCGAGAAAAGCTGACGTAATTTACGTTCTGGCTGAGGGTAAAATAGTCGGTGCTGGCACTCACGAGGAACTTCTGAGGGATTGTGAGGAGTACAGGAACTTCCTGACGAGAGAGGAACTGCAGGCAGCGCTCGCAGGTTAGAAAATCACTACTTGTAGCATTCATATTTAAAGGATATACTGAATATTGATAAGCTCTAATAATGAGGTCTGATGATGAATTTCCACGTAATACTTGAAAAAGCTGAAGACGGATGGATTGTTGCTGAAGTACCGGCTCTTCCTGGTTGTATATCGCAGGGGAAAGATGAGAAAGAGGCCTTAGAGAACATTAAAGAAGCAATAAAAGCCTGGCTGTGGGCTGAGGATCAAAAGGCTATGAAAGATCTCCCTAAAGAAGACGGAAAAGAACCAATCATCGTAGCCATCTGATAATGAGTAAACTAGCTAATATTTCAGGAGCTAAAGCAGTAAAAGCATTCATAAAAGCCGGTTGGATAAAAGTAGGACAAGTTGGTAGTCATGTTGTATTAACTAAAATAGGTGTTCGTGTAAACTTATCGATACCTAAGCACAAAGAACTCTCGATCGGCACCTTACGCAAGCTAATCAGAGTGGCCGGATTGACAATTGATGAATTCATCGGTTACTTGAAATAAGTGCCCACACATTACATGCGGGCACACCGTTGATCCTTAGTTTGTTATTTCGCTCAACCCCGTCAGGCTGGCGGGATTCTTTGTTTTAGTATGTGTACTTCCAGTAGATCGTATACGGTCCCTGGTCTCCTTCGTTAACTGCGTAAACCTGAAGGTAATAGCTGGTAGTTTCGGTTGCCTCGACCTCGACGTTGAAGTTTGAGCCGGGTGCCCAGTTGTCGGACGAGATGTACCTTCCACGCTCATCGACAAGCGTCGCTCTCACGCCAATATCACTTTCCGACCAGATCCTGATCCTCTCGCCGGGACGCAGGACCTCCGTTCTGTACCAGTCCTTGTCCCATTCCGAGAGAATCGATCCGTTGAAGTGCTGGTCTCCATAATATGGCATTACATCGTACTTATTGGGTGGGAACGGATCGTCGTGATCCTCATCGAACCATCCACCGACAGTCAGCCCGAGAATGATGACCGCCGCGATGAAAATAGCCGGACCTGTTGCGTCGCCGTCCTTCTTTGAGCAGCCTGTGAATGTAGTTGCGGTCAGAAGTGAAATGATAAGCAGTACTGCGACAAATGCACGTCTCATTTGATTCTCCTCCAGTTGCGAACAGGATGGGATCGCCATGAATATAAGTAACTCACCCGTGTTCGCGAGTTCTACATTTACAAACATTCAAAGGGGTTGGGAAACATTAAAGGTCACATGCCGGGAGGTGGAGTCGTTGTCAGTCGACCCAGTGACCGTCGGGTTACGTAAGGGATAAATCCTCTCTCATAAGCAAAGTCATAGGCGGAATCGGCGCGATGAAGGGCGTACTCGCAGATAAACACGGTGACACCTGCGTCCATGTACATCCATAGCCAGGCGACATACTCACCCGTCAGCTCCGGATCGGTTATCCAGTCGTAACCGTCCGGATCGTTCCAGTCGTCGGTTGCGTCACCGTCCAGCCAGATACCCTCCTGAGCGATTCCATCGACATAATCAGTCAGTTCCGGGTGTCCGTCGATCAATGCACCGGCGTTCTGCTGGATAACGATGAAATCAGGATTGTACTGACGGCCGTAATCGCGGATCTGTCGTATGAACTCGACCATTGCATCCTTCGGATCGATCCCATCTGCACGGGCCCGGCTGATCACAGCCTTATTTTCAAATCCCTCGACCCAGTCGAGGTAAACGCCATCGAATCCATGCTGTATAACTTCATCCAATGCGCTGGTATATTCCCTGCCCGACATTGTGCCTTGATTACGACCATAAATAATGATGTCCTGCCAGTCCGGGTCCCAGTAAGCCACCGGATAATTCCCCTCCCAGCCATCGGGATCGTGAGTGAGTATGAAATCAGGCCAGTCTGAGGGCACAGGATCACCCTCATCCCAGTCGGTGGACCACGTCCAGTACCATCGCCAGTCCTCGGCTTCGCCGATGTCAAGATAGGCAATCACCAGCTTACGGTGATCGCCGTCGTGCGCCGGAGTGGATTTCAATCGATCGACCATTGCGCCGGTGTCAAAGTAACGGTCATCGGAGGACCAGTCTGTGCAGGTCGGTTCGAGCACGAGCATGTCGTAACGTGACGACGCAAGTGCGTCGACAGCGTTGTCATCTGTGATGTTTTGGAGCTGGTAAGCCCAGTAAATGACGTCTGAAAGCTGCCTTGGACCATCGGTTGAGGAAACGGGATCGATTTTATCATT
Organism: Planctomycetota bacterium; assembly: GCA_030614715.1. Classification (GTDB taxonomy): domain Bacteria; phylum JAJVIF01; class JAJVIF01; order JAPKYR01; family JAPKYR01; genus JAUWTM01. Next base: position 12,571 of record JAUWTM010000073.1, read on the forward strand.
GGCTTGATTCGATCCTGCCCCGACGCTGAGCAGGAGAGGGATTGAAAGCACGATCAACAGTAATGTTGGACGGTTACACATATGATCCTCCAGAGCCTGCGCCGTTATTATATCGAAAAAGGGTACATGCAACATAACCGGTTGCACAAACATCTATTTATTGGATCGTGGTATTATTTACTCGTCGAACCTAGAAGTGAGGTGTGTGAAATGCGGTTCCCATTAAAATTCAACCTGAGCAGCTTTGCGATACTGGTAATTATTCTACTGTTTGGCCCATCTCATACACTTGGAAGCGTGGACGCAAGCGTAGACACAACGTCACAGGAATTAGGTAATCTAACTGCGTCCACTATTCTCAGTGGAGAAAGTGACTCATCCAACTTTCAATCAGGTGATCTAATATGGGCTAGACGGGCAGGTGGACTATATCATGCCGACGCAAAGGGGATTACGGAGCTTTCGGATGACTCAATTGTAATAACAGGAGGTTTCTGGCATAAAGCAACTTTCGGGGAGGGTGAAATAAACGAAATTGATCTGGTCTCGAAGGGAGAACGAGATATCTTCGTGGCCCGGTATAATCCTGATGGTACACTTGCATGGGCAACTCGCGCAGGTGGAACGGGATTAGATAATGGTGCTGGGATAATTACGCTTTCGGATGACTCTATTGTTTTGACGGGATATTTCGGTGGTTACGATGGTGGACCAGCGACATTCGGGGAAGGTGAAGCTAATGAGACTGTTCTAGTACCTGATGAATTAACTGATATGTTCATTGCCAGGTACAATCCTGACGGCACACTCGCATGGGCGAAGGCTGCAGGCGGGACGAGATCTGAAGGGGGCTATGGAATCACAGCACTTTCAGACAACTCGACAGTTGTAACTGGATATTTCTACGAATCAGCAACATTCGGAGAGGGTGAAGCCAACGAGACCATTCTTGTATCTGATGGAGTCATGGATAACTTCGTGGCCCGGTACAATCCCGACGGCACTCTAGCATGGGTGAATCGCGTAGGCGGAACAGGGCTTGATTATGGTTACGGAATTATAACGCTTTCGAATAACTCAGTAGTAGTGACGGGACGATTCGAGGACACTGTGACATTCGGGAAGGATGAAGTAAATGAGACTGTCCTCGTATCTGAAGGGTGGATTGATTTCTTCGTAGCCCGGTACAATCCAGACGGTACTCTAGTGTGGGCGAAAAGTGCAGGTGGAGCTTTAATTGACTCAGGCTACGGAATCACATCTCTTTCGGACGATTCGTTAGTAGTGACAGGAGTTTTCTCTGAATCACCGATGTTCGGGGAGGGTGAAGCAAGCGAGACTGGTCTTGTATCAGAAGGAGGTCATGATATCTTCGTAGCTAGGTATAATCCCGACGGTACTCTAGTCTGGGCAATACGAGCTGGCGGAACGGATTATTGTAGAGGCTTTCGCGTCACAACGCTTTCGGATGACTCGGTAATTGTGACGGGAGAATTCCAGGATACAGCCACATTTGGGAAGGGTGAACCAAACGAGTCTACTTTAATATCAGCAGGATATGATGATATCTTCGTGGCCCGGTACAACCCTGACGGCACTCTCGTGGGGGCGAATCGTTCTGGTGGAATATATACGGACGAGAGTTATGGATGCACAATACTTTCGGACGACTCGACAGTTGTGACAGGTTCTTTCAAGGGATCAGCCACATTCGGCGAGGGTGAATTGTACGAAACTATACTGGATTCACCAGGCAAGGCTGATATCTTCATCGCCCGCTTTGCTCCATAATTTGAATAAAAAAAAAGGACAGCCTATAGCCGTCCTTTGGAAGTTCAACTAATTTGCACAATCAACCCTTGTAGATTTCCATAATACCGCTGATGAGGTCCATTGCGACATCGCGGGGTCGCTGGAACACGTTGCGTCCGATGATCGATCCGAAACCGCCGCCAGCCTTGATCGCGAGCGCCATCTGCATGACCTGCTCCTTAGGCGCCTTGCTCCCGCCGGAGAAGATCACGATCCTCTTTCCGTTAAACGCCGACTGAACCACGTGCGCGACCCTGTCCTTGAGCTGTGCAATCGGGACGTTATTCGCCTCGTACGCTTCTTTTGCAGCGCTCTGTTCGAGATTTTCACTCGGAAGTTTAACCTTAATAATATGCGCGCCAAGCTGGGCAGCTATCTGTGCAGCATACGCGCCGACATCGATTGCTGTCTCGCCGTCCTTTGTTAGGTCCTGACCGCGGGGATAGCTCCAGATCACAACTGCAAGTCCGACGGCCTTGGCATCTTCGGCTATCTCTCTGATCTGCTGGTACATCTCGACGCGATGCTCGCTTCCGGGATAAACCGTGAACCCGACAGCCGCGCAGCCGAGCCGGAGGGCATCGTCGACACTCGCGGTTACCGCCGGCACAGGATTCACTTCCTTCATCAGTGTGTCGTGACTGTTCAGTTTCAGGATCAGAGGGATTTTTCCGTTGAAATCACGAGCGATCGCTTCGATGAAGCCGAGAGGAGCCGCGTAAGCGTTCAACCCGGCATCGAGGGCAAACTGCGCATGATATTCAGGGTCGTATGCCGGAGGGTTTGGGGCAAAACTTCTCCCCGGACCGTGCTCGAAACCCTGGTCGACCGGGAGAATTATCATCTTGCCCGTACCGGCAAGTTTTCCGGTATTGAGCATCCAGTCAAGCTTCCCGATCGTACCGGGTGTATCTGAAGTGTAATGGCTGAGAATTTCTTTTACTCGCATGGTTCCTCCACCAACGCTAAAGTCGCAATGACAGGATCGTTGGAAATCGACAACATTATCCGGGCTTTTCAAGGGGTATTTGTACCATGTTTGGGACGGGAAATATAGTGTTGATCTACATTGCCGGGAATTATTCCGGTTCGGACTCGTGCACCACGGGAGCCCCCGTTTTCATCACGATCCCCTTCCTCTTCCATCTTCCCGTCAGGTAATAGATGGATACAATCGAGAATCCGAAAATTGTCGAGACGGCAAGTGAGATTGCTATACCTTTGAATCCCATTATCGGTGTAAGCCAGATAACGACCGGCACCCTGATCAGAAGCTGGGTGAACAGAACAAGGAACATGGACGCCATTACGTCACCCGCTCCGCGAATAGTCCCGAGAATCGGAAAAAACATGGCCATCATCAGGTAACGCACGATCATTATCTGGATGTAGATTTTCAGCAATGGGTAGACCACGTCAAAATCGGCAGGATCAGGCTGAAAGACGTGCGCAAGCCACTCAGTGTTTAACCAGAGGAATAATCCGCACGTGACAGCGATACCAACCGACACAAACATCGTATCCCTGAGGAAAAGGCTGATCCGCTCAGGCTTCCCTGCCCCGATATTCTGCCCGGCAATCGTGCTCATCGACACTGAAAACGACTGGGCAGGCATCATGATCAGGGAGTCCAGCACTATACCTATCCCGTACGCCGCAACCGCCGCAGTACCCAGGCCGTTTACGAACCGCATTACGACCATTATGCTGGAACTCACGATCATCATGGTGACGGTGGTAGGCAGGCCCAGGCGCAGCATGGTCCTGATGATACCGAGGTCGAATTTAAATCCGGAGAATGACAAGTCGACCCACTCTCTCTCGCGGGCAAGAAGTCCGAGGATGATTCCGGCGCCGATCAGGTTGGCAAGGACAGTCGCGATCGCTGCTCCCTCGACACCGTACGCCGGAATGGGCCCAAGTCCGAAAATGAAAATGGGATCGAGTACAATGTTCAGACCTGTGGAGATCAGGGCCACTATGACCGGTTTAACTGAATCTCCAAGCCCCCTGAAAATCCCGGTGACACCGTTGTAAATGAAGAAGAATATCAGTCCGCTGAAAATCCACTTCAGGTAGATCGTCGCATCCGCGAAAAAGTCCTGCGGTGTGTCCAGCAAGGCAAGGATCCATTCGGTACCGATATGCATCAGTATGCTGATTCCGATTACAACCAAACCGCCGAACACAAGGAAGTTCCGGGCTGTCAGGTTGACCATCGGACGCTGCCCTGCGCCACGATACTGGGCGATCATGATCCCGGCACCGATCGCTATTCCGATGACGAGCGAAATCATGAAGAACATGACCGGGAAACCGACTGAGACAGCAGCCATGGCTTCCTTGCCGAGTTTGCCAACCCAGAATCTGTCGACGAGGTTATACGCGATCTGGAGAGATCCCTGGAGGATGATCGGCATGCTGAACAGGATCATACTTCTGAAAGTAGGGCCGGTAGTGAGATCAACCTTTGAGAAACGCTTGAGCATATAAGAAAAAAGCTATCATACGCCGATTACATCACGTTTCCAAACCAGCTGGAAATTACATGTGTCAGCTGCATTTTTCAGGATTTACACTTGGATATCAGCAACGCCACTACTCATGATGCACTAATTAGCAGGACATGCTATTATCGGTGGCCCAGATTTTACCTCGATTAGGAGTGAAGACATGCCCGCGACCACTGAAAAACTCCCAGTATGGGATATGTCCAACGTGTATTCCGCACTGGACGGAGATGATTACAAAAATGACCTTGAGAAGGTTCTGAAGCAGTTCGATGAGCTGGACAAGATCATCGAAGATAACAAGATTGCCCGTCTCGATGAACCCCCTACGGACATTGAAGGAGCGGCGAAGATCTTCGATGACCTGCTGAACAGGTTCAACGAGGTTTTCCTGACCTTCAAAACGCTGGAGGCGTTCGTCTACAGCTTCGTATCAACAGATTCGTACAACAAGGATGCCGGAAAGAGCCTGAGCGAACTCGAACAGGTTTCTGTAAGGATGAGCAAACAGGTCACACGTTTCCAGGCGTGGGTTGGCTCACTCGGTGACACGTTCGACAAAATCCTCGAATTCGGCCCGGTTGCCAAAGAACACAGGCTTGGACTGATTGAATTCATCGAACAGGCTAAATACCTTATGTCCACTGAGCTCGAGGACATTGCAGCGGAGCTGTCATTGTCCGGCGGGGCCGTAATGTGGAAGCTCCAGGGCACGGTAACATCGCAGCTGAAGATGCCGTTCGAGCGCGACGGTAAAACAGAAGATCTACCTATGACCGTCCTGCGTAACCTCGCGATGGATCCCGATGAGGACATCCGCAAGCGTGCGTTCGAGACCGAAATCAAGGGCTGGGAGTCCATCAGGGAATCGGTTGCATTCTCCCTGAACGGAGTCAAAGGATCGGCGGTTACCTTAGCGAAGTGGCGGGGCCGCGACGATGTTCTTCACGGAGCTATCGATCACAACAGGATCGACAGGGATACCCTCAATGCACTCCTGGATGCAATGAAGGATTCATTCCCGGTTTTCCGTAAGTACCTGAAGAGCAAGGCATCGAAACTCGGAAAGGATAAACTACCATGGTGGGACCTTTTCGCGCCGATGGGTGAAGAGGGTATGAAATTCACGTACGACGAAGCCGCGAATTACATCGTGGAGCAGTTCGGATTGTTCTCCGGTGAACTTTCAGACTTCGCAAGGAAAGCATTCGACAGTAACTGGATAGATGTCGGTCCGAGGGACGGAAAACGCGGTGGCGCGTTCTGCATGGGTGTCCCGGGAGTGGAGGAATCGAGAATACTTGCCAATTTCGACGGCAGTTTCGAGCAGATGACCACACTCGCACACGAGCTGGGTCACGCATATCACAACTCCTGCCAGAATGGCCTTCCGCTGATGCGACGTGGTGCCCCGATGACAATCGCAGAGACCGCGTCGATCTTCTGCGAAACGATCGTATTCAACGCGGCACTCGACCAGGCGACACCAGAACAGCAGCTTGGAATTCTTGAAAGCCAGTTGATCGGTGCTACGCAGGTAATTGTAGATATATACTCCAGGTTCATCTTCGAGTCCGAGGTAATCAAGCGACGTGAAAAGGCCGATCTTTCCGCTGATGAGATGTGCGAGATCATGGTCGACGCTCAGAAGCAGACATACGGCGACGGACTCGACGAGGAGCACCTGCACCCGTACATGTGGCTCCTGAAACCTCACTATTACTACCACGGAGCCGATTTCTACAACTATCCATATGCATTCGGACTACTGTTCGGCCTTGGAATGTACGCGATCTATAAAAAGGAAGGCGACGACTTCATACCGAAGTACAAAGACCTTCTAAGGAGCACTGGAGAGGGCAAGGTTGCCGACCTTGCAGGCCGGTTCGGGATCGATGTAAAGTCGAAGGACTTCTGGAACGGCAGTCTGAAGCTGTACGACGGCCAGGTTGATAAGTACTGCAGCCTGTAGGGATTGATTTCTGACATAGCAAAGATCGCGTCGATAAAGACGCGGTCTTTTTTTTATCCAAAATTGATTGTCAGCTTTTCACGGCTTGCGTTACGTTCGCCGGGTCAGCTACATGCCTGCCCCAGAACCTGAAGCTATCCGCCAGGATGGGGACGTGCTCCGGGTCATTGCAGATGATGTACATAGCTGCCGATTCCAGAGTTTTATCGGGTATTGTATGGATCTTGTCCACCCACCATAACGCGTTTCCTTCCGCTCCAGCGTCCCAGATGATGGTTTCACCATGATTGACTACTATTCCAATGGTTTTCAAAGACTTCGGATCGTAGATTGCCGTCCATGGCGATGGCCCGATCGATGCACCATTGTCGCTCCTTGACATCCCGACCCTCATACCATTCTCGACCTGCAGCATTTCCAATTTGTCAGCAGGATCACCGGTCGGTAACAGGAACGCCTGATGATCGGCAGAAACCGTCCGGCTGCACCCACTCTCCTCTGTGTATCGAACAAGTTGCAGCAGGATTGGATAACCGGGACGGGTGAGGTACAGGAATTCCATCCTGAGGCTTCGCCATTGAATGATCGGAGTCGCGGTAACCTTGATCCCCTCCCATTCGTGGCCGCACCAGTCGATCTTTACCGGCTCACCCGAGAAGGCTGATTTGAAGAATTTAAAATCAAATTCAAAGCCTGGGCACAATCCCCCAAACCAGGGATTCCACCAGACCCACATCGATTGCTCAGGAAAAGCTGTCCGGAGAAGGTTCACCCCGGGATTCGACTTCTCAGTAAGGCTGAAGACCGAACCACTGTAAGCAGGCGCGACACTGTACTCTATGCGGCCGTTGTCTACAGTGAAAAAATCGTACTCCCCTTCCCTGCCCTCGGTGATGTTAATCTTCGTATCGGGAACCGGGACGAACAGTGGAAGCTTCCCGGGAATCTCCACAGACTTACTTATAAGCCTGTAATCAACAGGTGTAAGTTCGCCGGGAGCACCTGGACTTTCTGGAATCGGAACCTGGATGGGTTTGTCCATGGTCCAATCATCGCTTGCAGCAGATTCAGTCCTTCCGTC
>JAUWTM010000146.1 GCA_030614715.1 Planctomycetota bacterium
CGGTCACATTTACGCGTTTACCCAGGACTGCGGACTGCTCTGGAGCATGAATACTGGTCGCATGACCGACGCCGCACTGGATGTCGATGGCTCCCTGTTCGTAGTCGACACCACAAATGGTCTTTTATACAGGTTCCTGACGGAGTGATAAACAACCGAAGGGATAGTTCCCAATCACCATGCATGAGCGCGCTACCCTTACCCAAAGATTAAAACAGCTTTGATAACACCCTGGGGACACCATGGGGACACTACATTTCGTCCTCGAAATGCTGGTGTCCCCGGAAATAAAATATATCCCCGGAAATGAAGATTAAAAAAATCCCGATCCATGCAGATCGGGATTATATTTCCAGGTAAATTCAGAGGTTCAGATAATTAGAGCTACTGAATCCTCCTTACTTCCTGCTCAATCATCACACGCTCGATCTCAAATTCAGGGAACGGCGGGCTCCAGACCGGTACCAGATACTCGAAGTGCGGTATCTCAAGCTCATATTCTACCTCTGCATCAACGGTTAACTGGTAGACCGCCCGTCCGGTTATCGCTTTGACTGCGATGTAGTAGTAGCCCTCGGGGACGTTCTGGCTGTAGAGCTTTTCGAAGGACGATGACCCGGCCTGCTCGAATAAAAGGAATCCATTCTCACCATATACCTCGAAGTCGAGGTTTGTGCCATTTGTGCCAAGCCAGTCCAGGCTGATCGTGGCGCCTTCGCACCCGGACGGGACGTACATCTGGTAGAAATCGACTGGGTCGACACTGTCACTGATTATCGACTTGAACGGATAATTGAACACGCTCATATGCAGGTCTGTCGTGTCGAGTATATCGTTCTGGGGCTCAGAGTGCTGAGTACCTATCGCGAACCTGAGAGTGTAGTCGCTGGCTTCCTCGATCGCCTTTACACGGATGTAATAAGTCCCGGCATCCCACTGCCAGAAACTAAGTGTCTTGGGACTTGCCGTGTCCTCGTTCAGGTAGGTGATCGGCTCAATTGCCTCGTCATAGATGTAGAGATTCAGCCATGCCGTACCGGTCCATTTGAGCTGCGTGACCAGGGTCGACGGTCCGGTGGTCACGATCTTGAAGTAATCGTTCAGATCACCCCCGGCGTCCACGTGGCCGTTGATCTGGATCGCATCTTCGACCAGTGTGGCCATCGTCGGATCATCGTTAGGTTCGATGGCAGCCTCGTCCATCGTGGTCCATTCGATTCTCGTTCCCTGGAAATACTCCCAGAGAGGGGTAATGTGCTCATAGATTGCCGGATCGATAGCGGTGATTTCGAGATGAGGACCGTAGTCGGCCCTGGCGCTTCCGCCCATGATCCAGCTTGCTGCGAGAATTGTGATCATCACAGCGATTGTGTTGGTTATCGTTGTTTTTTTCATATGATGTTGCCTCCTGACCCAAAGTATAGTGCCCACGAGCGATTCAATGCAAGTTAACGAGATTTAAATCCTGAAATATTCGGTAAAAGTAAAATCCCGACCGTGTCGGTCGGGATTATTTTTCAGTCAATTTTTCAGGATTTATTACGCTGTTGCGGTCTTCAAAACTCCGAGGCGGTCGCCGACTGTCTTGAAAGCTGCAACACACTTGTCAATATGCTCGATCTCATGACCGGCTGATATCTGGACACGGATCCTCGCCTGCTCCCTTGGTACGACAGGGAAGCTGAAACCGATCACGTAGATTCCTTCCTTCAGCATCTCATCGGCGAAATTCGTGGCAAGAGCTGCATCGTACAGCATGACAGGCACGATCGCATGATCACCCTGGAGCATGTCGAATCCAAGCTTGTCCATCTCGGTGCGGAAGTACTTCGTGTTGGCTTCCAGCTTGTCACGTCTCTCGGTCGTGCTCGTGAGAAGGTCGATGACCTTGATCGTTGCTGCTACGATCGGGGGTGCCAGTGAGTTAGAGAACAGGTACGGTCGGGAGCGCTGGCGCAGGAGGTCGATGATTTCCTTGCGACCGCTGGTACATCCACCCGACGCTCCGCCCATTGCTTTTCCGAACGTCGTGGTGATGATGTCGATCTCACCCATTACTCCCCTGTACTCGTGCGACCCGCGTCCGGTCTTTCCCATGAACCCGGTTGCGTGCGAATCGTAGACCATGACCATCGCATTGTATTCCTTGCAGATCTCGACGATCTCATCAAGTTTCGCGATGTATCCGTCCATGGAGAACACACCGTCGGTGCACACCAGGATTCGCCGGGCGTTGGCTGCCTTTGCCTCATCCAGCTTAGCCCTGAGATCATCCATGTCCGAGTTCGCGAACCTGTAACGCATGGCTTTGCAGAGACGGACACCATCGATGATCGACGCGTGGTTCAGCGTATCCGAAATAATCGCATCCTCCTTGGTCAGAAGGGTCTCAAACAAGCCGCCGTTCGCGTCGAAGCAGGACGAATAAAGGATCGTGTCCTCCGTCCCGAGGAATTTGGTTACCTTCTCCTCGAGTACCTTGTGGATATCCTGCGTGCCGCAGATAAACCTGACCGAACTCCTGCCGAATCCGTGTACGTCCAGCGCATCATGAGCCGCCTGGATAGCGTCAGGATGACTCGAAAGCCCGAGGTAATTGTTCGCGCAGAAGTTCAGTACTTCAGAGCCCTCGGTGGTGTTGATCGACGCTCCCTGTGGCGTGGTTATGATTCTCTCAGCTTTCCACGTCCCTGCTTCCCTGATTGCCTCCAGTTCCTGTTGTAATTGTTCCTTTACGGTGCCAAACATGGATTTACCCCTTGTTGTATTTTTTCAAGATAGTATATTAACAGCCACGACCTCGGCTGAATCTTACTTCACCTGTATTCATGCTCAGTTAGACACTCCGCTTCCCAATCCTGCGGACGGGTAATATAGCACAGTCTAAGGCTTTATTTAAAGGTTATTGGGGGGTTTTTAAGCGGCCAGAAATCAGTTTCCGCGCAGGAGCAGGATACTTGTTGCGAAGCTTTCAAAAAAAAATAATGTTTATACGGGCAATCTGTCCCTGACCTGTTTCATGAGCATCAGCGATGGCTTTACCCGTGCGATATTCATCAGGTGGACACCTTCCGCGACCTCGGACAGCTCAAGAACTGTATCCCTTGCGATAGCCATGCCCTCACGCTCGATGTCCGACGTTTTCTCCAGCCGGTCCCGGATTTTTTTCGGCAATCCGATCCCAGGTATCGACTCGATTAACTCAAGCGTGCGCTGGTCCAGAATCGGGATGTATCCCGCGACAATTTTCGTCCCAAGTGGTTTCACCAGCTTCAGGAAGTCCTTGTATCCCTTGACATCATACACCGGCTGGGTCTGGAAGAACTCCGCTCCACCCCTGAGCTTGGCCTTGATTTTCGAGATCTCGACAGCTATATCAGGCGGGAACGGATTGCATGCAGAACCGAGAAACAGCTCCCGCGGTGCCTTGTTCAGCCTGTGACCCATCATGTCATAGCCTGATCTCAACTTTCCAGCAACCTCAAGCATCTGGACCGAGTGAAGGTCGAAAACCGGCTGTGCATCGGGATGATCCCCGATCTCCGGAGGGTCGCCCATGATGAAAAAGAAATTCCGGATACCAAGCACGTACGCTGACATCACGTCTGCCTGAAGGCTGAGACGGTTACGGTCGCGACAGGCGATCTGGCATATCGGCTCAATTCCAAGCTCGAGAAGCACCCTTGCCGACGCTATCGGGGACAATTTTAACAGCGCACGCTGGTTGTCGGTGACATTTACCGCATCGGCGTAGCGTTTCAGGTCCACCGCTTCCCTCTGGAATCGCTTCAACCCGACTCCCTTCGGAGGGTGAATCTCCATAGTCACGACAAAACGGCCGTTCCGAATCTTTTCCTGGAACTTTTTCGGGTGTGGGGACGGCGGCATGTAAGCGAAGACCTCATCCTCGTCGACTCTCGTACCGTGAGCGGTTGGACGTGTTGGATCGAGTGGTGTGGTGTCCGGACCCGCGTCCTCGAATGAAATACCCAGCAGATCCGATATTTTATCGAGTACTTCCGGGTCGCGGGGTCCGAGACGTATGCGACCGTTCTCCAGATCCGATACAAAACTCTGGGTAACCCCGACCTGATCGGCCAGTTCCACCTGCGATATGCGCGGAGTGCGCATCCTCCTGGCATTTCTAACCATTTTCCCGAAGCGAATCAGATCGATCATACAACAATGATATCACGATATTTAGCACATAAACAGGCGATATCGCTAAATATTGCAAAAATATCGTATTTATCACTGTGTGTTAACAGGTGGACGTAACAAAAACACGATAATAGTGATTTACCGCCTTATTTCAGCACGAAATCAGGGTTCCTTTCCCCGTTGTTAAATTAATGCTATGCGTTACGGATATCCTGCGGTGTTGTGGCACGTACTACCCTGTTTTTCCTGCGCTCCGGTGGTTCGGGTGTCTCATCCGGATACCCGAGGAGCATTACCATCACGAGAGCACGTTTAGACTGATCGACCCCGCACAGGAACGAAATTTCATCGGTCATCGCAAGTGAGCTTGTCATCATCAGGCAACCGACGCCCTCGGCCCACGCCGACAGCGCGATATTCTCGCATGCGAGTGCCGCGGAGACAATATCCCGCTTCAATTCATCCTGATCGTTGAAATTGGTGAAACACACCACCGCTACAGGTGCCCCTCCGAGGTCAGTGTAGAGGTATCGGCGCTTCTCCACACCCTCCTCACCGTACTTTTCACGTATCCTCTGCTCCGATTTTTCGAAAATTGGCTGGTGAATGTTCGCCAGACGGTCCCGCATCTCGTCAGTGAGTATGTAGAATTTCCATTGCTGGCGGTTCATTGCGGACGGCGCCCACAAAGCAGCCTCGATGATCCGATCCAGCACGTCATCCGGGATAGGGTCGGTTTTAAAGCGACGTATGGACCGGCGGGTTTTGATCAGTTCGTGGGTTTTTTCAGCGTCACTCATTATGCGGCGGAGTATATCACGAACGGACGGTTTCAGGCATCTATATGTCATGGATAATTTGCTAAAATGTCCGGAACTCTGCTATCTTTGACCTGTTAATCGGCCATCTGTCTGCGATCCACACTATACCGATGAAATACGTCTACGGGACATTGCTGGCTCTCATCCTGGCTGGAGCGACATTCGGCATATTCTGGTCCGCGTCACGTGATTTCGGCACACGGCAGGCGGTCGAATTCTTCCCCTACATCTCCGAAATCGAGCTCGATGATTCCCACACGATCCGCTCCAGCGGTGTAGTGGTCAGGATCAACGAGTACGAGGCAGCCCCGGACGACCGCTCCATGGCCATGTACATGACATCCGCAAAGCGCATGTATCCCGATGAATGCTCCGGTGAGAACTGGGAGGTTGCGGTAAGGCGTCCCAATCCCGACGGTGGCGAGGAGAAGTACTCCTACTCCTGGTCCGTATACGAGACAGAGGGACCCGGGTCACGGGTGGAGTACGGGAGATGGGAGAACGATTTATATGTCGTGATCGAATCGTACCCCGCCGACTGGTCGGAGATCACAAACATCGCGCATGGAGACGGTGCATTCCTGATCAGGATGGAGTAGTCGCTTAAACACTCTTAATCTAAGCCCCCGAATGATAAAACGGATAAGGTCCCGGTTTTAAATATAAGACAACACCCTCTCTAAATTACCTTTGGTAGGTGTCTTGTATGTATATTAAAAGGTGTTATAATCTGATTCTCAAGCAGTCAAATCGCATTTTGACTTGCTGGATGGTAGAATTAGGGTTAGGAGTGATGATATGGCCAATGATAAGACAGGGTCTCAAGATAAAGTCGGTCTTGACATGGAATCCATAACTGAAGCTGTGATGGGTGACTCAAATCCTGATCAACCCGAGATATCGCAAGTCGAAACTAATTTGGTGATACCCCAGATCACGAACCATGAGACTGCAAAATTAGTTATAGAACTAGAAAAAGCAGTCGGTTTGCCTATCTGGCTTTTAATAAATAAGGAGGGGGGAGCAGAGCAAGAAGATGAGCTCAACGATTTCACATGTAAATATTTCCTATATACTGCTATGCAACTGGAAAAGGATCAGAAAATTTGCGTATTAATTCACTCTCCAGGAGGAAATGCACGATGCGCATATCAACTGTCCAGATACATAACTCGGTATTGTGGAGCATATGATGTCTTAATTCCTTCTTACGCTAAAAGTGCAGCAACTTTATTCTCATTGGGGGCTGAAAATATCATTTTAGGGGACTATGGTGAGTTAGGTCCACTTGATGCTCAAATCTTCGACTCAGAAACAGAGCGCATTGGATCCGCTCTTGATGAAGTTCACGCGTTGGAAAGACTCCATGCATTTGCCTTGGATTCGTTTGATGCAACAATGTACCTTTTACTCGGAAAAAGCGGGAAAAAAGTAAACACATTATTACCTATGGTTCTAAAATTCATCTCAGATATGATGGAACCATTGCTAGATAAGATAGATACTGTCCACTACACTCAACTATCTCGTGCACTTAAGGTTGGTGAAGAATATGCAGTACGGTTATTATCCACTAAGTATGGAAAGACTGTTGCAGAAAAAATCGCTCGTACCCTAGTCGAAAAATATCCAGAGCATGGCTTTGTTATCGATCGTGAGGAAGCCAACTCCATTGGATTGAAAGTGAACTCCCCAACCACAGAGATTCAAGATATCCTGGATACATTGATGATATACCTAGGTGAAGAAACAATATTAGGCAGATACATGGAGGGCACTGATGAAAAATAGAACCAAAGAAACGCATTCTTCAATAATATCCGATCAATCAATCACTGAATCAAGAGACGCGGTTGAAACCGCCATAGATCTATCTAAATCTAACAAAGGAATTTCTTGGGAACATAGCTCACAAATCATTAATGACAGAATATTACCCTGGACTCGTGATATTGATAAATACGAATCTAGAGGAAAAAAAAGTATTTTCCCAAGTTGTAGGCAAGGTTTGGAGCATTAGCAATCAACTCGCAAAATTAAAGAATACTCAATCTATACCACTGCAATTAAACTAGTCCGGTTGATTTCCGAACCTAATTTCGGTACACTTTCTCGTTCGTCCATTGGCAATGGAGTTATTTTACTATGACAATTTTCATTTCAGCACTTAAAGTCCTTCACATCATTCTCTGCGTACTCGTAATACTCGGAGTCCTTTTCATGAACCAGAAGTCCGAAGGGCTCTCCGGCATCATGGGAAGCTCCTCGTACAGCGCGAGAAGCGCGAAGGGTATGGATGAAGGCATGCGACGAATGATCACATGGGTCGCCGGCGGACTTATCGCCAGCGCCGTTCTCCTCGACCTTATAGCCTGACAACCATTTCACAGGGGCGGGGAAACCCCAATGAATCAACGCAATCGCAACCATCGACCCGTCAGCAGCCAGACGGGCGATTCCGTGTTGCCTGACACCGGTACCGCTATAGCTGATTCAAACGACGTCCTCCTCGACATCCGTAACCTCAGAACATATTTCCATACCGATGAAGGCCTTGTGAAGGCCGTCGATGACGTTTCATTCCAGATCCATCGCGGTGAAGCGCTCGGAATCGTCGGCGAATCCGGCAGCGGAAAGTCAGTAACCGCTTTGTCGGTAATGAGATTGATCCAATGTCCCCCCGGCGAGATAGCGGGCGGGGACGCGAACTTCAGGGGGACGAATTTATTCGGTCTCACCATCCCGCAGATGCGTCACATTCGAGGAAACGAGATCGCGATGATCTTCCAGGACCCGATGACGAGCCTGAATCCATTGATGACGGTCGGCGACCAGATCTGCGAGGCGATCAACCTGCATCACCGGCTCAGGAAGCGCGACGCATGGGAGGTCGGGATCGAGATGTTGAAGAAAGTGCGCCTCCCCCTGCCCGGGGAGCGCATGCGCTCGTACCCGTTCCAGATGTCCGGCGGAATGCGCCAGCGAGCGATGATCGCGATGGCGCTGAGCTGTAATCCATCGCTTCTGATTGCCGATGAGCCGACTACAGCTCTCGATGTAACAATCCAGGCGCAGATTCTCGACCTTATCCGCGACCTTCAGAGCGAGACAGGGATGTCGGTCTGGATGATCACTCACGACCTTGGTGTGGTCGCTGAAACGTGCTCGCGAGTTGTTGTCATGTATGCCGGACTTGTCATGGAGGAGGGCACGGTAGACCAGATTTTCCACGACCCGAAGCATCCGTACACTGTCGGCCTCCTGAGCTGTCTCCCAAGGGTCGATAAGATCCGCGAACGTCTCAATCCGATCCCCGGCCAGCCACCGAATGTCGTCGCACTCCCCCCCGGATGCCCGTTCGTTGAAAGATGTGAACGCTGTGGCGATGTCGAGGGCGGGAGGGATTACTGCTGGAACAACAGACCCGACGAACGCGCCTTACCTGACGGCCGCCGTGTAAGATGCTGGCTGCATAAATAAGAGGGGCGTCTTCCCACTGGGAGGGGCGTCTTCCAGACGGCCGGAGTGAAATCATCCTGATTTCACATTCCAACGTTCACTGGAAATAAATAAAAGCATACCCGAGACGGGTATGCGACCGGTAATCATGCGCGGGACGCGCATGCTACGTATTAATCCACGAAGAAGTCCTCGTCCTCTTCGAGGTCCATGTCCGCATCGAGATCGACATCGTTCGGTGGCGCGGGTACCGACCCTCCGCCTCCAGCTTCCTTCGCCTTGGCGGGTTCGCCGTTACCCGACGCACCGGGAAATTCCTGGTACTGGGGCTCTGACGGTACTTTCTCACGCATGCCCTTGGGAGTCAGTATCTCCATCTGGTCGATGTGAATATCGGTCGACCAGCGCTTTATACCATCCTGCCCTGTGTATTCATTCCTTCTGATCCTGCCCTCGACGTAGACCTTTGTCCCTTTATCCAGGTACTGTCCGCAGATTTCAGCAAGCTTGCGCCATGCCACACACCTGTGCCATTCGGTGTGCTCCTTGCGATTGCCCGCGTCATCGGTACCCCATCGCTCAGTGGTCGCTACTGAAAAATTTGCCACCGGCAGGCCGCTCGACGTGTAGCGCATCTCCGGTTTACGTCCCAGGTTGCCTACGAGTATGACTTTGTTGATTCCCATTATGGTTCTCCTTCAGCTTATGTATCCGGAACAAAAGTCCCGGGCATTATAGCATGCCCACGCTCGGGTTCCATCTGCCTGTATAACGGCTGGGAGACTAAAAAGCTGACATATTTTCCGGAAAAATTTCAGAAAAAAATAAACTTGCGATTCCAGCCCCAAACGCACATAATCTGCCGGAGGTGATTTTCAATGCAGCCAGACCCGACTATCCTTCTTAAGCAACTCGACATCACTGCACCGCTTATCGGTTTCTATGACACCCCGGACCCGTTAAAATTCGAACCCCTAATCGTGCCCGCCAAGGGCACCTGCGTCTTCGATTTCACTAAGAGAATACTTGGTGGAGAAACCCTTCACCTTTCGGCCGATCACTACGGTTGTCCCGGTGCCGGGAACAGCCTTTGTGGAGTCGAGGCTTTTCCACGTGAAGCGCTGGTTAAATTCCTTGTCGAACAGGAGGGATTGAAGGCGTCCGCTGAACTCATGGAGAAATGGGTCGATGCGCGGAATCCGTACCAGCCGATCCACGGTAACATGATGATCGGTCCGCTGAAACCAGACAGATGGGATTACCTGCGGTCGGTCACCTTCGTAGTTAATCCCGACCAGCTCAGTGGCCTGATGACTGGCGCGCAGTACTTAACCGGACCCGACGATCCTGCACCGGTAATCTGCCCGTTCGGCTCCGGCTGTTCATTGCTGGTGCTTTTTGAGGACCTCGATGCGCCTCAGTCCCTGCTTGGCGCGACCGACATGGCAATGCGCGAGCACATCAAGCCGAGTGACAACCTGTTCACCGTAACTAAACCGATGTTCGAGAACCTCTGTAAACTCGATGAGAAGAGTTTCCTGTTCAAGAAATTCTGGTCGGGCCTTCGCGAATCCCGCGGTCTGCCTGCGCTGCAATAAGCCTGAAATAGAAATCAGTACCAGAGTCCGTTTGATAGAACCTTCAGCTGGATTCCATCACTATAATTAATTGCTGTCAGATCGTACGTCCCGGGACCGGGATCAAAATCTATTGTTCCTTCCCAGATTCCAACCATCACGACATTATCCAGACCATCGACCACC
>JAUWTM010000136.1 GCA_030614715.1 Planctomycetota bacterium
CCGAGGTCAGGGGGGTCGGTTATGACGCTATGAGTGCTGCGCTTCATGGCAACATCGTGTGGCAAGTCATGCTGGTCCTTCTGGTGGCCAAATTAATCGCTACGTCTGTCACGCTCGGATCGGGTGCATCCGGCGGAATCATCGCTCCTGCATTATTCATCGGGGCAATGCTCGGGGGAGTCTGCGGAACCGGTTTCGAAGCACTCGCACCGGAATTCACCGCCGGGGCTGGACCGTACGCGGTGGTCGGAATGGCGGCAGTCTTCGCTGCAGCCGCTCATGCACCGTTCACGGCGATTGTCACGTTGTTCGAATTAACCAGCAATTACAACATCATCCTGCCTCTAATGCTGTCGGTTGTTATCGCTTCGGTCATTTCTAACCATTTCCAGCACGATTCGATCTTCACAATGGCATTGACCCGGAAGGGCACGCGGATCAGATGGGGCGCGAGCCTGGACGTCCTCGAAAATATGAAGGTTCGCGACGTCATGGTGACTGTGATCGACACCGTGCGTGAAAATACAACACGAGGTCAGCTCTGGTCTATGTTCATGAGTAAGCATCACAACGGTTTCCCGGTGCTCGATAAGCATGACAGGCTTGTTGGAGTTGTCACGCTGGGCGATTATCACAACTCGTCGAACCTTCCGCCTTTCGCACCCGTTGACCGTTTCTGTACTCACCACGTGCTGACTGCTGTGCCCGATGACGATCTCAGCGCGGTAATGAAACGTATGAGAATCAGGGACATCGGACGTCTGCTGGTTGTTTCTGAGCATGATCCAACCGACCTTATTGGTATAATCACAAGGTCGGATATCCTGCAGGCTTACGAGATGGCCTTGCGACGACTTGAGTCCGACGATACGGAAATGGGCATCATCACCGAAGAATGACAGAACACCCAAAGATAGAATCAAAGGGCAAACGTCGAATCTCGTTCGACTGGTGGCTTCTCGCGGTCCTGCTACTGCCTGTTTTATACTTCCTGCCCGAAATTCTCGGCACCAACGTGTTCGCGGGAATCGATTCGTCACGTCTTAACATGCCGTTTCGATACTTCGACCGTCAGGCGTTCGCGGAAGGTGTCCTCCCGCTCTGGAACCCACACCTCTTCGCAGGATTTCCCAACCTTGCAGAGAGTGAATCGGGTGTTTTTTATCCCGGGAATTTCTTTATCCATCTGCCGGGTGATTTCTTCCACTGGTACTCGATCGAGGTAGTCTTCCATTTCATGGTCGCGGCACTGGGATTTTACACATGGATGCGGTTACGTGGACATGCGCAGGCAACATCGGCATTTCTCGCAGCCACCTACGGTACAACCCCATTCCTGATCTTCCACATCACCGCGTTCGGACTCTTTACATCAATAGTCTGGCTGCCGTGGTACATGGTGATCTTCGATCACGGATTGAAGGCCAGGCATCCCGTACGCACCGGTCTCTGGCTCGCATTATTCCTTGGCTTCATGCTGGTCAGCGGAAGTGTACACTCTGCGTTCCTGGGAATTTTCGGACTTATTGTCTACGGGATTGGAAAAATAATCGTACAGCCGGGAAAGCCTGAGAAGGTAAAATTACTGCTCCGATGCCTTGTTGTTCTTCTGCCATCGGTCCTTGCTCCGGTCATGGCGGCGGTACAACTCCTCCCGACCGCTGAGCTGACTGTACTCTCTGAACGGGCAGCATTTGACGATATCGAATTTTTCGAGCTGGGCACGTGGCTCAATATTCCGAGGCTTTCATCGCTGATAGTATTTCCCGCGCTCGATAATCCATCGGAGCTTCAGGACTACGGCAGCTCCCTTTGCTACATGGGTGCAATACCGTTCATCCTTGCTTTCGCATCAGTCAGGGTACACATGCAGGAAAAGAGTAAGGTGCTTGTTCCGCTGATTATCGTCGGCATAATTACACTCCTACTCGGCTTCGGACTCAACCTGCCCGGCTTCAAATACCTCGTCGAGGTCCCGCCATTCTCGATATTCCGCTACCCCGGACGGATGGCGCACGTCGCGTTGACCTTCCTCCTGCCGGTTGCGGCCCCTGCCCTGGATTCGCTGTTCAGGATGATGAAAGGGGAGAAAGGTGACGTGTGGGATGCATGGTGGAGTGGATTTTCTAAGGGTATGGTTGTCGCAGGAGTTGTCGGGATTCTCGGTCTCATGTTCGGTTCTGGTCTGACCAAACCCGGCTACGGAATAGCTCTTGTCTTATGCATTCTCGCGCTTCTTGCAGTGGTGGCCCCGAAAAAAATCGACGGGGATAAAATAAAAACCCCGGCGTTCACACTTTTAATAATAGCACTCGTCCTCAGTCTTGCAGTCCAGCTTTTCCTGACCTACCCGTTCTCCCGAATTCTTGTCCAGAAGCGCGGCAATTTCGATGAATCCCTCACGTTCTTCGATGACGTAAAAGCTGAATTCCCAACCGAATGGGAGATCCCGAGGGTCCTCCAGGCAGGCAGCTTTCACCTGCTTAATCCTGACGCGATGTCCAACCTCAGTTTCACAGCACAGGAGAATATCTGGGATAACATGTCCGGCAATGCAGCGGGCCTGAGGGGAGTGACATCGATTCGCGGACTCACTCCGCTCAACCAGAACAACTGGAAGCTGGTGATACGCGATACCCTTCAATCCCGCATAGATACTGTGATCGCGAGATGTGCCGTTTCAGATGAACCTAAGACACCCGATGTGATGTCGATGAGGCTGATTCGTATGCTCGGTGCGGACATTCTTCTCCTCGAGGGTGATGACTGGAACATACCCGGCTTCGAACTCTGGCGAACCGATCTCGATCTGCCGTACCACGAGGGCCTGTGCGCATACCGTGTAAGTGAAAACCGTGGGGGCTGGGTTCCCGACGCTTATTTCGTCAGGAACGCATGGTACGGTGAATACGACTATGCCGCACTGCTCGGATGGCTGCGCGAGGACGGTCTGGACATCGAAAATGAAGCTGTTATTCAACGGCGTCACCCGGCCGGTTTCGAGGACAGGGAATTTCCGGAAGCGACGAACTATCGTGGAATTCTTCGCGATTACAATCCCGATGCTACGATACTCTCGCGCGACAGGGGAATGAACTGGCTGAGTTTCGATGTGAATATCGAAGGCGACCAGCTTGCGTTCCTCGTCACCGGTGAAAACCACCTTCCGGGATGGAACGCCTACGTTGATGGTGACCGTGTCCAGCTTTACCAGGCGGACCTGCTGTTTATCGGAATCGAAATTCCACCGGGTGAACATACGGTTGAGCTCAGGTACCAGCCGAAATCGGTGGTTGACGGAATTATCATCTCGATCTCAGGTATCATTGTCTGGCTCCTGTTTCTCGGTGTTGTGACATGGGCACACCGAAAAGAGGACCTGATAAAAGCTGCAGACCCTGAACCGGATGCATAAACAGGACTGGAAATCAGACCTCAAATCGCTCGCGGGTCCCATCCTTCTCCCGCTGGTTTACTTCTGGCGCGAGCTTACCGGACTCAGTGTTTTCGCGGGTTTTGACTTCACCCACCTGATCCTCCCGTTCCAGCAGTTCGCACGTCACGCGATTCAGAACGGTAATCTTCCCGAATGGAATCCATACCTGTTCGCGGGATTTCCTCAACTGGCTGAAGGCGAAGGCGGTGTTTTCTATCCCGGGAACCTGCTTCTCTGGCTTCCGGGGGATCAGTCGGTCCTCCTTTCATGGACGGTCGTGCTCCATTTGATCCTGACCGGATGCCTGATGTACGCGTTTCTAAGGGGACGGGGTGCATCGAGACCAACTGCTGCATGGCTCGCGATCTTCTACCAGTTCCTGCCCGGTCTGATCCTCAGGGCTGAGACGGTCGGGCTTTTTCAGGCGGTCGCGTGGCTCCCCGGACTCTACTGGGCGATGGAACGCGCCGTTCTTGAGGGTGCAATCACACGGGCTCTCGGATGGTTGAAGTGGGTGATGCTCGCGTCCGCCTTCGTCGCGTTCATGCTGCTTGCCGGATCATCGCAGATCGCATTTTACGGGTTACTCGGTGGTTTCTTCTATCTTGGCGGCCTGGTTTTACTCGGTGGCAACATAAAACGACTGATCGGATGGGGGATACTGACACTCCTGACCATCGTTGTACTCGCTGCGGTCCTGTCGGCGGTCCAGACCGTGCCGACATCGCAGTTTTCACAGCTCTCGTACCGTCTTCAGGACGCGGGATTCGGGTATTACCGGATCGGGACATGGCTTAACTTCCCACGCCTCGCAAGCCTGTTCCTTTTCCCTGCGGTCACGCAGCCGGACCAGATCCTCGACTATGTTACATCCCTCGGCTACATCGGATTACTGCCGTGCGTGCTTGTGGGAATAACACTGACACTCCATAAAAAGTACATGAACCCGATACTCGCGCCGTTCATGCTGGTTTTCTTCGGTGTCCTTCTCGCGTTCGGATTGAACATCGCGATTAACGAGGACCTGATCACTTTTCCGGGATTCTCGATGTTCCGGGCGCTGGGACGTATGATCCTGCCTACCATCGTTGCATTCATCGCCCTCGCAGCGGTCGGACTGGACAGGCTGTACGACCTCCGTCTTGACTCCTCAAGGATCCCTGAAATCAGGGCAGGTATTGTGTCGACTATTATCGTCGTATTGATATTAAATCTCTGGTACCTGTATTACGAGCAGTTTCCAACGACCGGATTTGTGATTATTGCCTTCACAGCACAGGCTGTCGCGCTGGTTGTTATCGGAATCGGACTTATCGGCTTTCTTAAAACGAAAAACACCAGGTGGCTGACAGGGTTGCTTGCGGCATGGCTGATCCTGCAACTTGCGTCGACCGTTCCGCTCCTTTCTGCTGTCACGGTGACATCCAGTTCATTCAACGACGCACGAACATCGTTCAGTCTTGGGGATGCAGTAGTGACAGATGATCAGGGCCGTCCTTCCCGCGTCCTGGTTGCGATCGAGAATGAGGTCTGGGACCCGCTTCTGGAGCGACTTCTGCGGTATCCGACACGGTCCGGTGATTCACTTCCCATCCCTGCGTTCGGTAATGAGCTTTCAATGGGATCAATCGGGATCCTGAATGGCTATACACCACTGGTTACCGAACGATGGTATGAGATTGCGCACGATTATGCAGCGTCGGGCCTTGCGCGGGGTGATCTGACCGAGGCAAGCGGACGTCTGCGCGCAACTCTCTCAGTTCTCACCACCGATGCATTGGTCTGTCCGGGATATTTCACCGGTGGCGACGATTTCGATGAGCTCGACGCTGACCTTACAGGAATATTCCCCGATGACTGGCATGTTCTGAATGTTCCCGATCCGGCACCGTACGTGAGCATACCGACCTATGTTGAAGCCTGGAATAATTCCGACTGGGACTGGTTCAAGCACTGGATCGTGCATGATCAGTTCACTCCCGGCGATACGTCCTGTGTTGAAATCGATGAGGATGGGGTAATCCCTGAGTTAATGGCTTGGGGAGATGTTGTCTCGCCGGCCTGGGAGTTCGATCCGGGACTCCCTGCGTGGGCGGGATACCAGCTTCCCCCCGATTCCAATCCTGAAATTCTGGATGTCGAGCGATCCATGGACGGGCAGGGGAGAATATCGATCAGAGCAGTTTGCGATGTCCCATACTGGATCGTGGTCCGCGAAAGTGCAATGCCGGGATGGACAGCGTCAGTCGATGGCACCCCGGCTCCTGTATACACAGCTGATTATCTGTTCATGGCTGTACCTGTCGAGGGCGGGGAGCATACTGTCGAGTTGAGTTACAGAACACCGGGTCTGGTTGAGGGGATGAATGTATCGATATTCGGGTGGGTAATTTGGGTACTGCTGTTATTAATTTCAGTTTTATTATCAGGGCGGACGGGACGTCCGCGAGACAGCCGGCGAGACGCCCGCGCTACGTAATTAGTTATTATCGGTCTGATCTGATTAACCTGGGCACAATAGATGATGCAAACGGCACCAGTGCCAATCCAATAAAGAACAGCAACCAGCCAAGTTTGTACAATGGCGGATCATAGAGGAATCGCACCTCGTGTGAGCCTGACGGAACCACGATCCCCTTTACGAGTCCATCCGTTCTGTAAATCTCTGTCTCCTTCCCATCGATCCATGCGCGCCAGCCGGGATACCATGTATCCGCGAACACGAGGTATGCATCATCTGTTGCATTAACAGACAGACGTAACTCATCCGCACCGTAATGCATAAGTTCAATGGACCCGAATTCGGCTTCCATAAAATCAGCATCCCTTACATCGTTACCCAGAAGCGACGGCGGGATGTCGATGTGCTCTATTCCCACGACAACCGCCTTTGTCGACGGATCGATCACCTGCGCTGCCGCATACCCGTCCTCGATTGACTCGACAGGTAAAATTCTCGGTACCAGGAACCATCGCGGCAGCCATTCGGTATTTTCGTAAATGTACAGCTCGTTCTGCTCCGCAAGCTCCCACTGAGGTGGCAGCGACGGCATCTCTCCCGGTGAAAGCAGGTAACGAATCCCGAGGAAGCTCCAGAACGGCTGACGGTAGTAAATGTAATCTCCCGGAAGATCGAGTGTACGGCTGTTACGGCTCATTGACGGATCGATCAACCTGAAAAAGTGCGCGTAATCTGCAGACACGAAGCTGTCAAAGCCTCCCGGCTCGTCCAGGCCGTACAGCATTGGAGTGTTTGGCGCCAGCACGATCGTCCTGTCCCTGAAAATCCTGAACGGTCCGTCCTCCACCATCCTGTCAGACAGGAAATTGATGCTCTCGGTCCTGTAACAAAGTCGATCCTTCGGTACAAGCGGCATAAAATGCTCGTGGTAGGGGACAAGATCGATTATCAGGAGAATGAAAATTCCAACTACAACCGATTTCAGGTGCAGTTTCTTTCTTGCGTAGAAGTAAAGCAGTACTCCCGCGAGCCAGAGCGGTATAAGGTGTTTCAGTATGTCAAACACGGCGGTTGAGATATCGATATCGAGAAAGCCCCACATCATCCAGATCGACGACATTACGACAAGCGCGACAAATATTCCGAGGAACCAGCTGTAGGCCTGCATGAATTTTCGTGTGAACGCCTCGTCGGTTCGGATGTTCCGGATCAGGTGGTCGAGCACGAAGGACGACACGATTATCATGCAGGTCAGTGTCAGGAAATCAGGTTTAACAGTGCTGATCCTCAGTCCAGGGATAATCTTCGCCATGAACATGTAGAATCCGTGCCACGCGATGAACGAAAGCCCGATCAGTGCCAGGACAGTGAAGAATTTCGCGTACCTGTTTTTCCAGACCATAGGTGCGAACAGGAATCCGACTGCTGCGAGGATGCCGATGTAGGCATGGTTGTATATTCTCAGTACGAATTCCGGCAGCGGACTGATATGCGGTTCAAGGTAGTCGCCCCAGAGGGTCGGAAAGTAGATGGCTAACAGACTCAGAGGTGAATCGTATACCTCCAGCCCGGTCCTTGACGCCAGCTCTGTGTCGAATTCCGGATGTGCCCTGAGTGAATTGAAATAGAATTCCAGCATCGGAAGGTGCTGCATCGCTCCAAGCAGGAAAATTAAGAATAGCAGCATTCCAAGTCCGAACAGTCTCCTGACAGCGGGCTTGATCCCTCCGCCCTGTGTGAACAGGATCCATGCGATGAAAATATACATCGCGAAAACGACCATCTGAGGGTAGCTGTTAACGGTCAGAAGCAGGAACGATATGATAAATCCCAGTATTCCGACGCGATCACCCTTCGCACAGGTCCTGTTAAGGTAATAGAGCGACATCAGGAGGTACGCCTTGTCAGCGACAATGAATCCCATCCAGGGAACGTACGCGCCCTGGAAAATGTAAGCGATCGCACCGAACGCGGACGCGGGACGTGACAGTCCCATGCTCTTCAGGAACAGGTACATGAACCACGCGGCCATGAGGTAATGCAGGAAATAGAAAAAGCTGAGTCCCTCGATCGGCGGAAGCAGCCAGACCGGTATCAGTGTCAAGGGATCGAAGAGCCCTGTCAGGCGATTCGCGATGAACGGCGTCCCGGAGAACATCCGTGTGTTCCACAGCGGAAAATCACCGTCCTGCATGTTCTCATGTGCATAGACAGCCCACGGGTAGGTCTGCGTAGTTGGATCATCAGCGAAGCTCTCATCCCTCAACTGGTCGGCGTGGGTCTGGGTGCTGCGCCACGGCTCGAAGTCCCTGAGCGAACTCATGAAAGGCGCATGCGTCCCGGCGATAACGAGACGGAACGTCCAGAGGACGAGTACCAGTAAGAACACAAGCACCCAGAGATCGCTTCTGGATGCGCGCCAGCGATCCTCGTTCAGCATGACGGTATTCTAACGCAAAAAGGACCGCCAATGCTTATTCTGCTGGTATACTTGACGTATCGTGGAAACCGCGTACAATTCCATCGGCCATCCGGCCGACTTACATTTCAAGAGGAGAAGTTAATGGAATTCACTGAACTTATTGAAAATCGATTTTCGGCCCGTACATTCACAAGTGTGGATGTCGATGAAAGTGCAGTCGATGCAATTCTCGAGGCTGTCCTGAGCGCGCCATCTGCGGGTAACCGTCAGGCTTACAAGGTGGTTGTAGTTCGGGATGAGAAAGCAAAGCTGCTATTGGCGGACGCATCGGGTCCTCAGGGCTGGGTGGCGAAGGCGCCCGTGGTGTTCGTTTTCTTCAGCGATATCGATATTCACACGAAATCCTACGGTGAATCGAAAGCGGCGGCGATACCCAGTCTCGATTCGACAATTGCGATGGCATTCGCGCAACTTGCAGCTACTGACCTCGGCCTGGGATCGTGTTGGGTGGCACCGTTTGCCCACGAGCAAGCACAGGAGATCTGTGGACTTGATGGAAACCTGGCGCTTGCCGGACTGCTTCCTGTCGGTCATACGACTGAGGGCAGGCCAAAACGGAAACGACGCAAATCGTCAGAGTGGTCAGTTAAAATCTGAGCCGTTTTATCGCAAATGACTTGACGTTACGATTTTATTGAGTACAATTCGCCTGTTGAACAATAATCTTGGATGCAAGAGGGGTGCATTGATGGTGAGCCTGCATTAACTGAAATATCTCCCACTACTCTCATTTATTCGGCGAGAATTCGACGGTACCGCGGTCTGTGTAACGGATTGTGACTGCATATTCGTGACCGCATGAAAATCGCGTGGGGTTTTATTTTAAATACACAGAGGTAGAAAATGAGTTCAGAATTTGTAGTAAAGGAATACAGAGAGGAGGACCTTCCGGCACTTGCCGTGCACTGGAAGGAATCGGTGAAAGGCTGGCCGCCCGGCTTCGAACTGGGAACCGATGTTACAGCCGAGAGCGTTCGCCAGTGGCTGATGCGCACGAAATACGTCTATTGCTGGCTCGGTTGGGTAGATGACGTTATCGTGAGCTTCCTGACATACTTCAGACGTAATGAGGATAACGACGCCACTTACGTAGGTCTGTTTAACGCACATCCGGGCTACCACGGCAGGGGATACGGTCGGAAGATCATGACCCACTGCATCGACCAGGCGATTAAGGACAATGTCAGACGCGTCGACCTTCACACATGGGCTGCCAACACGAAGGCTGTCCCGCTTTACAAGAAGACCGGATACTTCTGGCGTCCGAGGGTCAGGTGGACGCAGATGTACAATTTCATTCCACCGGTCGTTAACAGTCCAATCGTTAAAAATTTCCTTGGCGATACCTGGTGGTACGATGCGCTTCGTCAGAACCTTGAACTTAAGGAAAATGATGAGGTGTATAACGGCTGCCCGTACCATAAGTACATTTTCGAAGTCGACGGGAAGACGATGGAAGTCCTTGTCGATCCTTCCACATCCGGCATTGCGGGCATCGAGTCTGATGACCTTACCGTGCGATGCGATATCGCAGGAATCACTCACGTTGTGGGACTTCCGCAGGATGTGAAATGGGTTTTCAGGTCCTCCGGTGACAAGCCGGTGAGTGTGAAGGTTTCCTGTTTGGGTTCTACGGGACTGGATTACTCATTTGACGAGGAATTCGAGTTGTCAGGTGAGAGGATATTCGACACAGCGATCGTTCCCGCATCGGATCTGCGACCAGAGAAGATTGACTGGTACGGAAAACCGCTCGAGTGCACATTAAATGTCGACGGCGTTGAAATCATGATGAAGCCCGGTATCAGGGTCGTTAAGCCGTTCAAGGTGGATTCACGTCCGTTCCCACTTCGTCTGGCTCCGGGAGAGGAAAATCAGTTCGTTCTGAATATCACCTCACATATCCATGCTGACGCGGAATTCACACCTGAGTTCACAGTCGAGGGTGATGTATCTATAGCAGCTGGTTCGACCGGTGAACAAATAGAGGTGGCGTCGGAGGATGGTTTCGGATTTCCGATAAGACTTGTATCCAATGAGGTAATTAATAAGAAGAATTCAGCGGTTGTGAAACTCGGTGGAAACCTGAAAGTCGGTGACAACGAGACCGTAGTGCACCCGGTTAATCTGCACGTTCGGGTAGCCCCGACAGGTCAGCCGGTCGAGATCCCAACAGACGATCCGGACCGCACGACACTTTGTAACGGCTTTGTAACGATTCAAGTCGGTAAAAAAGGCGGGGAGACATGCATCAGGACTTTCGATCGATCCAGCGTTCTCTTGACACTGGCAGGCGAGGCTATCGGTGAGCCATTCTCAAATGAATTCAACAACAAGGAATTCGATGTGTCGATTGTTGAGGACGGTCTCTACTCAACGGTGATCACTAAAGTGGAAAGTGATAATTATCCCGGTGTTATCGTTGAACGACACACCACGCTGGGTCCCGGTTACGATGTGACAATTAAACACGTGCTCCACAACAACGGTGATGTGGAATTTAACGGTCGGATGAAATTTAACCTGTCAAACTGGCGAATCAACGAGATCACGGTTCCACTCAGGGACAGGATCGTTACTGGTACGAGAGAGAAATTCCTTGACGGAGCACTTCCGCTGCCAATCGAGCCTTCAGAGTACACGGAGCCGTGGGTCGCCTTGAGCCTGCAGGAATTCTGCGGCGTTGAGTCACGCATGATGGGTGTCATTTTCGACCAGCCTGCACAGATTAACTGGGAAACGTGGGAACCGTTAGGGCTTGAGTATGCCATCGAAAATCTGTTGCCCGGTGATTCCTGTACAACACCCGCAACCATCTTGTTACTTAACGAGTCGCACTGGCGTGACGTCCAGAGTAGCGCATTAAAAGGGCAGCCATCGAACCTGCCTGTGTTCGATCGGAATTATTTTCACGCTGAAAGTCCCCTTTTCTATGAGGGGATTAATCCTGAGATAACCGGTGTCCAGATGAGGTCTTCAGGACTCGCTGGATCTCTCCAGATTGAACTTCCTGA
>JAUWTM010000243.1 GCA_030614715.1 Planctomycetota bacterium
ATAGTTCTGACTGGACAATTCTCTGGCACAGCGACATTCGGGGAGGGTGAAGCAAATGAGACCGTCCTTGTCTCGGTAGGTTCTGCTGATATCTTCGTTGCAAGGTACAGTCCTGACGGCACTCTCGCATGGGCTATTCATCCAGGTGGACCGATTTCTGAAATCGGCTTTGGAATCACAACGCTTTCGGATAACACTACGGTGGTGACGGGAAGATTCGAGAACTCAACCACATTCGGGAAAGGTGAACCAAACGAGACTGTTCTGGTTTCGATTGAAGCCGACGATATTTTCCTTGCCCGTTATGGCCCATAGTAAAAATTAACAAAGTGGTCCAAAGGGTCAGCCGCCAACCCGCCGCGGCGGGTCGGTGCACCGAATTATATGCATCGTAGCCCGGCGATGCATTCGCCGGGATTGTATGAAGAAATTATCGAATCCCGGGAAATGGATTCCCGCGCTACGATCTACAGGGGACTGGCGGCAAAATTTACCGGCATGATAACCTCCCAAACCTCCCATAATGTCCGGGTCGGTAAATTTTGGTGCCTGTCCCCGCTGCATCGCTGCAGAAAAAAAATCCCCGGAAACGGGAACAACCCCACTCCCCTCCTTCCGTCCTCCCCACTAATCAACAAACCGGTCGCTTACCGACCGGTTAGTTTCGAAATCCCAAAATGATTACCACAAACTAAGGAGGCTTGTGAATCATCTGTATTTTTTTCCGTTAACTACGCTCAATATAGATCGTCCCGAAGGTCGATCAGCATGTCGCGTATCCTCTTCCAGCTCTTCTTGAGAAGCCTCGAAAGGTAGCTCCGGCTGATCCTCATCCGCTTCGCGACCTCCTTCGGCTCCTCCTCCTTCAGAACGACCGCGACAAACGCCCTCTTCTCCTTGTCGGGAAGCACGTCCACGCACTCGTAGATCCTGTCGAGAAGGAAGGAATCCTCCGCTGCCTCGTCCGGCTCCGCCTCGGTGTCGGGAATGTTCTGGATCAGGAGCGCGAGCTGGTCGCTCTCGGACATGTTCTGCGGATGCTTTATGTGCTTCTGGAGGTAGGTGAGCGCCCGTCCGCGGATCCTGAATCGGGCGTAGGTCGAGAACTTGAAGCCCCGCTCGGGCTCGAAGCGCTCTACCGCCTCGACCAGGCCGATCACGCCCTCCTGGAAGAGGTCGAGGTATACCTGCTCGGACGGCTTCAGGATGGTGACGATCTTACAGACAAGGGGCTGGTAGCGGTAGATGAGCTCCTGCCGCGAATCCTGGCATTCCTTATTCTTGTAATCGTCCCAGAGTTTCCGTTCCTCGCTGGGTTTCAGCAGAGGAATCTTGGAAAGTTGTTTGAAAAGTTCGTCAGCAAATGCCGGCACGGTCTCTCCCGGTTCAAGGACGGCCTTTGAGTATTATAGGCCTGAGTTGTCCAGTTTTACAATCATACTGTGTGGTTCGCAGTAGAATTGGGAGACACGTATTGGACGCCCTGACGGCACGGAAGGATTGGTTATTTTTTCTCTCCACCCTCGTGCGATCTCTCCCTCTTGCTGCGACTTGCCCCGTCCCTGATCGACATCCTGAGCATTTAAAGGTCGATCATTGGGTGCAGCTTGCCTAATGGCAATCCGGCAACCAAACCACAGGACAACGCGGATTCCTGCGGAATTGATTGTAAAAAACATGTATGGACGAGCGACTTCCCGCTGTTGAAGCACAATATAAGTGATCCGTAGGACGGATCGAGTAATTTGAGTTTATATCGCTGCATGACCCTGACATTAATATTCTCTAATCTTAAGGGGACATTTTGACCCCTATGGGCAATTTTTACGCATCTTTTGACTAGATTTAATCTACTTTTATCATTCTTAATGCCCTCTTGTCAAGTACTTCAGCGCAAAATATTTGCAAAAATTGCCAGAATTCCATTTTTTCGCACATATTTCCACTGTTTCTATGCCTCAGCCTTCCGCAGATTGACGTACTCCATCTCTTTGAAAAAATTTGCCGGTGGTTAAACATTTACAGTTGAATTTTTTCTGGAATCGACTATAATATTATTAGGTATTGGGGTACAGAGGAAGCCGTACGTGTCGGGCGGCAATTTTTTTCATCTATTTCCTACGGGTTCACCAGTCCCGTCGAAGGTGTGAAGATGCGTCATTCTATTCCTGCTTTACCTGCATTACCGTTTGTAGCGATATTGGTCCTTGGATTGGTTCTCAGTTGTCAGTCTAACCAGCACCCGACAGCACCCAATATTACCGAACAGGGAAGTTCCCAGAACCTGACAGCGTCCGCTGACGAGCTTAATTCGTCGCGTACGCTCTGGGGCTATTACAACTGCGTTGCGGACCTCGACGCCGGGACTATAGATCTTCTCCCGGGTCGCTCCGTCGACATGCACATCAACGCGACCAAACCGTTGAACAGCTCCCTTGGAATCGGGATCTCGATAGATCCCGGCAGCACTCCCTCCACCGGTTACTTTGTGTTGACTATAAGTATCACGCATCCGTTCGGTGGAAGCCCCGGTCTTGCGGGATTCGATGTTCGCGGAATCCTGCTTACGTACGGGAGTCTCAACGCCGGAGGCCTGATCATTCCAGGTCCGGACGACACCCAGTTATTAAACGCCGACGGCTGGTCGCGCTGGTGGAATCCAACCGAGTTCACTACTGAGGGTCTGCTCGGCTACACGCCCGGTGTCTTCAGCAAACACAATCTAACCGGACCACCGAACTCAATGGTCAATCCATACAAGCTGTTCGGAGACGGAATTTTCGCAACAACCGGTTTTGACTTCTTAAAGTCGCTTCCGCTTACCGATCCCGTGGGGCGGGCAGTCTTCAAGGCCGGCAACACGAACGCACGTCAATACCAGATTCAATTCCCCGTAAGCGGCGGACCCCTTGTTTACTTCGATTACGCCATCGATGCATCGTGGGCGGCACCCACACCCAACCCACCAACCAACATCCCATCGGACTTCCCCATCTGGGCGAACGGGCTTGAGGCATTCGATGTGATCACCAGCGTCGACGAATGCACGCTTGCATCGACACCATTTGGTGCTGATGGTGCCGGCGATGTGACGCTGTCAATCGAGCTCTGGGACTGGCAGGGCTGGCTCCTTGGGACCTACATGGACCAGGTCGGCGATGTGCGACTGTATTCACCGGATGTTGTTTTTGAACCTGCAGGGGTCGAGATTATCGACGGGTTGCACAACGCAGTTCTCACAATCACCGCATCAGGTATCCCGTCCAAAATCGGCACAGCACCTGTCCTGATCGAGATCCAGGCACCCGGAACAATGTGGAAGCAGGACGGAGGGGCAGCTCCCGACGGAACCGTTGCGTCGTATGCCGTGACCACCGTTGAGATCGGGGAGATGTCGTGCGAGGGTGACGATAACACGGTCTGCGACGGTGCCGAGTGGGTCGACCTGATTTCCGAGACTCCAGGTTCTGTCTGCATGCCTCACGACGGCTCCGATTTTTACGCGTTCGCTGTAGCAAACGGAAAGGTCATGGACGGCACGGTCACGCTGGACAACTTCAACTACGGTGATAACGACATCATCATGTACGACGGGTGTCCGGGTGTACCGATCTACTCGGCCATGACACCATCGACCGACACAGAAATCATTACTCTAGAAAATAT
>JAUWTM010000246.1 GCA_030614715.1 Planctomycetota bacterium
ACGAGTGACTCATCTGCGCGCTGCCCTCGAGGAACATTCCCGATCCATTCCAATCCCACTGGTACAGGACTATCGATTCGCCACCGCAGTCGTTGTCATAAGAACCCGAGGCGTCGAAGTCGATGTTTTCACCGATCAACGCAGATAAAGTGCTCACTTCGCACACCGCGGTCGGGTCAAGGTCGACGTACTCACCAACAGCGAGCGGAATGACCTGGTAAGCGGTCAGGTCGAGCCACGGTTTACCAATGGGATCGTTCTCGAGGGAAGTTTTACCGATCAGGCACCTGTATTCACCCGCGGCAGCGTATTTCAGGTTACCGACCACAGCTTCATACCGTGTGAAAGCTGGATCATCCATGACCCAGGTAGCCTCGAGGGTACCGTCAAACAGGTCAGGACATTCGATTACCGGCATGGAAGTACCGTCCGGACCCTGCCAGTCGTAGACGTCGATCAATAATTTCGAAGTACCACCGCATGAGGTCAGACCGCCGCCGATCGGTTCCTCAGTAACATCAATTTTCCACGCTTCCGGACAGTTTGCTTCGATTGGAAAATCCGTAATTGGATCGGTGACCGGAAGCGTAGTCGCCTGCTGCCAGGATGAATCGACTGCGTAGCCGAAAACGAACGGGCCGTCGGGCATGTCGATTTCGTACGTCGCTGATATCGAATCACCGGCAAAAAATGCGTTACGTATATTGAATGGATTCTCAGTAATGTGCCTGATGTACCCGTTCAGAGTGGCAGAGGGAGGCTGGACGGTCGCGAGGTTTCCCTTGATGTAGCCCTCCATGCCATGCCCTTCCGTTGTCGAGTTGTAAAGCGACGTATAACCATCCGCATTTACCAGTTCACCGTCACCCAAATCTCTATCGGACAGTACCCGTCCCGCTTCGGGAAATTCGTGGCTTCCGTCGAACATACAGATACCACGGACGTCGAATCCGCTGAAGTTCAGGTTGTCAAACGGGTGTGTTATTTCAATATTGACGAGAAGAGTGTCATTTCCTGACTGCTGGATGTTCATAAGCTTAAAGCAGTCGAAGCAGGGGCCATTTTCAAGCCATGTAAGGACGTTCCAGTGCCCGGAAACCTGTCTGAGGGGCAGGATTTCAAATTCGATTCCGTCGGGAGCGGTTGGATCGATGTAAACGAGGCTGTAGAGCCAGATATTATGGGATGTATTGGATGAAGCTGTTTCCCGTGTACCGGCTGTGAACTCAGTTACCGGTTCAGACACGTCAGGAGAGGTCGGATCTAAATTCACATGAGCGGTCGAACATCCAACCAGTAATAATGAAAAAATGGTGAAAATATTCAAGTAGATACGAGCCATATCAGAATTTAGACCTCCTGTATATTCTTACCATGTACCGTCGGGAAGGTATTTTATCAGGTAGCCGGTGTTATCCCATTCCGGTATAACCTCCAGGCCCGGGCCCGGATCGAAGTCAAGACTCCCCTTGTAAAATCCACAGGCATACACATTGTTATTATGGTCTGCAGTGATTCCCCAACCCTGGCAAACGTCATTAAAGGCATCGGGCAGCAGAGTGTTAACCCAAAGGAAATTTCCACTGGAATCCAGCTTGCAGATGTAAGCAGAGGTTATACCGTAAGGTGTGTGTTCAACAACTTCGGGACCGGGATCGAAATCGGTTGGACAACTGAATAATCCAGTAATAAGCAGGTTATCGTCGTTATCAGTGAATATACCGACTCCAAAATTATTTAAATTCGTGCCTGATGTCCGCGATAAAACTATTACTCGATCAAAATTCCCGCCGGCATCGAACCTACTGACAAACGTCCCCTGGCCTTCGGTTTCAGTATCGTTCGGACCGGGATCGAAATCAGCTGGTCCGCCGTACGTGCCGGTAATATAGATATGGTCGGTGCTGTCTATTGTGACGTAGCTCCCTCCCCAGAGTTGGTTTTGAGAACTGGCATCACACCATCCCCAACCCTGCCAGGATGTCGCCCACAGGCAGTTTCCCGATCCATCGAATTTCACAAAATAAACATCACCGCTTCCCCCGATACACGTACGCTCAACCACGCCCGGACCGGGATCGAAATCTACAGTCCCCAGGAATCCACCTGCAACGTAGACATCACTGTTACTATCTACAGCGACACCAAATGCAGTATCACCACGATCGTTACTGGAAGTTCCGCAAATATCGATCGATCCCCAGGTTCGAGCCCACTGGTGTTCACCAGCAGAATTGAACTTCGTCAGGAACGCATCGAATCCGCCATCCTCGTAGCCTGTGGACGTATAAATTTCCTCACCATCACCGGGATCGAAATCACACTCACCGCGGAAAATTCCGGTGACATACACTCCACCAGCCTGGTCGAACGCAACACCATGCCCCCTGTCCCACCAGTAGCTGGCACCATACAGATCCCCACCCCAGGAGCGTCCCCATGCGAAAGAACCATCGGCGTTTAATTTGACAAGACAAGCATCGACAAAATACACAGCCTCGACATTAAACTCACCGGGACCCGGATCTAGATCTGCCGTTCCACTGAACCAGCCAGTGACATAAACCGTTCCGTCCGGCTCCACAGCCAGTCCATCGAGCATCGCTGGACCCGCTTCATCCCAGTCCGTTTCCCAGATCATGGTACCTTCAGGATCAAGCTTCTGTAGGACACCTGCGTTGGACGACGGAGTGTCCATGCCAACGACGTAGATGTTTCCATATCCGTCGCATTCGACTTCCTCCCGCCAGGACCATGATGACGTCCATGTCCGCACCCAGCCGCTGTCACCGCCCTCGGTTATTACCAATTGCAGTGGTTCGTCGAGGTAATCCCCGCCACCATCATCATCCAACACCCGCAGCATAACCTCATAGGTTCCCGGCTCCGGGTAACTCTCGTAGATCGGGTTCTCAAATTGGGATGGGTCGAAACCGGATATCGCATCGTAATCGATATCCCACTCGTATCCTGTTATGAAATCACCGTTGCAGTCATTGTCGTAGGAACCGGAGCCATCGAGGGTGATAAACTGGCCCGTTTCCGCGGTGTACATGTCAGCTTCGGCGACCGCTGTGGGTGGCGCGTTCACAACCTCTATAATGAGTTTTTCATCAAGAGTTTCAGTATGACCGTCATCGTCTCTGACCATTAAATCGATTACGAAGATTCCCGGATGGGTCCACGAAAGTATTACATAGTCGTCCTCAGGCTGGACCGGATCACAGTAGACGCCATCCCCGTCAATATCCCAGCAGAATTCAACGATGACTCCGTCCGGATCGTAGGAGCACGTTGCATCCAATGTAATTTCCTCGCAGGGAATCAGCGGATCCGGCATACTCGGCCACGTCACCTCGACACACGGCACCGGTGGAATCAAGCCCTCTTCGTATATTGTAATTTCGATCGGCTCGTCAAGTTCGTCAGTGCTGCCCTCGTCGTCGGTGACGCGCAACTGCACATCGTACGTACCTGCTGTGCCCCACGAGTGACTCATCTGCGCGCTGCCCTCGAGGAACATTCCCGATCCATTCCAATCCCACTGGTACAGGACTATCGATTCGCCACCGCAGTCGTTGTCATAAGAACCCGAGGCGTCGAAGTCGAT
>JAUWTM010000120.1 GCA_030614715.1 Planctomycetota bacterium
GATTGAGTCGCTTGAATATCACTGGTTAATGGAACGGTGGGATCACCGCTGTTACTGTAACCACCGGCACATGACACTGTGAAAACAAGTGCCAGGGCCACCAGGATTGCAGAAATGGTGAAACGAGTCTTCATTGAGGACCTCCAGGCAATAAATAAAGGGATACCCGGCGTTTGAACACCGGCGAAAACCTTCCCAGCCTCTCTTAATAGGATTTGAGGCGGTTTATACATTGCATATATTAAATAAGAATGTCAAGACTATTGGGAATTAATCCAACTTAAATCCATAGATAGATTTGAAAGGGCCTGGAGCTTCAGCAGTCCCTGACAGCGACCTGTTGTCCTCAAACATCGCGTCCCAATTTGCCTTTCGTTTCCCCCCGGTATAAAATGCCTTCCGGTCCGGAGTTGAAAATAGATATAGCATTCTGTCTCAGTCGGCATGCGATCGATTGCATAGCTAATGATCGCTGTTGATGTACCTCCGGATCATACCGTCCACCAGGGAGAATCAGGATGGCGCGATTATTTGAATACCAGGGTAAGGAAATTCTCAAACGGGCCGGTTTCACGATCCCGGATGGTAAAGTCTGCACTTCCCCTGAGGAAACCGAAGAGACAGCAAAAAAGCTTGGCGGCACGGTGGCTGTTAAGGCGCAGGTATGGGTAACCGGTCGCAAGGCGAAGGGTCTGATCAGGTTCTGCAAGACCCCCGAGGCCGCACGCGAGGCGGCTGAGGAGCTTCTCGGGCAGGTTGTGAATAATTTCCCCATCGAGAAATTACTGGTTGAAAAACTACTCGAAGTCGACCGCGAATTATTCGCAGCGATCATTATCGATGATGCAGAAGCGCAACCCGTGGTGATCTTCTCAAGCCTTGGCGGATCGGGTATCGAGGAAACCGCGCGAAAACATCCGGAAGCAGTTGCACGTAAGCATATTGACCTTAAAGTCGGGCTGCGGGATTTCGAGGCACGTGAGCTGGTCCGTAAGACCACTCTTGACCGCTCTCATTACAACAAGGCTGCGGCAACCCTCGTCAAGCTTTACAAGGCTGCACGGCTGACAGAGACCCGCTCCATCGAAATTAACCCGCTTATTATTACCAAGGATGGACAATGGGTGGCTGCGGACTGCCATGCAACTGTCGACGACTACGCGGTGTTCCGTCATCCCGAGCTCGGAATCGAGATCGCCCGTGAGCTCGACCATCCGATCACGACCCTTGAGCGCCTCGCGTACGGAGTCGAGAAATCAGACTACCGCGGTACGTTCTATTTCTTCCAGATCATCCAGGACATCCCTGAGGCAGGTAAAAATACCCAGGGAGAGGATATTATCGGATTTCACGGCGCCGGTGGCGGCGGGTCAATGATCAGCATGGACTCGCTGGGCAAGACTAATTTCGCGATTGCCAACTTCTGCGACACATCCGGCAACCCGCCTGCCAGCAAGGTTTACCGTGCGGCTAAAATCATCCTTGCACAGGGACCGATCAGGGGTTATTTCGCGAGCGGATCGGGCGTTGCCAGCCAGGAACAGTTCCATTCCGCACGGGGATTCCTTAAGGCGTTCCGTGAACTCGGATTGAGCGTCCCGGCGGTGATTCGGCTCGGTGGTAACAAGGAAGAGGTGGCAATCGAGATACTCAAGACACATCTTGCCGACATAGGAGTGCCTGTGGAAGCATACGGCAAGGACGATTCCGCTGTAAGCTGTGCGGAAAGACTCAGGGCACTTGTCGATGGTGGTCCTTACAGCCCGATCGGGCCGGACCCGATCTCAAATCCCGACCCACCCGAGAAACCGTATGCCTTTAAAACTCTGACCGGGCAGTGGACCGTCGATCATGCCAAGTGCGCGTCATGCGATAAAAAACCCTGCGTCGACGCATGCCATCCGAATATTCTTGAGCTGGACGACGGGAAAGTGGTGCTGAACATCACAGCGGAAGAGGCTGCGAAGGGACGTTGCACCGAATGCCTTGCGTGCGAGATAGCATGCTGGGCCGAGGCAAAGAAGGCGATAAAAATCGACCTGCCCATACCGGGCCTTGACGAATATCTCGCTGAAAAAGAAGTCGTACAGGAGGTGTCCTGATGTCTATTCTCGTTAACAAGGACTCAAGGGTCTGTGTACAGGGAATCACCGGACGCGAGGGTATGACCCGGGCACGCCTGATGACCGAGTACGGCACCAGCGTGGTCGCGGGAGTAACACCCGGTAAGGGCGGACAGGAAGTTCTCGATGTACCTGTGTTCGACACGATGTTCGAGGCAATGGCGGCTACGAAAGACCAGGGCGGCATAGATATATCAGTGCTTTTCATACCCGCACCGCTTGTGAAATCGGCTGCTATCGAGGCAATCGAGGCCGGCGTTAAATTCCTGGTTATCGTTCCCGACAGGGTGCCCATCTGGGACGTAATGGAGATCGCGGATGCTGCAAAGGAGTACGAAGCCTCGTTCCTCGGACCCAACACGCTGGGTTGTCTTTCAGTCGATCAGGCGGTTCTCGGCATGATGGGCGGTACCGCAAGAAGCGCGAAGGATTTCTTCAAGCCTGGCAAGGTCGGGGTGTCCAGCCGGTCAGGAGGTATTACATCGTCCATTGCGTACTACCTTTCAAAGGCCGGGATCGGCCTGACGACAATCTGCCATGTCGGTGGCGATGTAATCATAGGGCTTCCACACTCGGAGGTTGTCAAGCGTTTCCAGGAGGACCCTGAGACCGAGGTCATCGTGATGTTCGGTGAGATCGGCACCAGTCAGGAGGAACGGGTCGCGGATCTCATGATGAAAAAGGAAGTTACGAAGCCGGTCGTGGCATATATCGGCGGCAAGGGAGCTAAAGAGGGAACCCGTTTCAGCCATGCAGGAGCAATAATCGAGGGTGGAAAGGGTACCCGTGAGGGTAAAATCCAGGCACTGAAGGCAGCCGGAGCTCATTTAGTCGAGGACTTCGTTGATATTCCGAAAGTAACGAGTGAAGTCCTCAAATCCCTCGAAAAACCAGAGTAGTACACGAGCCACGTAGCATGCGCGACTCGCGCATGCATACCAGTCGCACGTACGCCCCGTGCGTGCAGTCTTTATAACCAAATTATCGTGACACGCGACTCCGGTGCATGATTTTTATATAATCTCCCCGATGTACACCAACCCATGGGACCCGATCGCCCAGGCGATATCTGACTTCCATAACGGTAATCAGGCCGCAAGTATCATCATATTCAGCGACTTCGAGGATCCCGTCGAGTTACGAGCGTCGTACTTCTTCAGGGAACCCGATGAATTCCCGAAACTCGAATGCACAGCTCTGAGCCTGTGTAAGGGTAAGGTCCTTGATATTGGAGCCGGTGCGGGATGTCATTCACTGGCGCTCCAGGAGCTTGGATTCGATGTCACCGCCATAGATATCGCACCGAAATGTGTCGAGGTCATGCTCAAACGGGGCATCAGGAACGCATTTACAGCCGATATCCTCAGTTTCAGCGATGGCGCATTCGATACTCTCCTGATGCTGATGAACGGGATTGGTATCGTCGGAAACCTTGCTGGTTTGAGTCAGTTCCTGGCCCATGCCCGTACGCTGCTCAATCCGGATGGCATATTAATTTTCGACTCTCTTGATCTCAGACTGACATGCTCCGATTCCGAGCTGGCTGCGAGGCAGGCTGACGAATCAC
Source organism: Planctomycetota bacterium (assembly GCA_030614715.1). Taxonomy (GTDB): domain Bacteria; phylum JAJVIF01; class JAJVIF01; order JAPKYR01; family JAPKYR01; genus JAUWTM01. Next base: position 3,691 of record JAUWTM010000120.1, read on the forward strand.
GTGATTATTCCGGTGTAGTTCGGTACCGGGTTGAGTACAGGGGAGTGAAGGGGCCGGAGTACGACTGGCTATATGTCGACACTGACACATTGACGGAGATCGCGGGAAATACAGGCTGGATGGTGGACGGATTCTATCCTGATGAAAACGGTCGATATCTGGCACAGTTAAGTCTGGCCAGTACCCATGATGCTGAATAAGTCCAGGTGGTGACTGGTGACTGAGAATATAAACTCAGCAGGTTTTTTAAGAAATAGTTAGAATATTCTGTTCTCTTGCCTTGTGTGGTATTCTAAATTAGTAACAAAGCTTATGGATTCAGACTATATACGTGAAATAATCAAAAGGATCGTGAATGCGGTTGAACCGGTTCGGATAATTCTGTTCGGATCCGCAGCTCGTGGTGACGCGAAAACTGGTAGCGATCTGGATATCTGTGTTGTCATGCCCGATGGCACACACCGGCGCAAAACCGCCATGCTGCTTCATGCGACCATGGTCGGTATGGGTATTCCCGTAGATATTGTAGTCGCAACCCCTTCAGATCTCCTGAAACACAGGGAAACTATAGGACTTGTTTATAAAGAAATCCTCAGGGAGGGTCTGGAACTGTATGCCGCCTGATTCTGATTCGTTGAACGATCCTCAGAAATGGCTCAAGTATGCTCTGGCAGATCTAAAACTCGCGCAGATTCAGCTGCCTGAAGGTACTATGTATGAACAGCTGTGTTTTCTCCTGCAACAATCTGTGGAAAAGAGCCTGAAAGGTCTTTTGGTCCATCACGATGTCGATTTCCCCAGAATTCATAATATTCAGGGGCTGATCGATCTCCTGCCAGCCGGGATTCCCAGATCTGAATTGCTCTTAAATGCTTCCAGGCTATCCCACTACGCTGTAATCGTACGCTATCCAGGTGAAGATGAGCCTATTGAAGAAGATGAGTATCTTCAGGCGTTGGAAATTGCCAGAGAAGTTGTCAGCTGGGTGAGCAAGGAAATCAGATCTGGTTAAAACAACAATCCTACTCAAAAAAAACCCGCTAAATGCGGGTAATTTTAATTTCATATCAGGCTAATTTCACATCGTTCCCGATCCCAGCTCCACCGACGGGCATGTTTCAAGCGTAAACGATTCACCATCCGGCATCCAGTCATCCCACCAGTACTCCGGTTCTGAGAGCCTTGGCAGCTTAAAGAACTGACTGTAGTACTTCGGATCCTTTGACTGGTGATACTTGAAATAGATGCTGGATTTGTCATAGCCGAGAATTTCGATTTTCCCCGACGCATGGCTGCCAGCGTAGCGCAGCCTTTTCGCCAGGCCTGAGACCCGGCTCTTGGCCTTTTCGACCATATCGATGCCGTCGATAAACGACGTCCGGAAGTGCTTATTGCCACGGGTCGGACGGCAATGGAAAACGTAGTACGGGGGTACACCGACCTGCGCCAGTTTTGTGAAGAGCTCAGCCAGTGCATCCGGGCTGTCATTGATGCCCGTGAGCAGCGGGGTCTGGTTGACCATCTGGATGCCCCGTTTAAGGATTTTTCTGATTGCCAGTTTTGATACGTCGGTTATTTCTTTGACATTGCAGAAATGTGCAACGATATAGATCCGGGCACTTTCATTGTTATGGGATTCGAGCAGATCGAGCAGAGCATTATCGTCAATGAACCGGTACGGATTGAACGCCGGCAGCTTCGTCCCGAACCTGATAATCTTCACATGGCTGATATCCCTGATCCGCTCGAGCAGGTTAGCGATTTTCTTCGTTGACAGCATGAACGGATCGCCGCCGGTGAGAAGCACGTTGTCGATTTCCGGATGTGACCGGATGTATGTAAGCGCAGGTTCGAAATCCGGGGAAACCTCGTGGTTGTCCGACAGAAACAGCCTCTTCCTGAAACAGAACCTGCAAAGCGCCCCACAGACCCGGCTGGACAGAATAAGTGCTGTTCTGGCGTACTTGTGCTCGCACCCTGGCACGACCGTGATCTTGGACTCCTGGCAGGCATCAAGCAGGCTGTCGATATCCTCCAGCTCGTCGGGATCGGGCACTGCAATTCTTCGAATCGGGTCATCGGGATCGTCCCAGTCTATCAGTGACAGGTAATAGCTGTTTGCCCGGAACATGAAGAAATCCGAGACCTTCTGCAGCCTTTCGCGCTCCTCGTCCGTAAGCTCCGGCACCTGTGAAAGCCTCGTAACGTATTTTACATTCCGCTTTTTACTTACAGTCTCCCGCCATTTGGGCATGTACATACCGTCGACATACTTGTCCTTTACAGCAGCCTTCTCCTTGGTAGTTTCACTGATAGTCATGCTCAACTCCTTTCCAGATCGTCACATCCAAAATCAGACCAAACAATTACATCGCCACACGGTTATCGTGTATACGACCTGACGTACCAATTCCGTTACGGATAAATTCCACCGCCTTACGGTGAGTAGAGACTCCTCTATCGTTTGACTTAGGTCACGCGTCTAACTGCAATCCGATAACATATTAATAGAAACACATAATACTGGAGTCAATATCCACACCTATCTTACCACATAAACTCGACTGAGATCAAACGTGATTGGTTGCAGTCATGTACGTACTTAATAACCTGCTTTGTTAAAATGCCTGCATTGATCGGCTATACACGCGATCGTGATCGGAGATTATATTATACGGATATAAACCTGTGTGTGATTTACTATGGCGGACTCAGCTCGGGAACACCGATTCTAGGGTACAGTTCCCTGAGTTTTTCAACGATATCTTCACTTTCAGGATCGGCATCCAGGGCTTGTTCGTAGAGAACAATACCCTCCCCGATCCTGTCCGTTTCAATCAAACGATTCGCGAGCCCCATCAGGGCATCAGGATTGTCATTATCAAGCGTCAGGGCTTTCTCCCATGCCTGCATCGCCCTTTCAGGTGATCTGCCAACCATCAATTCGGCGAACAGCGACAGACCGTCCGCGTTCAGAATATCGTACCCGTCCTCCAGTATCTCAGACGCTTCTGAGACCTTCCCGGTCTCCTCGAGCAGTGATGCAAGGTCGAATCTGAGCTTAGCCTCCGGGTTGTCCTCCTCCATCGTGGGTTCCGCGCCGTCCGGATCGACAATTTCGAGCCCGGACCTGTATGCCTTCTCGGCCTCAGCCAGCCTTTCCTGCTCGTGATGCACGCGTCCCCTGATCCACTGGAACATTGCCTCCCCGGATCCCGCCGGCTCGATCAACCTCAGGACCTGCTCTGCCTTCTCGACCTCATCCCTGAGAAGGTAAACCTGTCCCAGGAGCAGAATCTGCGCGATATCAGGCGTGGCCTCAAGTCTCTGCCGTAGTTCAGTCTCAAGTTCCTCGAAACCCTCGGTTTCCGGTGCTATCCGGTAGAACATGAGGTAATTAAGAGCGATTTCGTCGACATCCTCCGGCGATACCTCCTCCATGAGCTCCGCAATCGACATGTACGCTTCCGGGCTGTCGGGGTCGGTCTCAACCGCCGATTCGTACATCTGGTGGGCGTCCTCGGTACGTCCCATCTCCACGAGTGCCAGTCCCATGTTGTGAAGTGCGTCGTAATAGTCCGGATGTACCCTCAGAGCGCGCTTGTAGCAGACGACAGCAGCTTCGTATTTCTCACCGTCGAGGAACACATTGCCCATCACGTACCATGCGCGATAATCCTCGGGACGTGCGACGGTTTCCTTCTCGAGTGCACGGTTTCCTGCGCCTTCAGCCAGCCTGTTCAGCACCGCGCCAGGTTGCAGAATCCATCCACTTTTTATAAGGAGCGGCTGCTTGTCGATGAAATCACGGTATGGGTCGAGGTAGTCAGCAAGGACACTGACAGCTTCAGCTGGTTTTCCAAGTCTTGCAAGCAGTTCAGCGCATTTCCTGCGGATATCGCCGTCCGACGGGTCCTTCGCGAGCGCTTCGCCGAAAGCACGGACCGCCTCCTGCCACTTCTCGGCTTGCGCCAGTGTCATGGCGATGAGCTTCCTTGCCCCAAGTGGAACCTTTTCAGCCTTATGAGCGACTTCGAGGTATTCGAGCGCGAGGTGCGGGCGGTCGAGCACGAGCGAGGCTTCCCCGAGAAGGGTGGCGACATTAACATCGCCAACATTCAGGTCGTAGGCGCGTTTCAGTGCACGGTACCCGTCCAGCGGCTCTTCCGTCCCGAGATAGATCTCACCCAGGAGACGCCATGCCTCGAAAAACGGATCATATTCCTCGATCGCTTCCTTGAGGTTCTCGATCACGATGTCCGTGCCGCGAAGCACTCTCTGCTGGGAGAGGTCTTCGGAGAGTATGCGCACGGCTTCGTTATAAAGTTTTTTCGCTTTTTCCGGAATATCAGTCATAGCTTTTCACTTTCAGAGACTGGAATGCATTTTACATTGACGGGGGAACCGGCACAAGGCAGCGGGGCATATAAATATCAGGAACGGGTATGTATTTGACTGTAATTGAGAATTGACTGCGTTGGATTTTTACTCGCCGGGAAGGCGCCAGATGCCGCTGTCACCCTTTGCACGTTCTGCTTCCTGCTCGAGAAGCGGACTTGGCCGACGGAACGCTTCCATGCGGTCGATGAAATTCTCGAAGAACTGCATCTGCTTTTCAATCTCCCTGACCGCCGATCGGTACGAGTTGTCGGTCAGCTGGTAGAAAGGCTCTACGAATTCGCTGGCGGATTCGAATCCCTTCTCGAGCACGAACTCGTCCTCGTGACGCAGTGCCAGCACGTTTGCTGCTGCCGTGACCGACACGAAATCCGAAAGCTCACCGGCTGAGTCCGGATTGTGATGGAATTCGATCGCCGCCTTGATGTTGGGTGGGAAGCTCCACTTGTCCGCAATCGCTGCCCCGATCTCGGTATGAGTGACTGTCAGCAGGCTCTTTTCAGCCGCTACGAAGGACATATTCTTTAAATCCATCAACTCAACGACAGCCTGGACGTGCTCCGAATAATGCTGGAATAAAAGGACCTTGCCGATGTCATGCAGAAGGCCCGCGAGCGACTGTGTCTCGGCATCGGGCAGGCCGTCAGCTCGCGCGATCGCCTGTGCGATCGTGCTGGTTGCGAACGAATGACGCCAGAAGCCCTTCATGTCGAATCCGGTGATTGCAGAGAGATCGAATATCGATACGCTCATTACCAGATTCCGGACCGTTGAAAATCCCAGAAGCGGAATTGCCCTTGAAAGAGTGTCCACCCGCCCAGGCAGACCGTAAAATGCCGAGTTGACCAGCTTGAGCACCTTCGCGGCTATTGCCTGATCGCGGGAAATCACGTTTTCAAGGTCCTGCGCCGAGGTGGATGGATCGTTCACCACCTCGTTGACCTTGAAGACAACATCGGGGAGCGTGGGAAGCTCCTTGATCTTGGTTATTACTTGCTCGATTTTAATATCAGGTAAATCCAAATCTTTCACTCCCCCGCCCGGGGGATTCTGACATTATACTATCCAGTCTCAGGCGTGAAAATTTATCGACATTGACGTCACAACTTTGCATATTTCTGCCAGTCGCCCTAATATTGTGAATAATCATGACACCCTTATACGAATACCAGGATGAGTCAGTCAGTTTCAAGGTATTAATCATTATCGTTGCCATCATGTTCCTCGTAATGGCTGTATTCACTCCGCTCGAAGGTGACGAGCCGCCATGGCTGGTCTGGGGGCTGAAAGTGCTCCTGCTCCTGCTGGGAATAGGTATCATTCCGGTAACACCGACAATCCGCCTGAGGTGTTACACAGATAGAATCGAGGTCCAGTACGGTCCTACAAAGTGGATAACGCTTAAATTCGATAAATCGGACATAATGGACATTTATCCGATTGAATACAATCCAATGATGGATTTCGGTGGATGGGGAATCAAGGGCGGTGGCGGGAAGTGGAAGGGATGGTGGGCGTACACCGCGACCGGCTCCAATAAAGTGCTGGGGATCGAAACAACCGGCAGAAATTACATAGTCAGCTGCCCGGACCCTGAAGAGGCGTCGACGATTCTGAAAAATAACCTGGGGATAAAGTCGAAAACAGCCAGCTCCATGCCGTCAGGGGATGCATAATAACAAAACCCCCGACTTTCATCGGGGGATTTTAATTTCGTCTGGTGGAGCTGAGGGGAATCGAACCCCTGACCTCTTGAATGCCATTCAAGCGCTCTCCCAACTGAGCTACAGCCCCGTGAGTTTAATTCGCAACCGGATAGAATAAACCTCGCACGTCTGAAAATCAAGGCGGACATTTAATCGGTTTAAGCCTGGCACATGACTAGGCAGTGCCCAGACTGTCAGGGAGGGGGTTTTTGATTCATCGTCATTATACATTACCCCCTCCCTTACGGTCGGGGCACTGTTGAGAATATTCCTCCTCATTATTTCACTATTACCTTCCATGAATGTAAACTATCCCATATGGCCACCGACTTCGATGTCTCCATCGTTATTCCCACACTTCGTGCCGGCGATGATCTCATAAGCTGCCTGGAGTCAATCGCCGGTGACACCGATTCCCAAACCAACCAGGTAATCGTAATCCTGAACAATCCGAACGTCGATACGCTTGACCTCAAGGAGCACCACCCCGATGCGCGGGTCGTTCCGATGGGATCGAACGTCGGATTCGCCGCGGCCTGCAACCGTGGTGCACTAGAGGCAATCGGGAAGACACTGGCGTTTATCAACGATGACATGGTTGTTCAGCCCGGATGGTTGAGCAGCCTGGTCAAACCGGTCGTAGAGGGTGAATACAACATGGTCGGGGGACGGATTCTCTCGGAGGACGGAAAGAAGATCGATTTTGACGGTGGGTCGATAAACATCCTGGGCTGGGGCTTCCAGACCAATCACGGAGAACCGTCAAGCGCCATCGATGACGATTTCACCATGACCCGTAAGCTGCCGTTCGCATGTGGCGGTAATTTCGCTATAGATGCCGGGACATACGAAAAATATGGCGGTTTTGATGGTGATTACTTCGCATTCTACGAGGATGTCGATCTGGGCTGGCGTTTAAGACTTTCCGGGCAGGAAATCGCGTACGCATCCGACGCGGTCGTGCATCACAATGCGGGCGCGACCGGCAGCATGATGCCTGAAGGCACTAAATGGTTCCTGCAGGAACGTAACTCGCTTCAGACCATCATAAAGAACCTGTCCGATGAGCTTCTGAACAAGGTCCTCCCGATAGCTTTTGCACTGGTCGGGGTACGTGCGACAATTCTCAGCGGCCTCGATGAAACCGATATCATCCCGGACACCACTTGGAGGGAGCCGATACTCGGACCCGATGATACTGCACCTGAAGCGCGAGGGCTGTTCAAGGGAATAGTCGATGGGGTCAAGGAAACGCTCAAGGCGGGAATGAAGCAGTCGAGGAAGGGGAGCCTTGCGGACGGGTATCTGCCGATAGAGAGTCGCGGGGCAGCAGGACTGCTCGCGATGGAATGGATCCTTCACAACTGGGACTCATTAATGAGTAAGCGCGCAAGTGTGCAGGAGATGCGCGTACGCGAGGACCGTGAAATCCTGTCAGTGTTCGATGACCCGATACGTCCAGTGCTCGGTCATCCCCGCGAAGTCGATGCAATGAAGCCTCTCGAATCAATTCTGAACGAGCTGATGCGGTAACTCATCAAACGATTGTGAAGCATGGATTTTTTCATCAAAATGCTGAACAAATCAGCCTTGTTATGTGTATATTAAAGTGTATTAAGAGAGTTGAATTATGAGAACAGCAAATCCTGCACTCAACGAAGCCATCTTCAAACAGGCCGCCGAGGATGAATACTCAGTAACGACGATGACCATAGGCGGTACGGTCAACAAAACCGCGATCCTGCTGATGCTCGTGCTCCTCACCGCAGGAATCATGTGGCAGAGGTTCATGACGCTGGGTCCGGAAGCCGTAATGCCGTGGCTGTTCGTCGGTTTGATCGGTGGACTGGTGATGGGATTCGTCACGATCTTCGCGAAGCGCTGGGCGATGTATACAGCCCCGGTTTACGCGCTGCTCCAGGGACTTCTGATCGGTTCACTGTCATCATACTTTGAGACGATGTTCCCCGGCATTGTCATCCAGGCTGTCGGATTGACGTTCGGTACCCTTTTCCTGATTCTCACCATCTACAAGACCGGCGTCATCAAGGTCACGAACAAATTCCGTGTCGGCGTGGCAGCTGCCACCGGCGCTGTCTTTCTTGTATATATGGCAACATGGATCATGGGGTTCTTTGGATCGACCATTCCGTACATTCACGGTTCTGGCTTGATCGGAATCGGGTTCAGCCTTGTGGTGATCGTGATAGCCACGCTCAACCTGATTCTGGACTTCGACTTCATCGAGAAAGGTGCTGAAATGGGCGCGCCTAAGTACATGGAATGGTACGCCGCGTTCGGACTGATCGTAACACTCATCTGGCTGTACCTCGAGTTCCTGAGGCTGCTCAGCAAGCTGAGAAGCAGGTAATCAGACCTTAAGCAAAATACACAATTAAGTTGAATTTCTTTCTATACCGGGCTATCTATCACCCGGTTTTTTTTATTTTAAACATAAGGTCCAATGCCTCCCTCAAGCATGTAAGAATGGTCAATTTAAATTAGAGCAGCTGGTGCTTGAGGGTGTCTCATCTAATGTACAATCTCTCTGTCGTGTAAATATCAAGCTTTACCTGAAATATTTATTGGATGAAGACATCCGCGGGACGCGAATGCGACCGGTAATCATGCGCGAGTCGCGCATGCTACGTCAGGAATGCTACATATAGCCCTCATATGTTAGAATACCCCGACGCCAAGGAGGCTTCGGTATGGTTGACGAGATTTATCCGGTGCGATGGGAGGACGGGAAGGTCGTTATGATCGACCAGACACTCCTTCCCGCCGAGCATAAAGAAAAAAGCACCGGCTCCTGCAATGAGGTCGCGGAATGGATCGAGACCATGGTCGTACGTGGTGCCCCGGCGATCGGGGTAGCTGCCGCCTACGGAATGGCACTTGCCGCGAACGATCTCCGCGATAAATCGCGTGACGATTTCGATAAAGGCCTCTTAAAAGCCCGTGACCGTCTCGCTCGAACGCGTCCCACTGCAGTCAACCTTTTCTGGGTGCTCAACCGTATCAACGAGCTCATCGAAATCAACCCTCACGTCAATCCGAACGAGATGGCTGACAAGGTCCTTACCGAAGCCGAGGCCATTCGCGATGAAGACCTCAAAATGTGCATGACGATCGGAAAATACGGTGCGGAGCTGCTTCCGGACGAGGGTGGTGTACTGACCCACTGCAACGCCGGAGCACTGGCTACAGCCGGCTACGGCACCGCGGTCGGCGTCCTGCGTGCCGCGTGGGAGATGGGTAAGAAGATACACGTTTACTCCGATGAAACCCGTCCGCGACTCCAGGGAGCGTGCCTGACCTGCTGGGAGCTTGACCGTATGAAGATCCCGTTCACGATGATCACTGACAGCATGGCGGGACATTTCATGCAGAAGGGGAATATCAGGCTAGCGGTTACAGGGGCTGACAGGGTCGCGGCGAACGGTGATTCCGCGAACAAGATCGGAACTTACACCGTGGCGATCCTCTGTAAGGAGCACGGACTTCCATTCTATATCGCGGCGCCGTTCAGCACGATCGATTTCGACTGTCCCGACGGCTCGTGCATACCTATAGAGGAGCGCGACAGGGAGGAGGTCCTATGCATAATCCCCGGCGGCGACACATACGACCACATCAATGTTGCCAATCCGGGATTCGATGTCACCCCGCACAAATACATAACCGCGATCATCACCGACCGCGGTGTAGCGTATCCACCGTTCTCAGAAAGCCTCGAAAAATTACGCGAAATTCCTTAATTCCCTCCAACATCCCTTCAACATATCCCACAGTGCCCCGACCGAAAGGGAGGGGGTATTCTTGTTTCATTCGTATTCAACATATCTTCAAATCAAACCCGTAGCACAGCACGGCAGTGCGTCCAACATTCGGATGAATGACCGTGTATCTGTAAATTGCAGGGTGGACGCACTGCCGTGCTGTGCTACGGATCTGGTGGAATGTTATGCCTGACGCACTGCCGTGCTGTGCTACGGAACTGGTGGAATGTTATGCCTGACGCACTGCCGTGCTGTGCTACGGAACTGGTGGAATGTTATGCCTGACGCACTGCCGTGC
>JAUWTM010000237.1 GCA_030614715.1 Planctomycetota bacterium
ATTCGGGGGAGCACGTCCATATTTTCAAGAACGAGGGTTTCACCTAGATACAGGTGACGCCAGCGGTCAGTCGGTTCGAACTGCCCCAGATGACCCGGGTGTGCGATTACGTACTTCACTCCGAGCATGTTCCAGAGGGGTTCCGAGAATGAAGTCCGGTAGCGTGGGGTCTCGATGTAATGAACACCAACAAGGAGTGATCTGTCGACCGCTGTAAGAAGCTCCGCGTACGTGCCGACAAGGTTTGAATCGTACCCGCCGAAATCATCGAGACCGTACATCATCCCCGTATTGGGTGGCAGTGCTTCCTTCCACGACCTTCCGAACCTGTAAGGGCCATCGGGATCGCCGGGTTCCCAGTCGAGTCTTGAAATGAGAAGGTCTGTTGTGTCGGTTCGGGGAAATAATTCTTCAGTTTTAACGAACGGATTGAAGTGGGCTTTAACGGGCCAGAGGTCGAGGAGAATGACGAGGAGAATTCCCATCGCGGCGATTCCACGCGCCCTGTCGATTCCCGCCCTGTCCGGTGCAGGGTCACGATTAGCGTAGCGCCAGAATAATCCGACTGCGAGCAGCGCGAGAGCGCAGAATCCTGCGCCTATTCCCATCTGCCCGAAAACGTAAGTATGTTCTGCATTGAACAGACGTCCGGGAGCAAGTGTCGCGTAGAGGAGAAGTCCTCCCAGGCCGATAGCCGTCGCGAAAATTGTGATCGAGGTATAACCAAGCCACCTGTTACCGGGTGTGCCGGTCGGATGAGGGTTAAGAAGGAACCTGTACCCATATCCAGCGAGGACTACCAGCGAAAAGAATAACGGACTGAATGGTTTCTGCAGGCTTACCCGGAACAACGGCAGGCTGCACAGTACGTTGAAGTACCACCAGTTGGAGATTATCGAGATAAAGAAAATCAGTGCCGTTATCTGCCAGAACCAGACCTGACGTTTCGTGCCTCCGGCCCGGAATGCGCACAGGGCTGCCAGAAGCGTGACAATTCCCACGTAACCGTAGTTTAAGAGGTAATGTTCCAGGGGCTGACCACCGGCAAGGTAATCGCCAAAAAGCCTTGGAAACGCGATCATCAGCGACTGTATCCACGACAGGCTGCTTTCAAGGTATGTGGCCTCGATGACCTGTTCCTCGAAACCGGTCATGCGGGTTGAAAGCATGTAAAATTCGAGAGTGGGGAGGTTCTGAATAAGACCGACCACCAGTGCCGGGATGTAAATTCCAACTGCCAGTATTAATCTTCGACCTATCGTGCGCCAGGCCTGCCCTTTAAGGAATGCTTTACCGTCACCTGCGATGAAAAGTATGTACGGTCCGATCAGGTACGAAATAAAAACCGCTTCCTGTACGTGGCACGATGTCTGGACAAGCGCGAGTAATACAACTGACAGTAACGCCCACATGCCGCCTTTGCCCGCTGGAGCCCTGACGAGCCTTTCGATGGTGTAAAGCAGGAACGGGAACAGGGCTTTTTCCACGATCAGCGTGTCGAGGATGGGAATGTAACCCAGCATGAACTGGTACGTCGCAGCCGACAGCAGCGCAGGCCATCTACCCAGTCCGAGAATCCTCAGGTACGCGTACATGCCCCATCCGGCAAGCAGGAAAATGCAGAAAAAGATCGCTGTGAATGCATCGATTCCCGGGAAGAGCAGGTAGCAGGCAAGAATCAGCGGATTGGCGATGCCGGTCTGGTGATTTGCGAACATTGGCTGACCGGAGGCAAGGTGCGGGTTCCAGAGCGGCCATTCACCTGACCTGAGACGTTCCTGGCAGTAGAGACCCCAGGGGATAAACTGTCGGTTGAGGTCGTCTGCGAAGCCGTCCGTGGTGTCCCACGTGTAAACGGGCAGGCCGTCCGGCCTGTATTCAACCGTCCCGTCGCCGGCATCGATCCGGGCTTCCCGCCACGGATCGACCTTCTTAAGGCTGTTCATTGCCGGAGCACGACCCAGGAAGAGCACGGGAAAGAAAAATCCGATCGTGAAAATTGCCAGCAGCACCAGGGGCAGCAGGTCGGGACGTTTCCTGTCGATTTCCACGGGACTTCCCATATGTCTGCAGAGCATTATACGTTTTATGGTTTGGCCGTGAAAGAAAAACGGCCCCTAATAATCAGGGGCCGTGGTTTTGCATGTTTCAAATGATCGTTAATCCAGCAGCCAGATCTCGATCAGGTCGACCTTCCATCCGTCACCGCAATTCGATGTAGTATCCGACGACAGGGAGTGGAAGGTTAAAATGTGGTCGGCGCCGTCGTTGTACGCAGTTCCAAGGTTGAAAGTGCTTGTCTCGTAACCATCGGTGTCCCCAACGAAATAGCCGTGAGGCCAGCCTCCGCCGTCATCCTGGTACAGGAACCCGAAGGTGGGGCTGATTAATGCTCCATCAAGCGTGACCCATTGCCCGTCATAGGGTTCCGCTGTGCCTCCGCTTTCAGTGTCCAGTGCGTGCAGCAGCCTGAGGTTCGTATCGAATGAGCTCACGGGGAATGAAATATCCACGCTGGCAGTTTTCTCGATCGGGTCAGTCGCAGTTTCAGCATAACATCCGTCGAGCCCGACGTTGTCAAGGACACTTTCGACCGTATCAATATGCCAGAAATCCTGGTAGGAACCGTCGCCGGTTCCACCAGTGTATGTCCAGTCACCCGGATCGACGTCAAAATGTTCACTGTAGAAGGCGTCGGTGATCACGAACAATGCAGTGACATTAAATGGTCCGAAATAAGACGTAAGCGGGGGATTACCGGCGTCGGTAACCTGTATGAATATGTCGAATTTGCCGTCGGCCGGGAAAGTGACATCAATATTACCCATGTTGTCACCGGGATCGTCATAAATCGGTGGATCTCCATCGGGCTCAACGCTCCACAGGTACGAATCGATTCCGTCAAGGTCTGTGGCCACCGTTGAGTAAGCCCACGGACCCGGATCGTCGACATTGTCGGGTCCCCAGATACCGTCGATTACAGGCGGTTTGTTGTCTATTGCAGATACATGCGTTACGTCCCATCCAAAGTAGTTATTGAAGGAGACGTCGGTACTAAATGCGAAGCCGAGTTCGAAGTAATCACCCGGTGCAAGTGGGAAGATCTCGTAAGTCTGCTCTAGATAGGCCGGATGGCCCGGGCTGATGCCGGCGAACAACGGGCTTAACGGGGTCCATCCTCCACTGTTCACGCGGTAGTATATCTGGCCGTCGTCACAGCAGCTCTCGGTGTCGTACCTGTGCTCGACCGTGATCGTAACTGTGTCCTCGACCCCTGAAGGTATTATGGGGCTGATTAATGTTGTGTTCATGTAGTCCTGGTACGAGCTGAAATTCGGATCCTTCGTCGACCAGTGATCGTCCTGAACGTTCCATTCAAGCGATGCGGTATGTGTACCGAAAATCCCGTTTTCGACATGCCACAGACCGGCTGTGGTGCTGTCCATTGGGTCGATAAACGGGAGCGATAACGGTTCGACTATTATTACGTTCGATTCCGTGTATGCCATCGCGGTATCGTAGACACGGCACTGGACGAAGTAATAATCCTCGCCGGCGAACGTGTAACTGCCCGTCATGTTCGTGTCTGAGCCGTCTTCATCATCTTCAAAAATTCCATCGCTGTCGAAGGCCCATCCGACAGTCAGGTTAGTGCCATCCTGCAGGTCGTCCATACTGCTGAGAGTGTATGTCAGCTGTACTCCGTTTACGTATTTCTCAGGACCGAAGATCGGGCCGATCTGTGGTGGGGAGTTGCCGGGCAGCTCAAGGTAGATCAGGTGATATGCCGACAGCCAGGCACCGGCCGGGTAGACTCCTCCGCCCGGTACCGGTGGTTCGTAGGTC
>JAUWTM010000242.1 GCA_030614715.1 Planctomycetota bacterium
AAAGCAGCGTACTCTCAACTCCTTACACACTCGACACTGCCGACATGACCGCCACCCAGTCAGGAGATCACTGGTTTACCTTCCATGTTGAGATTCCTGGGGATAACATAACCGGCATAACCGATAACGAGATGTGGGTGATGGTCGAGTATCCCGGATATGACTACACTAATCCGTTTGGTATCCCGAATGACGCCGTGAGTACTCTTCTGACCGCATATCAAAGGTCTGATGTCTCAGTCTCCCCGGTAAAACCTGCCTCGATCATCGTAATTGTACCAATCGGTGGTGAGCAGTGGAAAGTTGGATCCGATGGTGAAATTTTATGGTTATCGACCGGTGTTACGGGCACGGTTGAGATCGATTTCTCCCTTGATGGCTTCGTTTCAGACATTAATTCGATAGCCACGGGTGAGCTCGATGATGGAGCACACATCTGGGATCCGATCCCCTGCGCGATTTCGAGCACCGTCAGGGTGAGGGTAAGCTCAACCGACGATCCCGGCGTTTACGACATATCCGATGCTGATTCCAGCATCGTCCACTCAGGCTGGGCAAGGCAATGGGGAGATATAAACGATGATGGCGGGAATTCAGTGGCTGTCGATGGCGAGGGCAACTCCCTTGTTACCGGCTCGGCTGACTCTCCATTAGGAGATTACGAGGGATTCCTCACAAAATACGACCAGTGCGGAAACCTGTTATGGGAGCGGATCTGGGGTGGTACTGATGATGAAGAGGGTTACGGTGTCGCTGTTGACCAGACAGGAAATATCTTCGTCACGGGCTATACAAATGGAACAGTAGACTACGATCCCGGACCGGGTGTAGATGAACCTGCGTTTGTTGGGAATTCAGACTGCTGGGTTGTCAAGTACGATCCTGATGGAAACTATCAGTGGGTGCGCTTATGGGGCAGTACCAGCTATGAGGAGCCATTTGGTATCGCTGCGGACATTGCAGGCAGTATTTACATCACCGGATACTACGGTGGCACCTGTGATTTCGATCCCGGAGCCGGAGTCGAGAATCATACCACTGTTGGGGGGAGTTACGACGGATTCCTGCTGTGTCTTGATACTGAAGGGGAGTTTCTGTGGGCGCAAACATGGGGTGGTACAGCCAGCGATGAGCCAATTGG
This sequence comes from Planctomycetota bacterium, assembly GCA_030614715.1. Lineage (GTDB taxonomy): Bacteria > JAJVIF01 > JAJVIF01 > JAPKYR01 > JAPKYR01 > JAUWTM01. The sequence continues at coordinate 1,142 of JAUWTM010000242.1, forward strand.
AGTCGCTGTTAATGAAACCGGCGATGTTTGCGTCTCAGGCTACTTTTTTGGCACGACGGACTTCGATCCGGGCGCGGGCACCTTCGATAGGACATCAGTTGGCTCCGCAGATGCTTTTATATCAAAGTTTAACCAGTCAGGCGACTGGCTATGGGCGGCTGCATGGGGTGGAAACGGACTTGATATTGCTGAAGCTGTGGCGATTAACCTTGCGGGTGATATCTATGTAACAGGCGGTTTCAGGGAAACAGTTGATTTCGACACCGGTTCAGGCACTGTGAACCACACATCACTTGGGGGCTCCGATACATTCCTCAGTAAGTTTGATGCCGCAGGAACCTGGCAATGGGTACGTGTGTTTGGCGGTACAGACTCCGTAGTTACCGACAGCATTGACGTTTTCGGGCCGGACAACGTGTACATTAGCGGTGCGTTCAGGTCAACTGTTGATTTCGATCCCGGACCCGGAGTTGAGAATCGAACTGCTATTGATAATGCTGACACGTTCGTCAGTGCATTAAATTCTTCCGGTGATTTCTTCTGGGTACAGGCCTGGGGTGGAACTTCATACCAGTCAGGAGAGGGTGTAGCTGTCGATACGAATGGCAACATCTACGTGGCTTCAAGAATTTATGGCTCAGTTGAGGTAGCACCCATCGATCCGCCGTGCAATGCTGATTCACACGTGCTGACAACCGGTGGTGATGCAGATGTCGTCGTAGTTAAGTACCTTCCCGACGGTTGCTGGTGAGAGCAATCTAATCTTAGAATAAAAAAACTCCCGGTTAAGCCCCGGGAGTTTTGTTTATCCAAATTCGAGTTTAATACAGGTCATACACTGCCATCCCGAACGGGAACCCAACCTGGTACAGAAATCCGTCCCTGATATGGCTGATATATCCAATCCGGATTTCGTATGGACTAACTTTGCCGATATCTGTGGGGCTGTCTGGTGGCCAGATTGAGACCGCATTGAGATCGATGTAACCAGCCAGGTATGCATATTGTCCGTCCAGTGTAACAAACATGACGGAGTAAGGGTACGATCCCAGGAGAATAGAGCTTACGTATGTGGGTGCGGTTGGATTTGAGATGTCGGTGATTTCGAGACGGTCGGAGGCTGCAATATAAAGGTATTGATCCCTGACAACCGTCTGTACTGCATCAATCGTTGACATGTAAACACCCACGGTAATTGGGTTTAACGGATCCAGGATGGACATGACGTAGATCGGGGACGCAGAAATGTACATGTAATCCCCGTCAATTGTCATCCACTGGCAGTCGTTGGGAATGCTCACGGTGTTTACATTCACCGACGGCAGGGGATCGGTATCGATCACGTCCAGATTGGTTCCGTTAGTAATGTACAGCAGATCGCCGTTGAATCTCATCATACTAATTGGGTTTGTAACAGATCCGTTGTCAATCAAAGTCATATTAGTTGGATCACTGACGTCAAATAACTGGTAATTGATACTGCTCGAAAGTGCAGCTATTCCATTCTCATTGATATCTAATAGGGTCATACTGTCCAATGGAATCGGCACTTCATCTGCCAGGGTAATATTGTATGGATCGGAGATATCGAAGGATTTCAGGGCCCAGTAAGAGTCTCCCGTTTCAGAGGCTATTAAGTAGTCTCCATACAGATGAGAGAACACCGCGAAGTTGCACACGTCGGGCCTGAATAATGATACAGGAGATCCGGGAAGATCAACGTCGATCAACTCGAAGCCCGCCTGCTCGGGGATAATGCAGACGGTTTTATCGTTCACGGACACTTCCCTGCCCTTGGCCACAAGGTTCATCGAGGTTATGTAGGATGGATTTGTCGAATTTGTTATATCAATAATAGTCAGGCCGGAATCTCCATCCCCGATAAAAGCTTGATCTCCATTCGTGCAGACGCTGTTCGCCACCCCGGGCGTACTAACGTCACCCTCTGGGGTAATACCGATTAATTCGTCGTATTTGAGAATAAAAAGGCTGTTTGTGACGGTCATCCCGGACCCGGCACACAATATCAAGTCGTTCAATATGCAGATATCACTGACATTTAGACCAGCGTATATACCTGTATTAACAGGAAGCAGAGGATCCTCCACATCGTATGCATATATTCTGCTGTAAGCGTCGACAATCAATGTTGTATCAGATCCTTCGGGATCAATCAGTGCAAGCTCAGGAGGGAAATTCCATGGCATAATGATTGTATTAATCAACGACGGATTCTGAGGATCAGTCGCCCAGTCGTAGATATAGATATCCGCCATTGGATTGGCCTTGTTAGTGCCGATATACAGGTGATCTGAGTTCATTGTAATCCCGGACACATCGTGTAGAAAATAGATCAGATCCGTATACCGCACGACCGAGTACGGGTCGCTTACGTCCAGCATTCCGAGAGTGGTATCACTTGAGAAAGGAACATTACCCAGGTAATAGATCGTGTTTCCGGATTTTGTGAATGTGCCGCCCATGAACCATTCACCATGAAACGTCTGGACCGGAACGGACGTGTCGGTGACATCGAAGATCCAGAATCCACCAGCGCCC
>JAUWTM010000032.1 GCA_030614715.1 Planctomycetota bacterium
GAATTCCACGCAACTCCCCCGAGCTCGTAGTTGACAATGTGCGACCATGCTCCTGCGACCACTTCCTGGCCCGGACTGGTATGGGTCGCTATGGAAACCTGGTTCGCCATCGTACCTGTGGCGCACCACAGGCTGGCCTCGGTTCCAACAAGCTTCGCAGTCAGCCTTTCCAGCTCAATTACTGTTGGATCATCACCGAAAACATCATCGCCCACCTCGCACGTCGCCATTGCCTGGCGCATTGCAGGTGTTGGACGGGTGACGGTATCGCTTCTCAGGTCGATTACATCAGGTGCAGTCATTTAGTTAATCCCTTCGTGTTTATGGAAGGCACAATTATAGCGCGATTGAGCCTGCAGCGTTGTACGGTGTTACTAAAAACGAAAAACCCGCTTTGGCGGCGGGTTTTCAAGATGGATAAGGGAAAGCGGGAGTTTTAGTAGACTACCAGCGCAAATTCATCGCAGAGAAGCGGGTATTGAGGGGGTATGATCAGGATCTGTGGCGATCCGAGTTCAGCACCTGCAAAACAGACTCCAACATGCCTGTGATCCTCATCGATTACCTTCGGAACCTCGTACCGTGAAATTTCGTAACCGGTCGACGGTGGACCGCTCCAGCCGTTGGTGGGATCATACATTTCCTCGGGTTGCTCGTTCCAGCGGAAGAACATCCCATCTATATCAGAAGTATTCATGATATCACCACTGACCCAGTTCGATCCGTCGACCACGTCCACGTTGTAATCCCAGATCAGCATATAATCGGGGATCGTACCGGACGGATCGTACAGGTTCCTGTCGATGATGTTGGGATCAAGAATCTCCGGTGTGCTGCACACGGAGTAACCGTAATCAACCGGATGACCGTATGTCCTGTAATGCGCAAATTCGAAGTAACAGCCCGTTGCAGACGGTATGTCGGGAAGCTCGGGACTTACACAATATGCTGTGGCATGCCTGTAGAACGAATGATTCGGTGTCAGGAGAAGGCTGCCTGATCCGTCGACACCATACGTGACAGTTGTTGCCGCGAGGAACTTGTTCCTGATGGAGTTCTGACGCCGCCTCCACTCGTTCAGGCCTTCAGCATAATCCTCCCAGGCCTCGAAATCGATCATCACGCGGTTGGACTCACCTGAATCGGTTGTCGGAAAATCAGCGACACCACGCGCGATCACGTACAGCATCCATTGTCCGTTAACTTCAGCGCCGGCCACATTGTATTCCCATTCACCGACGTCGATCAGCGGGTTGGGAGCGAGCTCAAATTCCATCGGACCGAGTATCTCGTATGGATCGTTCGACCAGTAGATAAAGTACTGTTCTGCATCGGGGGATTCATCCCACTCCAGGCGGAATCCGGATAGCCTGCCGTTCATGTATCTCAGGATCTCCACAGTTACAACCGGCGGGTCCGGATTAGGGAATCCTTCGGACACTGTCACGGGATGTATCTTGTAGGCTGCCAGTGGTTTATCTGGTGCGGGGGTACCGTAATTCTGATCGTACGTGCCTTCAGCACTGATCCCGTGTATCAAAATTTCCTGTCCGTTGATGCCGTCCGGTGTTACCGGTATCGTGGTTTCGAACATGGCGAATTCCGGTCCGGCAGTCGAAAGGTCTGATTCAGTGAGAATAACCGGGCCAGGGAACATGGAGAAGCTTTCTAATACAACCGAATCTATCTCGTCCATCACCGTTGACATATCCCCGGTAATTCCGTAGTCGAAGACCTGCACCTGGAGTTTCAATTCACCTCCGCTGAACTCTGTATCCGGGTCGAACCATGGATTGGAGCCAATATCTGTAACCTGTATGAAGTACGGCTCCGGCTGGTTAGCTTCCGGCGGGAATGCATCGACAAAACCTCCCGGTCCGACCGGTGGCTCCCACGATGCATCGACCGCGTAGTTAAACACGATCAATGGATTGCCCATGAAAGTCGGGAAATTTATCAGGTAACGTCGCGAGTTCGTGGTGCCGGGTGAAAAGTGGTTGCGTCCGCCGGGCACCTGGTAAAACTCGTCATCTACATCCAGGTGGTCGGCGAAATACTTGAAAGGATTCAGGGTGCATGTGAGATCTACGAACTGGGTTCCCAGGACGCCTTCCGTGTAGCCGAGGTTCCCCGGCATTGGGAACTCGACCTGGTTCCACCACCGCGTGTATCCGTCCTGATTTTGCAGCGACGGGTGGAGAATTTTATCGGTGTAGACCAGCGATGGATCATACTCGCTGGACATTATTCCATTCGTGATGAATATTCCCTTGACATCGAAGCCGTAAAGCGTGTCGTCACTAAAAGGATGGGTAAGCAGGACGATCAGGTCGAAATCCCCGGTACCCAGGTCCATACTTTCTATCTGGATGTTCATGGAGTTCGGGTACGGAGTCTGCATGTACATAACCACGTTCGCGTGCATCTCTGCCTGTCGAAGCGGTACGATCTCAACTTCTGAAGTGCGGGTGTCGATGGCAACCTGCCATAATCCCCACAGCATGTGGTGGTCAGATGAGGTCTCAGAAGTGTGCTGGTCGGGCATGACGGGCACTGTCGGGATGTTTTCGCTCCCGTTTGAACATGCCGCCAGGGTTGTGATCAGCATTCCAAGGAATAAAAGGATGACTCTCTTCACTGTTCTTTCCCTTTGCAGAATATTAGGCATCAAACAGCCGTCCTTACGTCTTGATTGGGCGTACATTTAAACAGATGCTATGGCACAGTAGTTTGATAGCCCTCTGGATACGAATTATATTATAGGTTAGCGTTGTACTTAAAGCAACAGGATGTTTTACACGTGAATACTAATTCAGAATATAACATATGTGGGGAGATTATGGTCTTCTGTATACCGTATGAACACCGGCCCGTGTAATGCCCGGCAGGTTTATTTACGGGCCATTTTGTTTACCTTGACCTCGTACTTTTTCCAGGTATACAAACCTTTCTCGTCTTTCATCTCGCCTGCGACTTCTATCATGTCCTTAATATATGATAAAGCACCCTTGTAATTCCCCTTATCAAGCATGGCTTCAACCCGATCATCGATGAAATCCCTGTCCCCGCCAGACTCGAATTCCGACACGCTGGCTTTTATCGAGCCCGGCACCTGTGACGTCTGCCCCGTGTACATCTTGCGTATCTGTTCGTCCTGGGTCCTCGAAACCGCCTTGTACTTCCTGGCGGTTGCATACTGGAATCTCGTGATGAATAAAGACACCCCGAACCCGATCACGCTCGTAAAAAGAACGATGATCCCCCAGGCGCATCCGTTCTGACCAGACACCGGGGCGTCGATCTGTATCCAGATCGCGAGGATAATACCCAACGCAAGCAGTAGAAGTGGAAACATCCTTGCCCATTGCGTGAAATCTGCTCCGCCCATGGCGTTCCCCTTTCGAAAACGTCTTGTTCTCTTATCGTATTAAGGTAAAGGACCGCAGTTCCTGCACTTAAATTAAACCACATCGGGCAGGAAACAGAAAATCTCACAGATGTGGGTGCATCCCTGTTTGATAGAGTTAGCATCTTGCGTATTGAACCCCGGCGGTTTACGATTGGTCACAAGTCTGTTGTTTTGACAAATTCTAATCTTATAAAGGTGGTGAGACCATGACAGAAAGAAAAGTATATCCGTGGGGCAAACTTCCCCCGATCCGGATCTACAACTCATTGACGCGGCGCGAGGAGACGTTTCCCTGTGCTTCTGAACACCCGGAGGTTTCGATCTACGTCTGTGGCCCCACCACTTACGCGCTCGTTCACATCGGCAACATGCGAAACCCGGTGTTCTACGATGTCGTCAGGAAGATTTTTCTTTCGCATGGTTACCGTGTCAGGTACGTCACGAACTTCACCGACATCGACGACAAGATGATCGATGAGGCAAGTAAAGTCGGTGAGGACGACCCGATCCAGCTGTCCGCGAAGTTTGTTCACGAGTATTACACGGACCTTTTTGCACTGGGTGTCGATCGGGCTGACTTCTACCCGAAGGTGAGCAGCCACATCAACGACATTATCGAGTACATCATCCTCATCATGGACAAAGGGCATGCGTACGTTGGCGGGGACGACAGCGTTTATTTCGACACAACGTCGTATCCCGACTACCTCAAGCTGTCGGGACACGATTTCGACAAGCTGCTTGAGAATATTGACCAGGGCGAGGAACTGGACGCCAAGCGCGATCCGAGGGACTTCGCGTTATGGAAAGCAGCCAAGCCGGGTGAGCCGACGTGGCCTTTTACATCGGATAAATATAAAGTGGCTGACGGGCGTCCCGGATGGCATATCGAGTGCTCGGTCATGAGCGCGAAATATCTCGGTGAGTCGTTCGACATCCACGGCGGTGGGAAGGAACTGAAGTTCCCCCATCATGAGAACGAGATCGCTCAGGCGAAATGCGGTCATCCCGATGCCGATTTCGCACGCATCTGGATGCATAACGAGTGGGTTGTGCTTCCGAGCGGTGAAAAAATGGCAAAGAGCGGTGAGAGCATTCTCATCCGCGACGTGCTTAAAAAGTACGATCCGGATTTAGTGCGCATGTTCCTTCTGTCAGCGCATTACAGGAAGGACGTCGAATACTCGTCGGACCGTCTGGTCGATCAGGACAAGGCCAAGGCGAGACTTGTCGAGGTTTTCAACCGCCTGACAGAATTCCTTCGATGGCGCGCCGAGGAGAGGTATGAGAACTGGCTGTTGCTCTGGGACCAGTTCGATCACGATTACAGCCCGAATTCCCTCAGCGAAGTGAGTAGCATCCTGGAGAAATTCGAGGATGGACTCAAACTTGATGACATGGAATGGGATTCACCGGCGTGGTACATGGTAAATGCAGCCCGTGAGGCCCTGTTCCTCGGATACCGTCACATGGCGGCCGATTTCGATACGCAGGGAGCGATCGGTGAGCTGTTTAAGCTCGTGAGCCGTGTCAATTCAAGCCTGGATAAGATGGAGTCGGGTGATTCAAACGATTTCAACGCTGACAACATCGCTCTCGGTGCTATCGTGCACCTGACTGAAATTTTCGGTGTTCTTAAAAAGGAGCGCGACAGCCTTTACGCGACGGTCGAAGCCCGCATGGAATCGGGTAAGGGCGGGGGAGACGCTGCGAAGCTTGCCGATGTCCTGCTGAAGATCAGGGATAACGCAAGAGCTGATAAGAATTTTGCAACAGCGGACATGATAAGGGACATGCTGAAGGAAATCGGGGCGGAAGTCCGCGATTCCGACGATGGTCCCAGAATTGTGTGGAAATAATAGCCGATAATATTACGGGCCGGATACAGGCGCGAGTGGCGGAATGGTAGACGCGCCAGATTTAGGATCTGGTGCCGCAAGGCGTGGGGGTTCAAGTCCCCCCTCGCGCATTTTAGAGTCCACTTCTGGCGTCAGGGAATTGGTACCCGTAATATTTTTAGTAATTGGCCCTTGCGTGAATCACTGGTCAGGTGGTAAACTTCTACAAGTTCTCCTCCGGCTTTTTATACTAACCAATTCATCTGAACCCCGGAGTTGTGACAAGTATCATAATAGGTGAGTATGTTACCGGGTCTTAACCGGTAAGGAATACCAGAAGAGCTTACAGTATTGGCAGATTGATAACCCGTTGAACTACCTCATCTGATTCGCCCGGACAATCATCAATCCTTTTACGTCCAGCGGATTAATCAGGAAGTACAAATTCATCGGGAAGAAATCAAACTCCAGTACACGGATGTATCGAGTTAGGTCTTCAGGCCGGTCATCATCCAACTTTATCCCCGCTTTATCCGCCTGTCACCCTCGACTAAGCTTGGAGTCCCGAGCGATTGTCGTCATTACGCATGAGCATTTTAAAACAAGATAATTATCCTGTTTCCGCAGATAGGGGAAAGGATACGAAATCATATGTTTCATATCCTGGAACCCATAGGGATTCAGGAGGATGCAAGGAACCTGAGTATTTCAAATCTTACGTGCGGAAAGGAGGTGCCTAAGTGAAGCACAACCGCAACAAACAGCGAGGTTTTACCCTCATCGAGCTTCTGGTGGTTATCGTAATCATCGGTATTCTCGCAGCCATTGCGCTCCCTAACTTTATCAAGGCTCGCAATAAGGCCCGAGAGGCCGAGGTGAAGTCGAACGTACATGCCATCCAGATCGCACTCGAACGCTATGCAGTAGACACGGGTGGCGTTTACCCGCCATTCATGATCGGAGCTGAGCGTGATGACAACATCATCAACTGCTCGATCAAGCTCGGAAGCAACGGTGTCAGTGCATTCCCGGTTCACGGGATGACTCCGTTTGCCAAGACCACTGATCCCGATCTTGCGATAGGTCCAAACCTGCTAAGGATGACCATGGATCCAATGATCCAGTTCGGTTACCTGGCTGAGGACCCGACCAACCCGTTCGCAAGACGCGATGTTGGTATGTGGAACTCTTCGAGTATCAACAATACCGGCATGACCGGTGTCTACCCGTATGGTGGTCTCCACGGAGACAAGATGTTCGATCTTGGATTCGGCTGGGGCGACACCCCCGAGACCGACTACGTACTTTACACCACAGAGAAAATTGAGGAGGACGAGGCAGAAGGAGACGACAACGTCTTCAGTGATCCCGATATGGACTCACCGGGTAATTTCTACTATCACCCGATCTTCAACGACCTCATTCCTGTGTACTTCCATTACGCCGCTAACTACGGCGCGGTACATATGGACATGAGGGACTGGGCCAATTACGGAATCATGTCTGACGAGGTCGCCGGATACATGCTGTACGGTTACGGCGCAGCCGGTGATCGTGACAGCCTTGTCGAAGGTGGTCTGGACTATTTCAACCGAATGCCTGAAAGGGACAACTTACCTGATCATGGTGATAACACTCCCAACAAGATCGCTAATTTCCCCGTCCCGGTCCTCTACACAGAGGTCGGAGCTGGAGATGACCAGGATCGACTTCAGGCTCGGGTAGAGACCACAGGTTATCCGTCCCAGGAGTATGACCCCTGGACTGCCGCCTATGCCGATGGTATTAATCCTCAACACCCAGGTGTCGTCGACACATTCATCAAGAGTGGTGCCGATGGTGTCCTGGACTGGGTGATCATCGAGGTCTCCTCAGGTGTGGACATCAAGTCCGACACCGTCAAGGATCAGCTCCAGTTCGCTACATGATCCCTCGGGACATAGCGACCTGAAGCCTCCTTGATTTATTCAAGGGTAAAACATGACATAAACGGCGAAGGGATGCATATTGTATTCATCCCGATAGCTGGAAGGCAAAATTATTCTGAATATTTATCCAATTGTCGTATCATATGAGCCTTTCAGACATTGGGACCCTGAGTCGAGTGCATAGAGAACCTTGAAACCAGTAGTATTTCGGGAGGGGACGGCTGACAGTCCAGACCGGCTGACAGCCAAACTAAACCTGGTCTGAAAGGAGGTGCATCCGAGCACGATGAAAAATTCGCAGCGCGGATTCACCCTTATCGAGTTGCTAGTTGTTATAGTTATCATCGGTATCCTGGCCGCAATGGCACTGCCTAACTTCATTAAGGCACGTGAGAAGGCCAAGGAGGCCGAGGTTAAGAGTAACATCCATGCTATCCAGATCTCACTGGAGCGCTACGCAGTTGACACTGGCGGTTTCTATCCTCTCATGCTTTACGGCGGAGATATTACAGACACCTTTGTCAAGCTTGGCGCCCCAGTCGATAACAGCGAGGGCGGTACTGGCGAGAGCTACTATGTACCCCCGGACGACCCCGGTTATCCGGCGTTCCCAGGCGACCTGGATGTACTCATTCAATTCGGCTACCTCGCTCAATATCCCAATAATCCGTTCCAGCGCACCCGCGACATTACCAAGTTTGGTAAGTTAAAGACTAACCCTGCGGAGAACGGTTTCGGTCCCCTGGAGTGGCGAATCGACCAGCATGGTCGGACTCGCGTCAACATCTGGGCGTTCCCGTTCGACAGGGGCCTTTACTACGTTCGACGTAATGTCGGTGGTGGACGGGGCAGTATCATGTGGGATATCAGTGAGGGTCAGCGCCATGCGCCATGGCCGATTCTGGTCGTTCCCGAGCCTGAGGAGAGTACAGCATTCCCGGATTACACTAATCCACAGTTCTCCTCATATGCGTTCGAGAACACGACCAACTACCGTGACGACTACCAGTTCTGGCTGACTCCGGGTAACTTCTACTATTATGCGCTGTTTGAAGGTGTTGGTGGTTACTGTACGTTCATCGCACAGGATGGCGTAGTTAATCCAAATGCGCCGATCACAGGTGCAATCATAGGATTCCACCTTGCCGGTTACGGTACCATCTTCAACGCGGGTCATGACGTCTATAACCTCATCGGTGACTATCCAGAGAGGTCATTGATGTCAATCAACGACCCCGAGGCAGCAGCTAACGCCACTTCCCGTGAGGACATCTATGTAGGTCCTGACGGCCGGCGTGATGGTGTCATAATAGTGGTTGACTCCGGTGTCGACATTGAAACGCCTCAGAACGTACAGCAGGCCGGCGGCGGCTACTGATACGTCAGCGTCACTATTTGAAGATTACGGAGCACGGTTGCAAAACCGTGCTCTTTTTTCCCCTGCTTCCCGTGACCGGTTCCGCATATTGACCAGCAGTTTAATTTCGTGATATCTTTATATTTACACTTCACCCGACTTCTGGACAAAATATCACGAGCATTCCTTAATAGATAGGATTTCTCTTTTCACCAAAAACCAGGGAGGCAGTCAATGAAACGATGTAAGGCTCTGATTGCAGCGATTCTGACTTGTGTCAGTATTGCTGCGGGTTGTTCGTTCGGAGAACCGTCAGATCTTCCGACGGCGCCCGGTCTTAATGGCCCGCGTACTCCTGTATTAACAGACGGAACGTCAAACACTCACTTGTGGGGGTGGTTTGATGTTTACGTTGATATAGGGAACGGGGAAGTTATTACTGCCTTGAACCGTTCCGCCATGTTCACCGCCAATGTCACTCAATTTCTTAATGGTCCCGGTAACTTCATGACATTCGCAATCAACGCGATTATTCCCGGATCTGACTACATCGATGTCGATATCGATGTGCATCTCACTCATCCCTTTCCGGGATTAGAACAATATAACGGCTACGATGTACGCGGTGTGTTCATGGGAAACGGGTCGAACGTTCTGGGCTACAATTCCGACGTTCGATATCCCGTTCTCGGTGTCGATCAGTTCATGATGGGGGACCCGGAGCAGCCTGCGTATCCGGTGGGAGCCCCGGATGGTTACACCCGATGGTTCAACCGGTCCGAATTCGGAAATCCGTCGATGGCCCTGTTCGGATACACACAGGGCAAGCTGGCCAGCCCGGGTTTCGACGGCGACGCCACGCTGTGTCCGTATAAATATTTCGCTGACGGACTGGTTGTAGAGGTCGACCTCTGGGACTGGCTGATGAATAATCCAGATGGTTATGGAGTCTTCAGGGCGGGGAGCACTAACCGCCGAAACTATTATCTCAGGTTTCCGGACACCACGGACGTATATTACGGCTACGCCGTTATTGCCAACTGGGAAGGTGACCTCCCCCAACACCATCCGTCCAACGCTCCCGAAGCTGTCGCGTGCCGCGTGCACGATTCAAGCAATGTTTATTACATCGATGAAACAGTCAACGGCGGCTCACTTAACCTGGACATCGACATCTGGAACTGGTCGGCTGGGCAGATGGAGAACCAGTCGATATACATAGAGTCGACGGTTCTGTCCGGTACGTACGCTCTCGATTCCGTTGAAATGACGCCGACAGGGGGAGGGGAGAACTGGTCGAGTTATACCGTTGAAATCGATGCTGACAATGTCACTGGAACCGAAGCAAATGAGTACTGGGTCATTGTTGAATCAGGTGACATGGACTACTCAAATGAGTTTGGTGTACTGAACGATGCCTGGGAGGATCCGCTTGTGGCATATTTCCGCCATGATCTTGACGTGTCAGGCGAGATCGGCGGACCGGTATGTGATGTAATTCAAGATGTGGGAAATCCGACAATGCCATACACAGGATTCGCGATCGAGTTCGGTTTCGATGCTACAGGTTCGTACAACCCGGGTGGCGGCAACCTGGTGTTCTCCTGGGATTTTGATGACGACGATGTATTTGGCGATCCCTTCGACAGTGGTACGGATGACTTCCCGTTCAAACTGTTCGATTTCACCAATCAGACACAGGTTACGCTTCGGGTGACAAACGACCTTATGGAATCCTCGGAATGCAGTATTGATGTTGATATTGTTGCGCATCCATCGAAAAACATTCCACTCAGGGATGACGCCGTCCCATGGGACCTGGCAATCGATGAGAACTCGGGCAGGATTCTGATTGTTTACGATGACGTGACGGTCTGGCAGTATCTTCTGGAGGACTACTACCAAAATCCCGACCCTGATGATTTCTACTACGATACCCAGTGGTACTTGCTCGATCCATGGCCCAGTCACCAGTTCCACGTAGACAAAGCATTCATAGACACTTTCGACAATAACTACTTCGTCATTAATTTCGCTTGGAATCCACAATACTGGGTGGACCGTGCCTGGTACGATGTTGTGGATGACGATGGCAACCTGGTTATCCGTCACAGTCCGAGCGCCAACTGGCCCTGGTCGTACGGATCGCATGAGATGATGGCATTCGGTAACACAGGTCCTTATTCAAACGATGCCATGATGATCTGGGGCACCAGCGTGCCGGGTTCATTTAATTACGCCTCGGCATCATCCGGTAGCTCCAACTGGGTCAACACAAGGTATTACAGTAACTGGTACACATCGGGTCCGATGTACGGTTACAATTACATAATGTCGGTCTGGACCCGGGGTGCGGAAGTCGATCTTGACAACCAGCATTTCTGGACGGTTGAGAGGAGCGACTTTTATGCATCCAGGTGGAGATTCGGCCCGACTGGCTTCAACCAGAATGGAATTGTCTATGACAATGCGCACTTTGGTGCAGGTGCCCAGACAGATAACGATAATGGTTTCAACAACCCTAGGGATCTGACCAGGGATGCCTCCAATAACTACATGGTACTCGACCGTCTGCTGGACGACACATCCAGGATAAAAGGTTACGACGTGTCTCAGATGCCGGTAACATCGCTTGGGGGAATGGACCTTGACGATGAGATAGTCCCTCCCGCAATCAAATTCGACTGTGGTGATTTTTCCGATCCCCTCTATGGTAATTACCTGGCGATAATTCACGGCGATGATGTTGATGGATATTACCTGAGCATATACTTCCCTGACGAATTGCCGTGGTGAAGGTTGCTTTATAGTGCATAAGACAGGCGGGGATCCTTATATTCCGGGTTTCCTGAACTCGCAGTGGATTTCCCGAATGAGTTGAGCAAATCGGATATTTTCGATTTTTCCGGTGAACATTCACCACTCACCTGCTGTGCGGGTGTTATAATTATGTTGATGCGTTTAGTTGACAGAAAGCCCCTGATACAACATAATCTAGTATCTATACTTTGATCTCCCGGAGGTACGGAGATGCGATTTTCGTATGCTTTTGCGGTAGTGCTGATCCTGAGTTTTATCACGGTTGGGTGCAACGGTGGAGGTTCGAATCCCATCCTGCCCGGAGATTCGGACATACAACCGCCCCCGCTTACTGATAACTCTGGATCTGCCCGGGTCGGCTCGGGTGAGACCGGACACCTGCCCGTCATGGTGTACCAGCTGGAGTACGACGTGGCTGCCGGGGTGCTTGTTCCGGTGCCCCAGAGGGACGTAATGATGCATTTTAATGTAACCACGTTACTGTTCCCTCCAAACTGCAGCGACTGTTTCGAGCTCTACGTGGTCGATTCTGATCCGGTCCAGGGCTGGATCGAGCTCTACGTCTCGGTCAGAAATCCGTCGCCTTTCGATGCTTACGATGCAAGGATTATCCTTGACGCCCAGGTCGATGGATACGGGATCATCAATCCCGATGGCTGGACGGAACTTTTCGACCTCGGCCATTTCCCGAGAAATCCGTTCTTCGCACTCGCTAAAACTGAACCGCACCGCATCTATCCCGGGAATTCTACTCATGCACGGCAGTTCTACTTCTACTATCCTCCGGGGGGGTACAATCCTGCCGATTACTACGTGACTATCGAGGTCTCCTGGCCAAACAACTGCGACGAGCCGTATGAAATTGTCGATTTCCAGCTTGCCAACACCGCAATACCAACCAACGGAACTCCGATTCCGGTCAGTTGCCGGGTGCATTCCTGGTGGAACGACATCGAGTCAGTAACCGCCCGGATCGAACTTCCCGGCGACACCACTCCTCAGTACTCGGTAGACCTTACGTGGGCAGGCGGACTGAGTGACCTCTGGTACGGCGACATATCGCTTCCGCTGGGTTCCATCGCTCCGGGAGATTACAAGCTCTGGATTGAAACTCACAATACTCTTAACGAAGTCAATTCCATGTGGCAGGTGAAGGACATCGAGGTCGTTAACACCTATACTGCATGGGCTGGCGTCGCGAACACATTCGGTGGTAATTTCGACGATGCCGCGCAGGGCGTGGCAAAGGACAGTGTCGGCAACGTGTACGTGACAGGTTACTTCGGAGGGACTATCGACTTCGATGGTCCGCTCGGACCTGAATTTCCAAGGTCGACCCACGGTGACATGGACTTTGACGCATACTTAATCAAGTACAACGTCAACGGGGTAATTGAATGGATACAGACGTGGGGCGGCGAAGGTTCCGACTACGCAAACGCGGTCGCTGTCGATCCCACTGATACTTATATCTACGTACTGGGTGAATTTGGGGACAGCGTCTGGTTCGATCCCGATGATCCCGGCAACTGGGATCATTTCAGGAATTCGAAGGGTGAACTGGACGTCTACATAAGCTGTTTCGATTCAACAGGTGACTTCAGGCAGGTTGAATCCTTCGGTGGTGATGAAACCGAGTCTGGAAAGGACATCGTTGTTGACCTGAACGGCGATGTGATCATATGCGGCACCGTACAGGGCGCATTTATCGACGCGCAATCGGGTGTCGTGCTCTCCTCGAATGGGGGTAACGATGCTTACGTCGCTAAGTGGCGTCTTGTGGGCGAGGAAATTGACTTCGCGTGGGCCGAGGCATGGGGAGGTCAGTGGGCCGACGCTGCGCTCGGTGTAACGGTCAATGACAGCGACGCGGTTTTCGTCGCGGGTTACTTCACCGACATCGTCCAGTTTTCCGACACGTTCCCGCCGGAGGTTCACGAATCGGTTGGCGGGTCGGATGCGTACGTAATGAAATTCAACCAGGGCGGTGCCTTCCGATGGATCGAGGTCTGGGGCGATGACGATAACGACAGCGCTTACAGTGTTGCCCTGCAGGACGATGAGTCTGTCTGCGTCACGGGCTATTTCAGAAAGACCATTGAAATTGGCACGAGCGGTGTTATCGACTCTGAAGGATTTGCCGATGTCTTCCTTGTTAAATTCAGGGATATCGGGACCTTTACTAATTTCGAGTGGCTTCGCACCTGGGGATGGCCGAAATGGGCGCAGGGTATGGACGTTGCGGTTGCCGGATCTGATTACATCTATGTTTCAGGCCGGTACAATCAGGTTGTCGATCCGGGTCCCGCGGAGCAGAGAGTTGCATTCCTGCTGAAAGTTGACTCTGACGGTAACGACGAATGGTTCTCTGACTGGGCTGGTCCGATGGCTGACGACTGGGCTGAGGGGGTGTCGGTTATATGCGATGACGATGGTTTCCCGTTCGTTGCCGGATGGTATATCGGCACCATTGATTTCGATTCGGGTCCCGGATTTGAGTTCCACACGTCGAACGGTCAGATGGACGCATTCGTCTGCCGTTTCGATGCCAACGGCCCGTTCCCAACCCAGCCGGTGTTTGAAGAGATGACACCTGGGTTTGAATATCGTAACCATATTATCAACGTGGTAATTGACGGCTATGTGCTCCAGAACGTTGATGAAATCTGGCTTGAATACACTACTAACGATGTGGACCGGATCTACGCATGGCCTCCCTCGATAAGTGCAACACCCGATCAGATCCGGTGTACGTTCGATCTTCACAATGCCACGGTCGGCATGTATCATCTGAAGGGTCTTGCCGGCGCGGTAATTGTCGATCCGTTGCTGGATGCATTCGAGGTCAGGAACCTGGCAGCGTCGAATGCCGACTGGACGTTCCTCGTGTATGTTGAGGACGGCGCATCCATCACGGATACAGTCGAGGATAACATCAACGAGATGGAGGACGCAGGTTCCCTGGAAGGGGATCTGAATATCGTGGTTTTATGGAACAGGTTCAGCGTGCAGGATCAGATCATGTACATTGAGTACCATGACAGCCAGCACTGGAACTGGGATACCATGGTGTCACCACTGGTGAACGATAGCGGTGTGGTTCTCCCCCTGTTCGCCAAAACCCAGGAAGAGATCATGGAGGATTTCATCATCTGGGCCATGGGTGATTATCCGGCCGATCATTATGCATTCTTCGTCTCCTCTGTTGGCGGATTCCCCAACATCCTGACCGATGAGCCCATATGGGTATTGCGGGATGCTGTTGAAACCGTCCTCGCCCATCCTGTCTGTAACGTGTCGGAACTGGATATCATTGGCCTCGAAGTAGTCAACATGAGCTACGTTGAAACCGCATACACACTTCAGGATGTTACCCGTTCAATAATTGCCAATGAAGTTGACTCGCCTTTGATCAACTTCTGGGACTTCGGTGGACTCAGGTATACCGAGCCGCTTGTTTTCCTTCGTGATAACGCGACGACTGCGACCCACGATCAAATCTGCACCGTGTTCGTGGATGAGTATGTCGGATGGCTGGATTACCCGCCTGGAAAGAACTTGTCATCCTGCAGTACCGATGATCCGGAATTTGGAGCATTGGTAACGGCTCTTGATGCGTTTGCCTTTGAATTGAATGCCGCATGGACGACCCCGGAATTCCGCGATGAGATCGAGCAGGCGCAGCTGGACTGCGGTACATGGGGTTACGACTGCTCGGACGTGGATGACAAGGACATCGGTCTTTTTGCTCAGCTGATAGCTGATAACCTCGTTCTCCCTCCGGCTCTGACCGGCGCGGCACAGAGTCTCCGGGATGCGGTTGATGAGGCCGTGATCTTTCACGCTCATTCACCGGACATGGGTCTGGGAACTATCTGTCCGTTCGAGGAAACCGGTCTCCAGATCTGGTTCCCGCAAAACTACTGCGATCATCCCGACTCAATTTACTGGGACATCGGATGGGGCTCGAGCGAGTGGGATAAATTCCTCAGGAAATCCGATTCACCGTCGCTTGACGGGTGTAACAGCGCACAGGAAGTTTTGATGATCCAGACAATCGTCGACGAGGTTGTATCCGCGAATTCAGCGAACTGGTATCACTTCAATTCACCTACGGGTGTGGATGACGGCTGGGTCACCATCAACATGGCTGCCGGAAACGCTGATCTCTATATCTACGCCACCGACGATCCCGGCAACTGTCCCGGCGAACTCATCGGTTTCTCGGTCAATGAAAGCCCCATGGATCATATCCATGTAAACAATCATACCGAAACGGACTGGTACATCATGGTGCTGAATGATGAGTGTATCGCCCCGGTCACGTATGACATTGATTTTGACCTGACACCGAATTAAATCCAGGGGGGAACCTGCATCGGGACCGGTCCGGACGCAGGTTATCGTTCCCTTGACATACCTTCTTTACTGAGGTAAATTTCTCTGTTGCGTCATTACAGCTACATGCGGGAATAGCTCAGTGGTAGAGCGCAACCTTGCCAAGGTTGATGTCGCGGGTTCAAATCCCGTTTCCCGCTTTTTTTTTTGCCTGAATTCCGTTGAGGTCAAACAAAATATATGAACCCCAAACCCGCTCCCAAAGCCGAGTTCAAGGAATTGTCCCCGACTACATGCATGGTCGCTGTCGCGGTCCCTCCTGAAATTTTCAAGCGTAAAATGGAGGACGTGTACAAGAGCCTTTCCCATGACGTAAGTATCCCCGGATTTCGTCCCGGCAAGGCCCCGAAAAACGTCCTGAACAGGCATTTTGGCATCAAGGCGATACTCCATGAGACCTACGAGGGCGTCATCCAGGACACCCTCTGGCCGGCACTCAAGGACAAGGAGTTCATGGTCGTCGGTCAGCCGAGAATCGATCACGATGAATGGAAGGATGGAGAGGATTTCCAATACACCGCCAAGCTGGAAATTGTACCCCCTGTTCCCGAGGTCGATTATAAAGAGCTCAAAGTTTCCCTGCCCGAGCACGAGATGACCGGGGAACTTGTCGATAACGAACTTCGCCGCATCTCGGTAAGCCTTGGCGAGTCAACAGACATTAAGGACCGTCCAGCTCAGAACGACGATTTCCTCCTGATCGTGTTCTCCGGTGAAGTGCCCGAGATGATGGTTGAATCTCTCGACGGTGAGGTGCCGTGGCAGTTCCCGGAGCAGCAGATTGAGATCGAACTGGGCAAGGGGAAGAGCATTGCAGGACTCGATCCGCATCTGGAGGGAATGACGCTCGAGGAGATCAAGGATTTCGACCTTACTCTTCCCGATGATTTCTCAGACCCGCGTGTCCGTGGTAAAACCCTCAAGGCGAAGGTCAGGGTCGTTGGAATCAAGGCTGTAAATCCCGTTGAGCTTACGGATGAGCTCATCAAGGAGAAATTCAGCGAACAGGGAATGGAATCTGTGGCCTCGATGAGGGAGCGCATCGAACAGGAAATCAAAAACAGCTGGGAGAAACTGGACAGCCAGGTTTCCGTCGACCAGGTCGAAGCCTACCTTGGCAGGACCTACGATTTCCCTCTTCCGGAAGGGCTGATACGTGCGAGGTACGTTGATATCCTCGACAGGTCGCTCGATTCCCTCAAGAAGGAGGGAACCGATATCGACGACCTGATGAAAGAGGGCAGCGAGATGGGTCTGAAAATCCGGAAACGCGCAAGGTACCAGGCTGAGCGGCTTGTTAAGATGGACCTGTTGATCAGGGAGATCGCGAGAAAGGAATCAATCAAGGTCGCGAACGATGAGGTAGCTAATTATTTAATGATGCTTTCAATGAGGCAGGGTCTCAGCGAAAAAGATATGCGGACACTAATGCAGGACGCTCAGTTCCTTGAAAACACCCGGCAGGAACTGCTCCACAGGAAGATTACGCACTTCCTTCTTGACAAAGTCGAGATTGATCGCAAGCCGGAAGATGAGTTCAGGCTGATGATGGAGCAGTCGAGAGAGGAGAGGGAAGGCTTTGAGAAGGCGTATATTGATATTGCGGATGATCCGCAGACAGTGATGGAGCATGACTATTTCGACGTCCCGGAAGCTGACGATAATAGCAGTGCAGGAGATATTGAGACAGGCGAAGATTTAAATGAAAGTGAATGACGACAACCAGAAAAACGACATCGAGAGCATTGAGTACCCCCTTCGTATTCGTGCGCATAATCTTTTATGCCTGCAGGGGTACAAGGGTCTTGGTTATACTCAGGACTTCGTAGCCCACATGACTAAAATCCACAGCTACCTTAATGAGAACACGGCAACGCTCGTAAAGGTTGTGATTGGCGAGGATACCTTCTGCCGGCACTGTCCCCACAACTACAAGGGACGGTGTACCGAGGCTGATCCTGTCGACCAGCCAGTACCCACCGAAGCCCCGGACAACGCCGTCCTGATGGACCGTCGGCTCCTCACGTGGTTGGGTCTGGACGATGATACTGTATATGAATGGCGCCAAATCTTATACAAAATTGGCAATTCTGTGGATTCCTCTGCTATGGACGTGCTCTGCGGCACCGCTTGCCCTTGGCGCGACCAGGGTCACTGTGCCGAAGCTCTGGACGTGCTCAACAAGGCATTCATCGACGGTGAACTGTCCTAGCGTGTCGGTAGTCTAAATGGTAAATAATAGGGGTAATAGGCTTCAAACCGGACACAGGAAGGGGTTCATCCCCGATAGTATTAATACTTTAAATCTGATTAAGGTCTCGCCCTGACATCACGACTGCTGGAGACGTGTGACGGGCTGTACTCGACAGCAAGTGAGGCATCGAGATGGGTTTAATTCCATATGTAATCGAACAGACCAGCCGTGGTGAAAGAACCTACGACATCTATTCCCGCCTTCTCAAGGATCGCATAATCATCCTTGGCAGACCGATCGACGAGCACCTCGCCAACACTGTTGTGGCAAGTTTACTGTTCCTCGAAAAGGAAGATCCCGAAAAGGACATTGACCTGTACATTAACAGCCCCGGTGGTATCGTTACGCAGGGCCTGGCAATTTACGATGCCATGCAGATTATCAAGCCGGACGTCAGCACTATCTGCATCGGTATCGCTGCGAGCATGGGTGCAGTTCTTTTAGCTGGTGGCGCACATGGAAAGCGATTCGCGCTGCCCAATGCAGAGATACTTATCCACCAGCCGTCGGGAGGTGTCCAGGGACAGGCGACCGACATCGGCATCCATGCGGAGAACATCCTCAAGACGAAGGAACGCCTGAACCGGATACTCGCCCATCACACCGGACAGCCGTTCGAGCGGGTCAAGGAAGACACCGACCGCGATAAGTACTTGTCACCCGAGGAAGCGAAGGACTACGGTCTGATCGATGATATTATCTCGCGCGACCGTGGTGTTAAGCCGACTACGGTCGATGAATAATAACGGATTGCCAGATTGCAGATACTGGGGTAAAGTGTAAGTGAAGGACGCCCCGGTTTCGAAAAAAAGACTATGCCGGATTTCGATACAGATAACCTGAACTGCAGTTTCTGCGGGCGGCCCAAGAACCGGGTCAGCAAGCTCGTAGTTGCCCCCAATGGAATTTATATCTGCGACAGGTGCGTTGAGTTATGCGTCCAGGTCATCAACGAGGACGCCACCTGCCGTATAAGCACCCGTTCTGACCGTTCCCCGATCGAGCAGCTGGCGGTGCGGACCCCGAAGGGTATCAAGACCCAGCTCGATGAGTACGTGGTCGGGCAGGAGAACGCGAAAAAAACCCTTTCGGTCGCTGTATACAACCATTACAAGCGCATCAAGAGCTTCTACAAACCCAGCACCGGTATCGAGCTGACCAAGTCCAACATCCTGATGATTGGACCCACCGGGTGCGGTAAAACCCTTCTCGCTCAGACGCTTGCGAAGGTTCTCGACGTGCCCTTTGCAATTGCCGACGCTACAAGCATTACCGAGGCGGGTTATGTAGGCGAAGACGTAGAAAACATCGTCCTGAAACTGTACATCGCCGCGGAGGAAGACCTCGAGCGCTGCCAGATTGGAATTATCTATGTCGACGAGATCGACAAAATAGCCCGCAAGAACCAGGACAATCCTTCGATTACTCGCGATGTGTCCGGCGAAGGCGTCCAGCAGGCACTGTTGAAAATTCTCGAGGGCACTGTAGCCAACGTCCCGCCGCAGGGCGGCAGGAAGCATCCTGACCAGGCATACATCCCGATAGACACGTCGAACATCCTGTTTATCGGTGGTGGTACGTTCGAAGGGCTCGATGAGATCATCAGGGCACGGAAAGAACATCAGACGATGGGCTTCCGTACCGACGTGAAACCACGTCACGGCAGTGAAGCGAGTGAAATCGTGAAGGACGTACTCCCCCATGACCTTGTTAAGTTCGGTTTCCTGCCTGAGTTCATAGGACGTTTCCCCGTGATATCCACGGTCAATAACCTTGAGCAGTCCGATCTCGTCAGGATTCTTACTGAACCGAAAAATGCGATCACCAGGCAGTTCACGGAGCTGCTTTCCCTTGACGGAATAGAACTGAATTTCTCCGATGAGGCACTGAGTGCGATAGCTAAGGAAGCTGAGAAGCGTAAGTCCGGCGCTCGTGGACTCAGAAGCATCATCGAGGGCCTGATGCTCGACGTGATGTATGAAATTCCGAGCATCGACGAGAAAGGCAGATTACAGGTGGATGAGGACGACATTTCGAAAGGTCGGGTGGACCTCGATATCGAGCCGGTCAGCAGGAAGGAACCTGAACCGGCATCACCTGAAGACGCCTACGAGGAAGCCGGTTAATCCGGCCGGAATAAGGAGTTCCACTTTATCTCATCCGCGCCACGCGCGGATTTTTTTTAATTAGTGAAATCCTCCAAAGCGTAAAAACAATCAACATGACATTTACGGACAATATATTTTCACCAGTTGCCGTCGGGTGGAATTTTAATCACGTATGCATCCCCGCCGCCGTGAGCTTCGATTATCTCGATTCCCGGTCCCGGATCGAAATCGACGGGGTCTCTGAACGATCCTGCAATGTAAGCGTTCCCCTCCGAGTCTCCTGCGATGTCATTGCTTTTTTCATAGTCATACTCGCTGCCCCAGGTACGTGTCCACTGGTACTCACCGGTTGTAAGATATTTGGTGATGAAAACATCATTCTCGCCAATGGATGCGTGGTAGTCGGTATTGTCTGTCGGATCGAAATCGACCATGTTCCAGTAGAAATGACCTGACAGGTATATTTCATTTGTCGGTGCAATCGTTAAGCCGGAAATTCTCATCACCCCCAACGGATCAAAGCTTCTTCCCCAGATGTAGTCACCCGAGGATGTGTACATGGCCAGAAAATCACTCGGGCCGTGGATTTCGTCTACACCCGGACCAGCGTCCAGGTCGACCACAATATCACTTCCTATCGCGCCGGCAATACAAAGGTTATCCTCGCTGTCCAGGGCAAGATAATTAATACTTGCCCCCCAGACATTGACCCCAAGAAACTTCCCGGTCGGTGCAAATTTGCTCAGGAAATATCCCGGACCGCCTTCAACAACAGCCGAACCCGGATCAAAATCCCCTGCTTCAAATACGTATCCTGAAACATAGGCATGACCTTCGCTGTCAGCAACGACTGAATAGAGCCGATCGCTGTAATAGTATGACGATGTTGCACTACCCCATGTTCTCGACCAGATATATTCTCCCTCAGGACTAATTTTGATCAGGCAGAAGTCGCATTCGCCCATTGCCCACCTGAGATCTTCCCCTTCCCCCGGATCCATATCCATCTGTCCGCAGATTCCCCCTATAATGTAATAGTTATTGTAACCATCAGTTACGCAGGTGCCTATATTTGGCTCCCAGGTAAGACCGTACAAATAATTACCATCTGGGTCCATCTTCAAAAGGAATTTATGACCCTCCCGGGCATCGGTCAGGGGACCCGGATCGAGATCGATCAGGCCATCGTAATCACCTATCAGGAGTATGTTTCCATCGTTGTCAACCGTTACATCCTCTCCTCTGTCCACTCCCATGCCGTCCCACACTCGAGTCCATATAAAATCTCCGTCAGTATTGAATTTCGTCAGAAAAATAGCGCCCTTAGTGGCAGAATGTATTTCAACTCCCTCCCCGGGATCGAGATCGACAGTTTTCCTGAAATGCCCGGTAACATAAATGTTGCCGTCAGCATCGCAGTCAACAGCCTCCGCATAATCGCGTACACCTAAAATATATGCATCGCCGCCCCACGTTCGTACCCAGCCGTCTCTCGCTCCGACCTCTACCGTATACAGGTACCATGCATCGATCTGTCCGAGGTTCTGATCCTGCTCCGTATCGATCACGCGCACAAGGAGTGGATACTCGCCGACCGGAGCTCCGAATTCATTTGTCACTGCCCCGGTGAACAGGTGAGTGTTGGTGCCGACGTCCTCAAAATATTCAAGCGCGATCTCGCCCGTGAAAAGGTCGGGAGCTTCCAGTATTACCCAGTCTATTGTATCCAGACCCTGGTAATCGAACACCTGCACTTCTACCGGCTGGATCGCGCCGGGTATTGGCTGGAGGTCCGATCCGAGCTGGACATCCACACGATATGCCTCCAGGCAATTCGCTTCGGGAGGAAAATCGGTGAAAGGATCGGTCACTTGCCCTGACACCTGCATCCAGCAGCAGTCTACAGCGTATCCGAACCTCAATGGTCCGTCTGGCACACTGAGCCACACCGTACGGGTCTCCGAGCCGCCGCTTTCGAACATACGTCTGGGCGCTTCCCTGCGGAACGAGATGTACCCGTTCAATGTCGATTCGAGCACACCTCCGGTTGCGTAATGTCCCGGTATGTACTTGAAAATGTCGGGGCCCGGCAGCGTATTGTCGTACTCCCAAGGGTTGAACAACGATGTGTAACCATAAGGCAATAAAAGTCGCGGGAATTCGTCTCCCATCGCGATCCAGCGGTCGCACGCAGGAAAATAATAATCGGCTCCTGTAATAAATATTCCGCGAACATCGAATCCTGTCAGTTTAGGCATCCCAGGGAACGGGTGAATGAGCGTAAGATCGACGGAGAGACGGTTATCGGGATAGGTCACAAGGTTGGTTATTCTCAGGCAGTCGGTGCAGGGATAATTTTCGAGCAGACCAACCGCGTTGAGATGCATTGAGCCTGTCCTGACAGGGATCATTTCAACATTCGAACGGTCTTCGGGGATGTAAACGTCCCAGAGCCCCCAGAAATAACGATTCTCAGCAACACCCCCTGAAGCATTCGTTGAATTCTGAGAAAGGGCAGGTTGAGTAGGGTTGGACGAGCCTGCGCAGCCGACACATAGTATCAGAACTGTGATCAGTAAAGGAAAAATCGGTGTTGTATATGTTATCGATTTGCCTTTCATGTCATACCTACCACCAGTAGAAGTCGTAAGGCATTTTTAGAATGTAAGCATGGTAGCTATTTGGATACAGCTCAGTATCCAGATACCATTCTGTTGGACCGGGATCTAGATCGACAGGGCCATCGTTAGTGTGGTACCGATATGCAAGATATACATTTCCTGAAGAATCGGAAGCAATTTCATGCCCCATATCCATATCCCAGGCAGCTACCCATTCAAATCCGTAGTCGCTGTTGAATTTACTCAGGAACCATCCGTAACTTTCTGCAGGTGTACGCTCCTCGATACCGGGACCCGGATCGAAATCGACGGTATCTCTGAACCTGCCGCCAATATAAAAATTATCGAAGGAGTCCACAGTCATGTAGTTAACTCGTTCGCTCCCTTCTCCACCCCAGGTAAGTACCCACTGGTAGTTCCCATCCGGATCGTACTTTGTCAGGAATGCATCCCAGCCACCACTGGATATCCGTAAGTCCAATCCTGGACCCGGATCAAAATCAACAACAAGTTTGAAAGAAGATGTAATATAAATGCAGTTATCAGCATCAACACCAAGGAACGGGCTGTCACTCGTATTGCTGTTACTTAAAGCTGTGAGTGACCTCGACCACTTGAAATTACCGTCAGGATCGAACTTGCTGAAAAAACAGGCACTTACCTCTTCCGAATCGTGCCAGTCCTCACCCGGACCCGGATCCATATCCACAACTCCATCGAAGCCACCACAAACGATAACATTCCCGTTCCCATCGATTACGATATCCTGCGACCGGACCCTCGGGATTCCCCCCCACGTTACCGCCCAAGAATACGAACCATCAGTTCCCAATTTCACAATAAAAGCATCGGAATTGTCCATACACTCGTGCACATCTTCATCAATACCGTGATCGAAATCCTGCGTGCCTTCAAAATTCCCAGTCAGGTAAACATAACCACCGTCATCAACAACTAACTCACGCGGCCTTATGTAAAGATCGTTTACCCAGGTCTGTACCCAGATGAATTCCCCGTTTGAGCCCAGTTTTAGAAGAAACATATTTCCACGGTAATGGCCCTCGTCTTCATCGTAAAACGAAGTACGTTCACACACTCCGGGACCGGGATCAAAATCCGTTGTCTCAGAGAACAGTCCAAGAATATATATATTGCCATTGATATCTATGTCGAGCATGTAATAACTCGATGTAGTGTTTGTTTCCCATCGAGCGGACCATTCGTAGCCTCCTCCCCAATCGAATTTGACGAGGCCCGTGTTTACTTCTTCTCCTCCATAACTTTCTCCAGGCGACGGATCGCAGTCTAATTGATCCCAGCTTGAACCAATAATAAATATTTCATTAAATTCGTTTATTTCAATGTCACAGGTGTATCCAGACCACTCTTCTCCCAACATATACACCCAACCCTCCCTCACAGGGAAAATTCCCGGACACCACGCGTCGATCTGTCCCAAGTTCTGGTCCGCCACGGTGTCCGCGACCCTCACAAGGAACGGATAATCCCCCGTACCCGCTCCAAGATCATTTGTCACCATCCCACGGTAAACATGTCCCCCGTCCTCGCGCGTGTCATAATAATCCATTAGAACCTGACCCGCCATCACATCGGGGATTTCCGCGGTCACATCGGCGATCGTATTGAGTCCCTGGTAATCGTAAACGGTCGCGTATACGTACGACCACGCGCCGGGATCGAGGCTCAGTCCCGGACCCGACCACGTCGTCACCTCGTATGCCTCAAGACAGTTCGCGTCCGGCGGGAAGTCCTCGACAGGATCGGTGCACTGCCCGGCAAACGTCTGCCAGCACCCCTCGAGTGCGTAACCGAATTCCAGCGGGCCCTCCGGGAACTGCACACGGATGGTTTCGGTACTTGTTGTGGCAAACCGGAAAACCCGGCGTGGTTCGTCCTTGTTGAATGCCACGTAGGGATTCAACGTCGCTGTCAGGTCACCCCCGAACGTGTAATTGCCCGGAATATAACCGAGTGCTGCTGGGGTTGTCTGGGGAAATTCGGTGGGATTGAAAAGCGACGTGTAACCGTCGGGATTCAGCATGCGCGGGACGCTGTCGCCGACCGCCATCATGCGTCCGCTCACCGGCCACATGTAGTCTGCTTCACCGATGAAAATAGCACGGGCGTCGAAACCTGATAACTTGAGATTCCCGGTCGAGTAGGGATGGCGCAAAACGAGGTTGCACTGGATAATATTTCCGGCCAGCAGCTGGATGTTCTCCAGCTTGAGACAGTCGGTGCACGGCGCAACTTCGAGAAGCCTGACACAGTTAAGGTGCATCTCTGCCGCCCTGTTGGGAACCATTATTGCTGTTAGGGAATCAGTATCGATCCGGACCTGCCAGTAGCCCAGCAGGTGATGATTTACCAGTTCGTTTTGGACTATTGGAGAGGTTGCAGATGGTAACGGCGGCTCGACCGGATTTCGATTGCTGCAGCCGAACAGGATTACCGCGAACAGGACTGCGCAAGCCAGCATGTGGATCCGCATACTGAAACCTCCTGCACGTTTATTAATATAAAATTTACTAAATGCGGAACAGTATAAATTTACCACACTGAATATAAGTTGAACAGCCCTGAAACTACCAAACATTCAACTTCTATTGCGTCGGATCCATTACTCGTCCGATAAATAGAACTGCGCCGGTAATATTATCGCGAATGTAGAAAATGAACGGGTGATCCGCGCGGAATGTCGCCTGCTCGGGCATCGATGTAAAACCAATAATCACTCCCGTGGCCGCAGCCGCTTCGGTCCCGGCTTCATCGACAGCCACAAAAGCCTTGTGCACGACATCGGAGATGAAAAGCATTAGCGTTCCATCCATGCCGGAAAGATCGGCAAGCCCCGGTGTAAAGGCATCGGTCATGCCCATATCGTGGAGCGTGTCTGCAAGACCGAATTGTGACGTGAACGCCCAGCGCGGAAGAGTGAGCGTAACTTCCCTGGTCCCGAATTTGCTGTCAATTTCCTGGAGGAATGCTGAGTCCATAGAGGATTCAATTTCGTCAAACCTGTCGATCTCCGGAAGGAGAACCACCATCGACATCTCCTCGCCGTCGTATTTCATCTCGACAGCCTGCCATCCGTCGCCTTCACAGTAATTATGCGATTCGACCTGTTCCATCAGCGGCACTGTGACCGTGGTGTCATCCAGCAGGTAGAAGGGACCATCAAATGTGCTGTCGGTCTCGAAAGGCTCATTCCATGCGGCGTTGAAATATATCGCATTCACCAGGACAAGCGCCGTCTGAGGTGTGATGATTCCCTCTGGAAGCAGGTCAGGGATCCTCTGCTCGGTACGGTTCTCGACCCAGTCGTTGATTATCAACCTGCATTCCTCGGGATTGTTGAAGAAGTCGACAAGCCTCATGCCGGCACCGTAATTGATCGCAAGCGTGTCAAGGAACGGAGTCAGCCACGTCCATCCCTCCTGACCCCATGTCGAGTTCGCGATGTTGAGACGGAACGGTTCTCCGTCCTTACCGGCTGCGCCTTCCCCACGGCTGGCAAGTTCGAGGTCGAGGTTGTTAAACGCTGGATGCAGTTGCGACTGCGGAAGATCGAAATGCATGACGTCGGTAATTTCGGTTTCCGTGTTACCACGTGCCCCGATCCATGTCATTGCCAGCGCCTGTGAGATCGAGAACGGTGAGAAGAAAATGTTACCCGATGTTCCCCTGAGCTCACGATACAGATCGCACGCGAACGATGTGTTGCCGTTCACGAGGGCTGACATATCGGAAGGCGATACAGAAGGGGACAAATCGCGGGTTTTATCCGACGCTGCAAATGAATAGCGGTCGGGATCCTCCCCGGGCGGCAGGTTCGGTATCGTTGGGCCTCCACCACTGCATGATGCGAGTGTCAGGAGTATCAGACACAGAAGTCCGGAGGAAAGTATCCTGAAATGCATTAATCTACACCCCCTTGAGTAGTTAACGGAAAGTTACAGGATATTACATCGACTGTCAAGGGCATCCTGCCGGTAAAATCGGCAAAGAATCCCCACATCATTAATCAAACGCTGATCGCAATGGACACCTATGCGGGTTTATGTCAGACGGCTGCCGGTAATGGTATTTTAATCAATCGATAACGATCAAGATAGCATGACATGAAATCCTCTGGATTTTCAGCAGAATTTTTATTTTGCCCATAATAATGTTTGGTTGTTGACCTGTTTCCTGATAAAATCTCTGTAGGACAGGTAGGAGATGATCTGCCTTGGGGGGTCGGGCAGAGGGGCACATATTTCTCACTTTGAACATGTTTTTGTGAGGGACAAATGAATCGTTACGGTTTTCTGCCATTAGCGGGCCTGCTACTGGTCTTTCTTATCTCGTGCAGTAGCTCAGGAAGCGGACCCGTCATACCGAATCCCTCCGACAACTCGTTATCCACCAATCTCCAGAACTCATCACTTTCAGGCGACAACACCAGTCTCTGGGGCACCTGGGAAGTACATATCGATCCCGACCTGGGGACATACGAAGCAGTCCCGTTGAGAGGTGTTGATTTCACCGCCAATATCAACCGGTTTATCGACGGACCGCCTATCAACCTCCTCCTCGATAATATGCTGATCGACACAAAGGCCGGTTACGTAAACGTCGATATTGACATCGGGCTCCGGCATCCGTTCGCCGGACAGTTCACGTTCAGGGGCTTCGATGTCATGGGTGTGTTCATGGGCACCGGAGCAGGGCAGTACGTCGGGCAGAACGGAATTACCGTCCCCGGCGATGACGGCCAGAGCCTGCGAAATCCCGATGGTTACACGAGATGGTTCAACATCATCGAGTTCAAGTACGCAGGCTTCCAGCTGCACCTTGTCGGGTACGATGCCGGCATAGTCGGAACTCCGGGATATGAACCGTCCTGCCATCTAAACGGGTATAAATACTTCGCCGATGGTCTGGGTCTGGAGGACGATCCGTTTGATTTCCTCGTCGATAACGGCGACGATCGCGGTACATTCGGTCCGGGTGAGGTCAACTGGCGCAAATACGAACTGCGATTCCCAAACACAACAGGAATTGTTTTCCAGTACGCTGTGATCGCTCACTGGACCGAACATGCCAACTACCCGGATCCTCCAAACAACATGGACGACTTTCCACCCTCCGCGAACGCTGACGAGGCGATGATTATCGGAGTCGAGGACTCATCGACACTCTGGTTTGTCGATGCAGCCAACTGGGGTGGCCAGGTCAGGCTGGACATCAGCCCGTTCGACTGGTCCGCCCAGATGTCGGCCGGTGTAATGGATGAATATGAAATCAGCTGTTACTCGGAGGCATGGACTGGTGAATATGTTGTGGATCTGACCCCGGTTGCTACGGGTGACCATTACTACACGTTCCAGGCGACTATCGACCCCGAGATACTGGTGTCCACGAATTCATTGCCAGTCTGGATCGAGGTTAATTATCCCGATTTTGATTACAGCAATGAGTTCGGTATTGAGAACAACTGTGCCGCAGACCTGACCTCATACCAGGTTCACCATGCAATGGTCGTGGCGGCAAATCCGGAATGGATACAGGTCCTCACACCAAATGGCGGTGAGAACTGGGGTCCGGGATCGGATCAGGACATCACGTGGGATTCCAATAACATTCCCGGAACGGTTTTCATTGAATATTCAAAGGATAATTTCATTACGGATATAAACACGATCGCCCTTGACGAGGCGAACGACGGTACATACACATGGAATGTTGCAGATGATCCGTCAGATTCAGTAAGAGTACGAGTCAGCTCGACCGCTAATCCCGGGGTCTATGATACGTCCGACAGCACTTTCACAATTACCGGACCCTGGGTCAAGGTCGGTATACCCAACGGCGGTGAAAGTTGGGGAATAGGCAATGACGAGGAAATTACGTGGACATCGAACGGTATTGTCGGCACGGTGTTCATAGAATACTCCAAGGACAACTTCTCATCCGACATCATCACCATTGCATTGGATGAAGCGAACGACGGCAGTTACATGTGGCTCAACATCCCGAATGATCCATCCGACACCGTCCGGGTCAGGATCAGTTCGACTAACATACCAACTATACGGGACACGTCGGATGCCGATTTCGCAATTGAGCCCCCATCGATAAACGTAACTGCTCCCAATGGAGGAGAATCCTGGACATCCGGTGGAACGGAGAGCATCACCTGGACGTCAACGCAAATGACGGGTACGGTGTTCATCGAGTACTCGAAGGATAATTTCGTCTCTGACGTTAACCTGATATCCCTTAATGAACCGGATGACGGGACCTATTCATGGGTCAACATCCCGTTCGATCCCACAACTACTGCACGTGTAAGGATCAGTTCCACGACATGGCCGGCAATCTACGACGTATCCAATGGTGATTTCACAATTCTCGCACCGTCGATTCAGGTACTCACGCCTAACGGTGGCGAAAACCTGCAGATCGGATGCACCTCTGAGATCACCTGGAGTTCGATTAACATATCCGGCACTGTATTCATGGAGTATTCCAAGGTTAATTTTGGATCGGATATCAACCTCATTGCGAACGGTGAAACGGACGATGGAAGCTACCTCTGGCAGAATATTCCATCCGATATTTCCAGCACCGTTCGGGTGAGGGTAAGTTCCACAAACACTCCCAGCGTGAATGATACCTCCGATGCCGACCTCGGAATCTCGACTCTGGTCGGCCATGCACGTACGTGGGGCGGTACGTCCAGCGATTATGCCCTGGACACGGCTATCGACA
>JAUWTM010000105.1 GCA_030614715.1 Planctomycetota bacterium
ACCGATGGAGGAGCATCGCGTTTTATGCATACTTGATGAGCATTGTCGGGACCGTGATGGGTATCGGGGCACAAGCCACGGAAATCGGCCACAATAAACTGGCCGAGTACAGGTATCGGAATCAGCTTATTGCCGACAGTCAACACTTCGAATTAGCTGGATACACGGAATACGATCGTGCCGAATTCCCCTTCTCCGATCAGCCGGCCCGCAGGTATAACAGTTCGGACGGTGATTCGGTGGTTATCCAGTTCCGCACATCAGATGAACCGGCCC
The DNA here is from genome assembly GCA_030614715.1 of Planctomycetota bacterium. Lineage (GTDB taxonomy): Bacteria > JAJVIF01 > JAJVIF01 > JAPKYR01 > JAPKYR01 > JAUWTM01. Next base: position 277 of record JAUWTM010000105.1, read on the forward strand.
GGGTGTTTGATTTTTATAATGAGCTTGCCGATAGGGATGCCTACAGGACTGTACTTGGATCGACCCGCGACAACAATGTCCCTGTGATGGTTGTATTAGGTGATGATGGCCATGCTCTCGTGCTCAGGAACTGGGCCGATGGTTACTGGATTGCGACTGTATATCTTGATGTTCCCGAAAATTTCGAAGATGGGGTCCTGGGACCGATCGAGACTGGGTCTCGGGCGACGTCCGATCCTGCCGATCCTGCAGGGGAGGGTCCCGCGTGAAGAAGAGAGTCATATTTCTGAAAGTTACCTGGGTTCTCTGCCTGTTGATCCTCCTCGGTACGGGTTATAAATTTGTGATGCAGGAAATGACCATGGGCGTCGTCCCGAACTGGGATAATTTAAAAAGCGACATCCCGATTATCAACACGCGGAATAATTTCAGGAACGGTCAATTAGCGCGCTATCGCGACAGGTTTGAATACACCACATCAGGCGACATCCCGGGGATTACCCTCGGAACCGATCGCCCGGATGACCTCCTGATTATTGTCCACGGTTTCAATAACAATGAGGAAGTTGCCAGGAAAGCCTGCGGTCTTGCCAGGGATTCATTATTGATGAATGATTTCGACGGCGCCATTATTGGTTACGCCTGGGACGCCGACACTCAGCTCGATCCAAATTCGATGATCGGGTACCAGGAGGGCAGGCTTCATGCCGAGGGAAACGGCGCCAAGCTCGCGCGTTTTATTATAGATTACAAGGCTGTCTGCCCGGACACCCGGATTCACGTCCTCGGTTATTGTATGGGCACCAGGTTGGCGGCTGAGATGCTGTACGCCCTTGAAAATGATGAGGCGTACGCCGATATGCCCCTCCTTGTTGAATCGATGCATTTTGTCGCATCGGACGTCGAGCACTTTAAAGTCCAGACGAACCAACGGTACGGCACTGCGATAGAAAATCACGTGAGGCATTTTTTCAACTATTACAGTAACGAAGATAAAGTCCTCGGTGTCCTTTACCGTCTGAAGGTGGGCGGAAGCATTGCACTGGGATGCATGGGTATCAGGAACCGCAATTTTATGCCCTCTAATTACCACCCGGTGGATGCTGAAGCTGAATTGAAGGTGCTTGACCTCGAGGGGAACTTCGATGTCAGCCGCCAGGGGTACAACCATCTGGGCGTCCTTGGGCTGTTGAATGACGACGGTGAACACATCGATGACGGCGTCATGGACCTCGTCGCAGACTCAATCCACTCCATTACATGATCCTGGTAATAACCTGACCCTGACTTCCCAAAGGTACCCATCGTCTTTTTCCGTTGGTTGCGGTTTACTGATTACACTAACAACCCACGACGCCTGACAATTCCCCGGTGTAGTTTTCTTTCCCGGTACTGACGGGGTTATGTATTCTCCAAATCCTCTTTGCGTGCTGTCTCCATCTGATCGATGAACGCCTCGAAGAATTGCCCCTGCTTCTCCATCTCGCGCATCGCGTGGTTGTATGCAGACTCGTTCAGTGGATGATACGGTTCGCATGCCCCCGCACTCGTTTCGAATCCCTCATTGTGCACGTATCCCGTTTCGGTTAACTGGCAGATTGCATTCGCCGACGCTGTTACCGCTGCGAAATCCCTGTAGACCTCTGCGAGTTCAGGCTCGTGATGGTACCTGATGGATGCAGTCAGGTTCGGCGGGAAGTTCCACTTTTCCGCGATTGCCCCCCCGATCTCGGCATGCGTGGTCGACAGGATTCTTTTCTCCGCTTCTATGTACGTGATGTTATCTTTCAGCATCTCCTCGCGGATTGCCTGGTGCTCACTTAGAAAATCCTGCAGCATGTATGCCATGCCTATATCGTGAAGCAGTCCCGCCAGTGACTGACTCCTCCCTCCCTGCAGTCCATCTGCTACAGCAATGGCACTAGCTACTGTCCCGGTCGCGAACGAATGCTTCCAGTATGCCTTCAGATCGTCCGCCGACATTGCGTTCATTTCGAAAATGGAGACGCTCATCACCAGGTTCTGTACCGTGTAAAAACCGAGTATTGGTATTGCCTGCATGAGTGTATCGACCCTCCGGGAAAGGCCGTAGGACGCGGAGTTCACCAGACGCAGAAGCTTGGCCGAGATTGCCACGTCGCTTTCAATAACGCGTTCGAGGTCCTGTGCCGACGAGTTCGGGTCGTTGACCACCTCGTTCACCTTGAAGAATACATCGGGCAGTGTTGGCAGGTCCTGGACCTTTTCCATCACCTGTTCGAGTGTCAGGTCGGGAGCCAAGTAAATTACCTCCACGCGCTTATTTACACATACATAATATCATCCAGCTCACCCGACACTGTGAGTTTAAACTTGCTTAATCTTTATTGTGAGAAAGGACTATTTCCACACAAGCGCGTACTCCCCGGTAAGAGTCATGTATTGAGTGCAGTACAACTCGCTCGGTTCAATGTGAGTATTCTCCCACCATTCCGACCATGACGTGATAAAAATCCAGTCCGGTTTGCTCAGCCTCGCAGTATCCCATGTGTAACGGTAATAATTTGTGAAATCACGCTCGACAACGATCCCGTCACGACCCGGTATCAATCGATCGTCATATCCCGGCTGCACCGTTGCTATCCATGGCACATGCTGCCCGGTTGCCGATACCATCGGGTAATATCTCGCGGTTCTCGACGCATCGAAATATACCTGGTCGAGATCATCATACGTGAAAATTCCGTACTCGTGATACGCATCGAAAACTGTCAGGTTTTCAACATCGTAACCGTACCCGACATAAAACGCTTCCACTCCCTTGTTCCGAAGTCTCCAGAATATTGCCTGCCACGTTTCGAGGGGCACGGCACCCGAGGACCACACGACTATGAGCGGTTTGCCGTTCACTTTCATGTACGCGGGATGCGCGCTGTACGTGTCAATCACATATTCCAGCCATGTCTCAATTGTCGACTCACTCTGTGGTTCGTTGCCATCCCCAAGCGTCTCGAAGTAAATACAGACTTTGAAATTCTCCTTTTCAGCTTCCTCCAGGACCAGCCCGAGGTTGAGATCGGTGTAACTTCCGGGTCCCCACCACGACGAGATAAAGCCATCGATCCCTGCTATTTCCGCTTCATCGATCTGTCGTGCGACATCGAGCCTCATGTCGGATGAATATGGCGTCAGCGGACGGTCCACTAGTATCTCGCTGTCCCAGCTCTCCGTTGTGTACCACGGATAGTAGAACGCCCAGAGCATTTTATCCTCGGGTTCGGGAATTTCGTACTCGAATGGCGCCTGGAGAACGGTTTCAATAAGGTCTGACGGGAACATGCGGGTATTGAGACCGCCGGAACCCGGCATGACCGTGTCGTGTGTAATCTGCACGGCCTGTGTGACGCCCTCCATGTCCTCGACCTCGATGGAAAGATGCACCTCGTTCAAATCACCCTTCATTATTGTGACCATGAACGGCTTGACGATATCCTCCGGAGTAATTGCACACAGAAGTTCGGTCGAGACAGGCATATCCGCATCTGCATCCTCGATCGGCTGCTCCAGGTAAAGTGTGTTCTCTCCAAAATCACAGGTTTCCGGAGACGGGTTCCTTTCAATGCCGCGCCATGTAAGGAAATCGAGTCCGTTGATCTCTATCGATGCCCAGTCCGACGTGCAGGTCGCGATGAACCGAAGCCTGTAATACTGGATGGTATCCGCACCGGTGCCGTCAGGAGGAATCACATCAAGTGTTGTCGACGCGCATCCCGACAGCATCGTCAGGATTGAGATCAGAATTATTGCCCTCTGGATCATAGTCGTTCTCCATTCGATCCCGGAAATTTCATTCAGTCTGTATCGCTTTGTAGATCTCAGGCTCGGACGATCCCGTGTCGACCGGTATAAAGCTGTACTCACTGTCCACTGCAGGTACAATTTCCGAATAGACATATACGTTACGGTTACCTTCAAGCTCTGAGTCGGTGAAATCAGAGTCCCAGTTGACCCTGATGACGATTTCGTCCCCCTCGTTGATTCCATCGACATACTGGCAGTAACGCAGGAGCATCGCGTGGTTGTAATTATGCGTGTACACGAGGGCAGGGGTCTCGATTGCAGACACGATCCTCTTTGCCCTGTGATAATCGCCGTTGGGACCTGAGAAATCGTACCCCACCAGCCCGGCTCCCGCCTGAAGCATTATTGCAGTGGTAAAAAACAGGTAAAGCACAAGCTTCAGCCATTTAACAGTGTTGCCACCAACTTTCAAACGCTGGAATACAAATGTCAGTAATTCTCCAAGGAACAATGCGCAGAATAGATAAATTATCGCAAAAAATGATTCTGGCTCGGACGTGTGGTAAACGAAGCTGAAAATTAGAACTATAACGGGCACAAGAAATATCAACAGCATTTGTTTAACATGCCGTACCAGTGTAAAGACAATGCCGACTGGTATCAGATACCACAAACCCAGGGTGAAATTTGACTTGCCTGTCTCAATAAACATCTGCCACAACTGCTTTCGAGTCGCGGAGTCGTAGAATGTGAAATCCCTCGACACATCCTGCGCCGTCAGGTACTCGAGTAATCTCTGGAAACTGCCGTTCGCGTGAAGTTCGTCGTGGACAGGATTCCCTCCGCTGCGGATGAAAAGATACAGGTAGAGACCTGCAACAACACAGACTGTTAATAAGACATGCAGCCATGTCTGCCTTTTCAGGAAAATTTGGTGGTCCCTCACGATGGCAAATATCAACAGTCCAGGAAGGCAGAAAATCGCGGTCGGATGGTTTGCCATGCTCAACATGAAAGCCCAGACCGACACGTGAAAAAATCCTGCATTATTAGTTGCATCCCACTTCAACAACGCCCACACCGCGATGAGTATCAGCAGTATATGAAGCCCGTACACATCGGGTATGCACGCCTGTATCCAGATCGACCGTCCGCTTGCAGCCATTAATGCAATCAGAATCGCAAGCGGAACTGTAAATCCGAGCAGACGTCCGATCCTGAATAGAAAATGAACGGCCAGCGCGACCGTTATTACACTCAATAGAACAACTCGAAATGTCGGCATCCATAACGCAATTTGATAAAGGAGGCCGGTGAGTATGATGTAGAGAGGAAAACCGGTTGCGTGCGGTATGCCCCACGTTTTAGCGACAATCACGAACTTCGTGTAGTCCCCGTGAATGCCGGGCTCACGCATCCCCACCAGGTAGTAAATAACCAGGGGTAAGAGGAATGTCAGCACTCCCCCAAGCGCACCGTGGATAGATACGGTCCCGTCGTCGAGGAACCGTGCCCACTTCGGCGGATTCGCGTTGCTCTCTTCTATTTCGGACTTTGTTTCAGTCAACTTCTACCCAAGTTGTTTTTTGAAACGTTTGACTGCAACTGTCAGGAAGAATGAAAAGAATCCAACAAGAATGAGTGTTTCGTCCCAGAGGTCCGCCCACATCGCTCCCCGGAGAATTATACCCCTTACTATCTCGAGGAAATGCGTGAGCGGTACGAAAAACGACAGGACGTAAATTATAAACGGCATGCTTGCGCGCGGGAACATGAATCCGGACAGGATAACCGACGGCAGCATCGTCATCGCGGAAAATTGCAGCGCCTGAGCCTGGTTTGTCGCTATGGTTGATATTACGAGCCCGACCATCAGGCCGGTCAGAAGGTACGGCACGATCAGGAATGCGAGGAGTATCACCGACCCGTTGATGGGTATCCCGAAGAAATACCTCGACGCAAGCAGCACGACAGCCGACTCGATCATCCCGAGAATCGCGAACGGCATCAGTTTCCCGACAATAAACGCCAGTTTCGCTAGCGGCGTGACAAACAACTGCTCGATAGTCCCTTTTTCCCTTTCTCGGACGATCGCCACCGCAGTCAGAAACACGGTCACGATCCACAGCAGGACCCCTATCAATCCCGGCACCATGAAATTCGCGGATTTCATCGTCGGATTGAAGAGCAGCCTTGGGAGTATTTCGAGAGGCATCTGCTCATCGGGATTCTCCACTCCAATCTGTCTTGCGCGTTCAGTCAGGCTGACTCTCAACCCGATTGCATTGGCGATATTCAACGCCTGGTTCGCGACCGTTATGTCTGATCCGTCGATCAGAACCTGCGCCTGTGTCGGCGTACTCGCGAACCTGTCGTCACCAAATCCCGGCGGGATTATTATCCCGATCTTCGCTTCTCCACTCCTCAGTCTTGAATAGACATCATCCGGGTTTTCCACTTCGTAAAGAACATGGAAATAACCGGTATTTTCAAAACTTGACGGCAGCGCACGGCTTTCGGCGGTACGGTCCTGGTCGCAGATGACAGTCGGGATGTTTTTGACATCCATGTCCACCGCGTATCCGAAAATAATAAGCTGGATCAGCGGAATGACCAGCGCGACAAAGATCGTTATCGGATCCCTGCGCATGTGGATGAATTCCTTGTAGATTATCGCCCTGAATCCCCTGAACATCAGCTCACCATCCTCTCTTCATCACGAGCCTCGTGGTACCGCGTCAGCGTGACGAAAACATCCTCGAGCGTCGGTTCGATCTCCCTGACCAGCCTTGCCTCGATGCCGTTGGTCCTGAGCTGCTTCCTGATGCCCTCGGCATCGAGCGTTTCCTCGACCAGTGCGTGCACGGTTGCTCCGAAAATCGTGGAGTCTCTTACCGGCTCCCATCTCTTGAAGATCCCGTGTACTCTCGTGATGTCCTGTGCGTCGACCTCGAACCGTCTCGTCCCCGGTGGCCTTACTTCCGGGATTTGCTTCAATTCCGACGGTGTACCGAGCGCGATCAGGTTCGACATGTAGATGTACCCGACTCTCGTGCACCTCTCCGCCTCGTCCATGTAGTGAGTTGTGACAAAAAGCGTCACGTCCTGGTCTGCAAGCTCGAAAAGAAGGTCCCACAGCTCGCGACGTGCTACCGGGTCGATCCCGGCGGTTGGTTCGTCGAGAAATATGATCGTCGGTTCATGCAGAAGCGCGCACGCGAGTGCAAGACGCCGTTTCCATCCGCCCGAGAGCGCTCCCGCCTGTCGATCCATGTAATCCTCGATCCCCACCAGGTCGACTACCGCATCCGTACGGTCCTTCAAACGGTTTCTGAACAGGCCGTACACCATTCCATAGAAAGTTATGTTCTCCTTCGCAGTCAGATCGTCGTACAGCGTAAATCCCTGTGCCATGTACCCGATCGTCTGACGAATTGTCTCTATGTCATCGACCACATTAAGCCCGTTAAGCTTGCCGGCTCCCGACGTTGGTGCCAGCAGTCCGCACAGAACGCGTATGAGTGTCGATTTTCCCGATCCGTTGGGTCCGAGGAAGCCGAAGATCTCTCCACGTTTGACGTTGAACGATACATCGTTGACCGCGGTGAACGTCCCGAACTTCCTCGTGATGTGATCAACTACAATTGCTGGTTCCTCATGCATCTTGTTCACCCACTCACTCTGACTCAAGGAGCGATATTGTCACATCAGCCGCCATTCCCGGACGCAGCCTGTGCTCAGGATTCTCCAACGTTATCTCGACCGCGAACACCTGCGCCACCCGTTCCTCGACGACCTGCACGTTCCGCGGTGTGAACTCCGCTTCCGATGCCACACGCACGACAACTCCCATGAATGTCTCATCCGGGAAGCTGTCGACCTTGATCGGAAGCTCATCGCCCTCTCGCACGAATCCGAGACGGTTTTCCGGGATATAGACAACGACTTTCAGTGTGTCCAGGTCGATTATCTCGCATGCCGGTTGTCCCGGCGCAACAAAATCTCCTGGTTTGATTTCGAATGAATTAATTACACCGGGCGATGGGGCATGTACGACCGCCTCTGCAAGATCAACGTCGATCCTGTCCAGTGCTTCCCGCATAGTGGCGATTCGCGCGAGCGCCTGGTCGAGCTGCTCCACCGTCGCACCCGACACCAGCGACTGCACGCCGTTCAGTGCGGCAAGGTACCGGGCATATGCCCCGTCGACCTCCTCCTCCCTCGGCCGTGCACTCAGTGCATCGAGCTGTTGCAGCGAAGCTTCCCACTGGCTTTTCGCGGCTTCAGCTGTTTCCATCGCAGCGATGTACTCCCTCTCCGCTGCGACCCCTTCATCGTACAGGTACAACAGACGGTCCGATGCGTCCTCCGCGTTCCTGTACACCGCTTCGAGGCTATCAGCCTGCGCTTCGAGAGCTGCGAGTTCCTCGGGAAGCGGTCCTGCGAGGGTCAATTCATACGCCTGACGAAGCGCTTCTGCCTCGTGGCTTACCCTCGCGATGTCCTCCGGCTTCGCGCCCGCCGCGACCGTCGCGTATGCCGCCTCAGCCTCCTGTACTCCCGCTTCCGCGCGTTCACGTTCGGCTTCCAGTACATCGATTTCGAGCGCGAACAGTACGTCTCCAGCCACCACGTTCACCCCCTCGTCGACCATTATCTCCGCGACCCGTCCGCCGATCCGCGATCCCGCCCGTACCGATTCGGCTTCGATCGTTCCGGACAGCATCAACTCGTCCTGGTTTTCCCCGGAACATCCCCCGATAAATAACAGGATTAATAGTCCGGTGAGCATTGTCTGCATGTATTTTTTCATGACACTCACTTCCCTCCGTCCGCGAGTCCGAATCCCCGCAGCAGAAAATCAAGCACTGCCTGACGTGCTTCCACTGGTCCTTTTTTTATGTAACTTCCGGGTTCCGTACCCAGCAGTTCGTCGATCAGTGCGAATGATAGTACCGTACCCGCCATCACACGTGCGATCGCTTCCGGGTACGGGCAGTCGATCGCACCTGCCTTATGTGCCTTCTTGAGAAAGTTAACGATGATGTGAAATGCCAGTGCCAGGCGCTCTGCCTGCAGCCTTCGAAGCCTTTTGGACCGTCTTCGCTCTGCCATGACAACCTTGATTGCCTGGCTCATCTGGTCGCTTCCGAGAACTTCCCTCAGCACCTTGAAAATCGAGCTGAACGTCTCGCGGAAATGGTCCCTCGTCAGCTCCTTATCTGCATCCGACGTTGCCGCGAGGAACAATGGAAGGACCTTTGACTGGTTGGTTATTATACGGTGCTCGACACTTGCGACAAGCAGGTCTTCCTTGCTCGGGTAATATAAATAGATGGTGCCTTTCGACACTCCCGCCAGCTTCGCGATGTCCTCCAGACGTGCGGCTTCGAAACCTTCATCCGCGAAGACATCAAGCGCGGCTTCGGCGATTTCCACCGGACGGGCGTCCGGACGTCGCTTCCATCGCGGTTTGCGCGACCCCTGTTTTTTTGTTGAAACGCCCATTTGGAAATAACTAACTGACCAGTCAGTTATATATCATGAATGGGCCGATGTGTCAATCCCGTGAACGAGGTTGCGCTTACTCACAACTGCCTTTAACATACTCCACGCTATGAATGATCGGGAAATTTCCTCAGTTATATTCGTGTGCACCGGGAACTCATGCAGATCACAGATGGCCGAAGGCTTCATCAAGGTCTGGACGGGTGGAAAAATACGGGTAGCGTCGGCCGGATCACATCCTGCCGAGAGTGTGGCACGTCTTGCGATGCAGGTCATGAATGAAGTTGGCATCGATATCTCTGCCCAGATGCCCGAGCCGTTCGATAACTACATTGACCGGCCCTTCGACTGGGTAATCACCCTCTGCGATCACGCGCGCGACTTCTGCCCGGTCTTCAACAGCTCCGCCGGACCATCGAAACGTTTCCACTGGTCGATTCCTGATCCTTATAACGCATCGAACGATCCCGAGGTGGAACTCGAAGCCTACCGCTCCGCCCGTGACGACATCGCAAACCGTCTTGTTAATTGGCTTGAAGAACAATTCGGGATTAAAGTCACTTACGACACTGAATAATATTTACTTCACACGCCGAAGCGTTAGCGAAGGCATGTGACGATGACTTCCAGCCATCGCTGAAACATTCAATACGTACTCAATGTCACTAAATCCCCCTGCGCTGTCCCTACCGCTGCACGCCTGAAATCATTTGAAAATACGAGGTCGGTCGTTATATTCCCCCCAACCTGGATCTCTGTATCGCCACCGGAATTGTATACAACTATCTTCCCTCCTGATAATTCAACACAATTTTCAAAATCCTCATCGATGTACATGTATCTTTGCCCAATTGTTCCAGACACATTTTCCATCGCCCATAATAATTCGCTGTTGCCATCGACCAATCTCAAGGCCTGCTCCGGCATGAATACGGCGATACTGTCACCATCCGACGCAACTGTTACACACATTTCATCCTGTAGAGCACCGCTCAACAAACCAGGGATAGATGATGGTAATTCTGAATCGATACCCAGTATGTACAGCAAATTGGCATATTGATCAAATCCGATCAGCCGGTCCGATTCATCGATTATCGTGCCCCACGATACACTTCCACTATATTGGTTCCACGGCTCGACAGCATACAGGTCGTCCTCTCCGGGAATGAGAATGTAATTTCCAGCACTCGATGTGATAACGATCCCGTCGGGTGTCGGGATCAGCCTTCCGTTCGATGGAAGATCCAGAGAGGCAGTTTGTTTTTCGTCTCCGTAGCCCGAAACTATGTAGATCTCGCTCATATTGTTCTGACCATGAAACGGCAGGAAGATATCCCCGTTGTACGCGATCGGTTCACTGAACAGGGTCTTTCCCGAGTAATCGAGCTGCCAGTTCACATTACCGTTACGGTCCACGCTGGTAAATTTCAACGGACTGCCTGCTCCGAACGCAGATCCGCCCCTGTCGTATACAACCGCTGAAATGATGTTTGGTACAAGTATCGACCAGTTCCCGCTGTCGAAATACGCGACATCGCTGACTATTCGCCGTGCAATATTGACAGTAAAAAATGTGCCCTCATTGCTGATCGCGAAAAGCTCCGTGTTAGACCTCCATACGACATCCTGTATCGATGCATGCGCAAGGTGAATGTTCCTGTCGACGCGCAGGTTGGCGGCATCGATCGGCAGACAATTTCCTCTACCCGCAAGTTCCTGATGTCCCCACGACTGTGTCCATCGCATGAACGTATTCCCGGGAGTACAGGATATCGAGACCAGCAGTGCTGATACTGCGATTATGTACGCTGTGGCTTTCATTCGGAACTATTGTAACTTTCCGGATTCTGCCCGGTTTTTGATTTACATCTCAAGTCGGCTACAATCCCTTTATATCTTACTCGATCAAGATCAATTATAGTTGCAGACTACGGAAATCCTGCCATGGAAAAAATCACCTTCACCGACCGCCTGCGCTACGCCTTCGACAATGCAATGTCCCGAGGTACCGCAAACCTGATCGGATGGCTCGCGATTATCACCCTGGTTTTAACAATCATTTTTGCCCTGCTGGCTTCGATCTTCAATCTCGTCCCGACCGACCAGGGCATCATGCGTACCGCATGGATGTGCCTCATGCGGACCATCGATTCCGGTACGGTCGCCGGTGACGAGGGTTCGTGGGGATTTCTCGGCCTCATGCTTGTCGTGACTTTCAGCGGTATTTTCGTCTTCAGTACACTGATCGGTATCCTCGCAGCCGGCCTTGAGGCAAAGCTGGACGACCTTCGCAAGGGACGCTCGCGGGTCATCGAAAACGGTCACACTGTCATCCTTGGATGGTCGCCGCAGATCTTCACGATCATCTCCGAGCTCGTTATCGCGAACGCGAACCTCCCGAACTCATGCATCGTGATTCTCGGTAACAGGGACAAGGTCGATATGGAGGACGAGATACGCACGAAGGTTGGTCCGACCGGCAGAACGCGCATCGTGTGCCGTACCGGTAAACCTATCGAGATGACCGACCTCGAAATCGTCAGCCTTAACACCGCAAGATCGATCATTATCCTCTCGCCTGAAACCGACGACCCGGACTCATGGGTTTTTAAAACCATGCTCGCGATCACCAACCATCCCGAACGTCGCGAGGAGCCGTACCACATCGTTGCCGAAATCCACAAACCGAGGAATATCGGCGTCGCGGGTATGGTCGGACGCGATGAGGCGCAGCTTCTATTAAGCGGTGACGTTGTCTCGCGCATCATGGCCCAGACCTGCCTTCAGTCGGGCCTGTCGGTCGTCTACATGGAGATCCTTAATTTTAAGGGAGACGAAATCTACTTCCATGCAGAACCGCGCCTCGTCGGTAAGACCTTTGGAGACTCGATCCTCGCTTATGAGGATTCGTCCGTGCTGGGCATGCAGATGCCCGACGGCACTACCGTCGTCAATCCAGCGATGGACACCCTGTTCGGGGAAGGTTCAAAAGTGATCGCGTTGTCCTCGGACGACGACACGATCCGGCTCTCGGGCCTTACAGAGCTCAACATAGAGCGCGACAGGATCGCGGCACCGGTGGAGATCGTAGATAAGCCTGAAAATATCCTCATCCTTGGCTGGAACTGGCGCACTCGCACGGTTATCGATGAGCTTCACAAGTATTTTTCGCCGGGCTCGACCGTCACCGTTGTCGCTGACGTGGACGATTCCACTGCCGGGAAAATCCAGGCGTCACCCACGATCCATCGCGACACCGTCACGTTCAAGCAGGGCGACACGACCGACCGCGAGGTCCTCGAGGACCTCAACATCCTCGACTTCGAGTACGTCATCATCATGTGCTACTCGGACCATCTCGAAACCCAGTCCGCCGACGCGCGCACGCTCATCACCCTCCTCCACCTTCGCGAGATCGAGGACGCGCACGGGCATAATTTCTCCATCGTCTCGGAGATGCTCGACATCTCCAACCGCGAGCTTGCCGAGGTCACGCGCGCCGACGATTTCGTCGTCAGCGACTCGCTCATCAGCCTGATGCTGACTCAGCTCTCCGAGAATAAGGACCTGGGACGCGTCTACGACACGCTGTTCGACATCAGGGGATCGGAAATTTACCTCGAACCGATGTCGAACTATGTGAAAATTGGGGACCCGATTAATTTCTACACCGTGGTGGAGTCAGCTCGCCAGCGCGGGGAGATCGCGATAGGCTACCGCGTGGGATACCAGGTCCGCGACGCATCAAAAGCCTACGGCGTCGTCGTCAACCCGCACAAATCCTCCATGTACACCTTCAAACCCAACGACAGCGTTATCGTCCTCAAGGCGTAACCCGAATTATCCCATTTTCCATATCAGTGCCCCGACCATCAGGGAGGGGGTATAAATTCCACCAATTTTACTTACAAATTACGGTGCACCGACCGTAAGGTTGGTGGCTATTTTTTTTGCCAACGGTGACAGGCACCAAAATTTACCGTCCGGAACATCATTAAAAATTGGGACCTCACTGTGACGGTAAATTTTTCCGCCAGTCCCCGTTGGTGTTACCCCCTCCCTGACGGTCGGGGCACTGAATCAGGTCGGGGCACTGTATGGCCACCAACCTTACGGTCGGTGCACTGTATCTGTTTTGACTGTGTGCCCGTACTTAGGTGCCAGTTGGGTTAAAATTTCCCTCATAAGTTCCGGGTCCCGGCTCGAGAGGATCTCAAAAAAGTCGACATGTAACTGCATTACGTCATAAAGCTGCCCCAGCCTGACGAAGAAGGCAGTCTCTTCTTTTGTGATTCTGATCGATGCGTTGATCAGGTCAAGCTGCGACTTGACGACGGATCGTTTGACAGATTTCGGATTGTACCGAACCTGGCGGTCGATCCGGTCAAGATGGCGCCGGGCTTCCTTGAAATGCCTCTCGAGCGCAAGAACCCGTCTTTCGTACAGATAGATATTCATGAGGAGGGAGCGTCCTGCAGGACTGAAATGTACCTCTACGGTGAATCATAGCACAATCTTGCACTTTTGTCAAGTCTTGGCAATGCAAAAATGGGGGTTTTAGGGAAATTTCTCGATTTCCGAGCCCTCTGCGCACGTAGCGCGGGCGTCCCGCCGGCTGTCTTGTGGACGTCCCGTCCGCATTCACTTCCAGCCATAGCCTGACGAAGAAGTCGGCCTCAGCCGCTGTGATCCTGATCGATGATACTGTTTAGTCTAAGAGAAGGTTCCCTTGCGATTTAATGATCAGTTGCACTATTTAAATGTAAATATGTAGTAAAGATTAAAGTTTTAGTATGGTTACTTGACTTAACGAAATTTTACTGTTTGAATGTTGAGCATAAAATACCAGGCGTCTGTGCGATTTAAATCGACACGCTGAGATAAAATGCGGAGATTCGATAATGGCGAACAATGCAGTCCATTCTACTGTAGGGGGATTAGCGGGAGCGACATCAACCCTTGCTTTGCTTGATAAAGTGGACGTGGAGGAATGGGGTTGGGTTCTTCTTGGTAGCACGTTAGGAGGTATATATGGTGGAAAATTACCCGACATCCTTGACCCACCATCTGGTGGACCGAACCACCGGAGTACCGGTCATAGTGTATCAGCTAATACCGTTGGCCTTGCCTTATATTATTCTCAAATTGGGCCTGCCTGCGAGAATTATTGCTTAGAAAGGATCAAGAAAGCAAAGAAAGAAGAATCAGACCGAGACAGAATTATATGGTCGATAGCGTTGGGGATTGTTTGGGGTTCCCCAGCTGGACAGATTTCACATTTGGCCTTAGATGGATGTACGCCTAAGATGTTGCCATTGTGAATGACTGAATCCCCGATCAAGGTCAATTAATACTGGAAGTTCAAGCATGGTAAAAGAGTCTAACACTAAACTTATATTGAAAGAGATCCGGAACTGGATAGCGTTTGGGATCTCAATCCTATCAGCCTTTGGAGTTTGGTACGCGATAAACTCTGATATTACTCGCACTCAGGAAAAAGTTAATATACAAGTAGTCAGGAGCTTTAATAATTATCCAGTAGAATTTATTCGTAATGAAGATCCAGAGTTCCCCGTAGTCATTACTACTAACTGGCGACTAATGTTCATCAATACTGGGTTTACTCCTGTTACAGTAACTGATGTCAAGGTCAATAAGATGGAAATCAAGACGAGTATGCAGATAACAGGGATTACAGATGAAGACCAAGCCAGTATCCTCTTCCCATTATATCTTCAGCCACAAGAGCCTAAAGTATGTACATTAATGACATCAATCCCAATATCCAACGAGGTTTTATCGGTAATAGAAGACGGCATAGAGATTGACAAAGAATGCACATACTATGAATTAATAAACCATTTAGTTGCCAATGAAATTGACTTTTTTGGAAATACAATGTTTCAAGGCCATCCAGGCGAGGTGCATATGATTAATTTTGAGTCCGAGGAGTTTGACAATCCAATTTTCATAATCAGGGCATGGACTGCAAATGGGAATCTATTCGATCACACGTTCCGTTTCTATGATACTCCCTATGGGGAAATACCTGCGTGGACATTTGCAGCAGATACAAACGAATAAATGGAGTCCATGATCAGGATTAAATATCGATAATGCTCTTGTGTCCATAAAAATACTGATTAATAGTCTTGATATTATGCCGCCGCTTGGCGGGCGGCGGGCACCGCGGGGGGGGGCGTGCGGCGGGGGGCGTCGGTCCCCTCGGGGGCGGCCTGC
>JAUWTM010000071.1 GCA_030614715.1 Planctomycetota bacterium
AATCCTCTGCCTGTGGTGTTCCGCCAAGCAGTTTTTCGTACAGGATGATTGATCCGTCGTAATTTATCGTGGGGAAGTACTCCGGAATATCTGAATTTGTCAGGTTAATTGTGATCTCTTCACGTACATCGTAGAGGTAGATATCGTATTCACCATCGAGAATGCAGTTGTACACCACGTAGTTACCGTCACCGGATATCTTCGGTACTGCGTTCTTGAGAAGGGTATCGGCTATGATAATACCGTTATTGGCGTCGCCGTCGGCAAGCATCATAACGGGATTATCCGGATTTTCCTTCGTGGCTGACATGTAGACCATCCTCGACCCATCAGCTGAAACGCTGACACCGTAGTCTGTCTCATTGTTGTACGTTAACCGTACAGGACCCGCATACGTATCGGTTCCGAACAGCTCCATGTCGATCATGTAAATTTCAGTATTTTTAGCAAACGGGTTCGGGTTGTTGGGATCATCATCCCGGTCGCCTACGAAATACACCCGCGAACCATCCGATGTGATTGCCGGAAAGCTCTCCGATGAATCCCACGTAGTAAGTCGAATGGGCTCGTAGCCTGTCTCGTCCAGCACGTAAATGTCCCTGTTCCCCTCCTCGGCACTGTCGGAATGAATAACCATGGTCAGTCCGGGTCCGGGAACAGTCGATTCCTCGTATGTTCCCTCGCCAACGGGTTCCTCTTCGGACTGGTAGAGCTCTTCCTGCAGCAGCTGTGAGAGCTGGTCAACCGTCCGGATCCCGTCGTCTTCACCGATTTCGGGAATAATCACCGGATTACCACCCTGGATTAAGTCAGCTACCTCTGCTCCCTGGAGGTCCGCCGGTATCGCGGCAGCGGTGCTTGATTTAAAGTTACCGGAATTGATAAAAATGGTGATAGCGATTATCGCTACGACCAGCAGCACCGGAAACAGCCAGAATAATTCATCTCTGTTTTGTTCTTTCGTTGGTTCGTCCATATAAAGCCACCTCTGACAATAATGCCCAAATAATATAGATTATTCGGACTGAAAAAGGTTCATTTCGCCGTGTCAGTTCGTGTAATCCGACGGATCAATTTTAGTATCTTCTCTTTTTCGTCGCGATCGAACGCACCAAGCAAAAAGAGGAGTATAGAGTACAGGGAAAAGTATATCAAATACTCTCCTATTATCCCGTACATCGGCCATCCGATGAACCACAGCACCGGTGCGGGGATCAGGCATGCAATGCTGATTTTTACGACATCCACCCAGTTGGCAAACACCCCGTAGCGCTTGACTATCCACCGCCCGAAGAACCACGTGCCGACCAGTCCGACAACTATCGCGACCGCAGGTCCGGCAAGCGCACGGTGCACGGGGTCGTCAGGGCCAAATAAATTCATCGGCAGGACCTTCATACATATCCAGTTGAGTGTAAATGCGCTGACAAGCAGGCATGAGACGTTCTTCAGCGGGTATTCCGGGTGGTTGGATGCAATTATTATGATACTCGCGGACAGGTACAGCGTGTACGCCGCCATGCTGAATACCAGTATTCCAAGATATATCCACGCAAACGGGTACTTGTCGCCTACAAGTACCAGGAAGATTTCTTTCGAAGTCCCGCACATGGCGACCGATATCGGCAGCAGGACAATAAATCCCGCCTTGGTTGCCTGCATGATGATTGACCGGAGCCTTTTGATGTTCCCCTGTCCGAGGTGATAGCTGATCGTTGGGAAAAGGGCGGGATACAGTGAGTGGTACAGCAGCGACGGTATCAGCGCGATCAGACCGGCGAACGCGAAGCTGCCGAGGATCTGATCCGACATCTCAAGCTCCGCCGGTATCGCAGGATCGAGTGCGGATGTGATGAATCCCTTCACGCACCAGAGATCGACCTTGAGCAGGGCCTGGTACACGAACATCGCAGCGATATTCGGTGTGATAAACCGGATGATGGTCTGGAGCATGCCGGGTGTCTCACGGTAGCCCTCGAAGCCCTTCGTGTAAACGTGGCTCCAGTAGTACCCGACAATGCTCGATATAAGGTTACCGATCAGCGCAAGTGGGATCATCCATTCCGGTTTTCCTGCTGCGTAGGCCCAGTAAACACCGGTGATTGTAGCTATGGTGCGGCTGGCGTTGTACCAGATGACCGTGTAGGACTCCTTCGTGAACCGCCTGAGCCCGTTAAGGACGCTCATACGGATGTTGTACATCGCGTACGCGGGGATATCGATCATCGCAAGTGCGAACAGCAGCGCGAACGTCCAGCTTTCCTTGAAGTAGAGAGTCGCAATCGGGCTGAGCACCAGGCTGATTGCAAAAAGAATCAGGCTGAACCAGACCTGCAGCTTGAAGCCCTTGGTCAGGAAGTAACCGAGAAACGCACGGTCCTCTGCGATAAATTTACTCACCGCGGCAGGAAGGCCATAGTGAAGAGCGATCTCGAACGCCAGAACGAAGCTCATCAGGACCTGGAAGTTCCCGAAATTACCCTCGGGCATGAGACGGGGCAGGACTATGTTCATCGTGATGAATGTGCACGCAAGCCCGAAAATTCTCGCCAGGAGTATGACGAAAGTACCTCGCGCGACCGATTCACCCTCGGCGTCGGTTTCCTCTCCGGCAGCCTGGCCGGGGGACGTACCGGACAACGTCAGGTCTGCAAGGTCCTCGGCGTTCTCATTTTCTGATTTTCCGTTAATATCCACAGACACAGTCAACCCGGGATATCTCCCCGGGGCACGTGTAAAGATTCTACCCGTGCTGGATGGTTATCGCAACCGTTCCCCGGTGATAAGATGCCGACAGCATATTATTGATAAAGGCAACTTTTCGGATCTCCGTCATATACGCGAATTCTCTATTTACAAGCTTATATAAAATGGTAAAATATAACCGTCAGGCTGAATAGTGTTCTATTAAGTTGATAATTTCAATGCTTCAGTCACAGGGGGCTGCGCATGAGGGAGTTTCGCTTTTTCCTGATCGCCATAATCGTGATCCTGGTTTCCCTGGGTTGCTCCAACCCGACTGGAAATCCGATTCCTGTAATGCCGGGTGACCTCGTGATCTCCGGAGAATCCGCACCTGCGGTCCAACAGGGTAATCGACAGCTCTGGGGAATCTGGGATGTTTACCTGGACCTCGAAACCCGTGAAGTTGACTGTGTCCCACTTCGAACTGCAAACTTCAAGACCAACATAACGGCTTATATGGAACAATCACTTGGTGACGGCCATTACATCAGCGTAATGCTCTGGTATGTGGAGGAATTTCCCGAATACCTGGGTGTGGAACTGTTGGTGGAACTGGAGCATCCATTCCCCGATGCTCCAGCCCTGACGGGCTTCGATGTCAAGGGAATTTTCATGGGAAATTATTCGTCGGTTGATACAATCAATTCCAGCCTTGTATATTCCACAGACATCGAAGAATCCGCACTCCTCTTAAACGCGGACGGATATACAAGGTGGTGGAATTACACGGAGTTCTCAGGAGGCTCAAAGCCCCTATTCGGGTACTATCCCGGTGTGATGGGTTCTCCAATTCCACCGACAGCAACGTTAAATCCTTTCATGTATTTTACAGACAACATTGGGCAGTACAGCGATCTTCACTATTTCTATCATTATGAGGATAACGTTAACACAAGGGGATGTTTCAGTCCCGGTGCCTCGGTGAAACGTGAATACAACCTGGCGTTCCCGAAGGGTGACAATGGCTTTAATGTACGCTTCCAGTACGCAATAGATGCTTCATGGGCACCGGGTGATCCAGCTGACAGCGGTGATCCAGCCGAATGGGACATCCCTGGTGATTTTCCGCTGGAAGCAAACCAGGCTGGGCCGTTTACTGTGCTATGTGAACCGACTTATTCGAACTCCATCTGGGGCTGGTTCAATCCGTATTTGAGGGTTGAAGTTTTCAGTTGGGAGGCCCTGGCTGACGGTGGCATGATCGATATTGAGAAAATGTCGTTCTCCACATACATCGACTTCGACACGATTGTGATCAACTACGAGATTGAGGGTCCCGCACTCGATGCCTGCAGGCTTCCTGACTTCGGAACGTTAATTTCCTCTGTCTGGGAGGTTGAAGTTCCCTGCAGCCAGGCAAAGGAGCCGGGACAATTTCCTGTCCTGGTCTCCGTGGAACCTGATCCCGGCGGAACTTATGACCAGGGTTTTGGGCAACCGGCACCCTCTGACCCACTGGCTGCTTACACAATCGGTTATATTGACGTCAATTCAGGTGGTGGATCGGGATGGCAGCCGGACATTGCAGTGACCGGCTGGACTCAATCCGTTGAGGTAAATGAACCTGTTTACTTCCAGTTTGTTGATCCATATGACCAGGACCACCTGATCTCTGTTGACTGGGACTGGGACGGCGATGGCGAGGTAGACCAGTCTGGTCCTTACTATTCGTGGGGGGAAATTATCGTGCACTCGTGGGACGTACCGGGGACATACGATGTAATGGCTTACGGGCATGTCGAACTGTGGCCGTACATTGTCCAATTGCCTGCCCCAATCGAGATCAGAGTCGTCACAAACTGCATTGAAAATCCGGTTGCCGTGATTGATATGCTCTATCAGTATTCTTACAGCACCAATGAGGACATCGAGTTCGACGTTACAGGCTCTCTCGGAACCGGACCGCTTTATTTTGACTGGGACTGGGATGACGGCCACGGCTGGTCTGAAACAACCTCTGGCGCACAGCTTGTCACACACATTTATTATATACCCGGTATTTACAATATCATGGTCAGATGCAAAAACGGCTGCGGAGAGGACCTGCTTGATGAACCGATAATAGTGGAGGTCGAGTACTAGACATGAAAATACAACATGTAATTGTAACAGCACTGATCTGTACCGTCCTTCTGGCCGGTTGCTCGAGGTCGGGCAATCCAGCAATACCGGATGATTCACAGGTTACGAACCAGGTAAGCATTTCAGATGTCGATAGCACTCGTGTCCTCTGGGGTATCTGGGACGTCTATTTCGATCCTGATTCAAAAACTATGGACGCAGTGCCGCTGAGATCGGTCGAATACACACTGAACGTGAATTACTTCGTTCACGCACCTGAACCTCTCGGTGATTTCATAGAATTCGACATAGTGGAGACTCCAATGGGCATTGACTATGTCGATGTCATTGTGGATGTAACACTTTCGCACCCCCTGCCGGGTCTGAAGGAATACACCGGATTCGATGTCAGGGGAATTTTCATCCACGACGGTTTCTTTGAGGATAATCTAAACCACAGCCTGAGATATTCATACATGTGCGACGGTGTGTCCGCCCTGATGAATCCGGACGGCTACACCCGATGGTGGAATCCTGTAGAATTTTCTGGCGGTACGGATCCTGTTTTCAGTTACCTTCCAGGTAAATTCGGTAACGACTTTATGTGGACCGGTACAGTCAATGCTTTCAAGTACTTTCAGGATAACCTCGACAGCACCACCGACATCGAGGATTTCTACAGCGATGAAGGAAACCTGCCTGATCGTGCGGCCTTCACGTATTTGTCAACAAACACGAGAAGATATGAGATCAGGTTCTTTTTAGCAGACTTTGTCAGATTCCAGTACGTGATCGATGCGTCGTGGATTGAATCCAGCACGGATTACAGCGGTGATCCGGGCGAGTGGGACATTCCTGGTGATTTCCCAATCGATGCGAACGTCACGGAGCCTTTCCTTATTAACTGCTCCGGTGCATTTCATTACTGGCCGTTCAACTATGATCCGATCAAATTCGATATTGAAATCTTCAGCTGGCAGGCACTGTCACAGCCCAACGGTATGTTCGACATCAACAGGATAACTATAACTACCCCGTCATGGGACGAAGATTTCAACACTGATACTGTACTAACAGGTGATGCTCTGGATGACGCGCGCATGTATTACAATGCTGGACCCGTATCATCCGTCTGGCGGGTTGAACTTAACACCGTTGGACCGTTCGCGGAAGGTGTGTACCCGCTCCTTGTTGCAGTTGAACCTGCACCGGCGGTTACGTACAGCGATATGGCGGGTGATCATGCTCCCGTTGATAATATCGCTGCCTATGACGTAGTCTTCATTGATTCTACAAGCACAGCACCATCGATGGGTTATGTTGAATTCACTATCAGGGCATTCCCAACGGCTGTTGAACCCGACGTTCCTATAAATTTCGATGTTACTGTCGCGGGCTGGTGGTTCGAGGAAGTGCACTGGTTCTGGGACCTGGACGATATTCCGGATTTAATAACTCCTGCAAGCCAGGGCCAGGTGGATATTGCGTGGCAGGATGTTGGCGCGTTTGACCTGGAAGCTATGGTGACAGGTGATGACGGCTGGGGAGACGTATGGCACGATCCCATTCCCATCACTATCTCAGAAAATTGTGTTCCCCCGATTGCCGGTATCTGGCCTGACTTCCCGTGGGCTCTGAAGGTTGGTAAGTCACTGACCTTCGATGCAGCGTCAACACAGGGAACTGCCCCTATGACCTTCGACTGGGACTGGGGTGATGGTAACGGTTACTCCGAGACCACGTCGGAATTGCTGATTGAGCATACTTTCAACGACCTTGGCGTATTCAATGTACTGGTAAGGGCTAATAATGCTTGCGGCAGCGATGAGCTTGACGAACCGGTAACTATAACGGTCAAAGAATTCTGATGCACCGAATACAGGGGGCTGCTCATGAGGAAATGTAGCTGTCTATTAATCGGATTAACGGTAATCCTGCTGACTCTGAGCTGCAGTAGTCCACGAAGTGGCTCAAATCCGGTCATGCCGGATGAAGAAACCGTCTCTCTGGATTCTGCTCCGGATGTTGTACACGGCAACCGCCATCTCTGGGGATTATGGGACGTTTACTTCGATCGGGACACACTCACGCTGGATGCAGTTCCGCTCAGGTCAACCCAGTACAGCCTGAACGTCACATACTACCTGCATCCTCCATGGCCCAATCCTGATTGTATCCAGTTCGAGATTGTGGATACTCCAATAGCGTATGATTACATTGATATTATAGTCGATGTACACCTTAGCCACCCGTTCCCGGGCCTGATGGAATACACGGGCTTCGATGTCAGGGGAATTTTCATCCACAACGGGTACTACACAGATAACCTTAACCCGAACCTGAAGTATTCATACATGAGCGATGGTGTTACGGCTTTGATGAATCCGGATGGCTACACGCGCTGGTGGAATCCAGCCGAATTTTCCGGCAGCCCGGATTCTGTACTCGGTTATTATCCTGGAGAATTCGGTAATGATTTAGACTGGACTGGTACTGTAAATGCATTCAAGTATTACCAGGATAACGTAGAAGCTGAAACAGATATTGTAGAGTTTTACGGAGATGAGGTTAATCTTCCCCACAGAGCAGTTTTTAACGCAGGCTCAACGAACACAAGGAGATATGAGATCAGGTTCTTCTACAACGATTATATTAATATTGAATTTCAATATGCAATTGATGCAACATGGGTCGAGACAGGTCCGGACTACTCCGGAGATCCAGCTGAATGGGACATCCCGGATGATTTCCCACCTGAAGCGAATTTGTATGAACCAATACTTATCGACTGCCCGGAGGTAATGAGAGGCTACCCTAATAACTATGAACCTGCAACATTCGATATTGAGGTTTTCAGTTGGGACGCAGTTAATGATCCGGATGGAATTCTCGACATTAAGAGGATATCGATCTCAACCCCAACGTGGGACGATCCTTTCAATGCAGATACCAACGTGACTGGAATTGATCTCGATAACTGCAGAATCGAGGGCAGTGGCGGACCAATTTCCTCAGTGTGGCGAATTGATTTGAATTCCTTTGGTCCTTTCTATGATGGTGTCTTTCCAGTATTGGTTGCTGTTGAGCCGGACCCGCAGGTCCATTACGATGAAATAGTCGGTGATCATGCACCATCCGGGGCTGTCGCAGCGTATGATATCTTCTTCATTGACTCATACGGATACTCGCCTTCCGATACTCCTGAGGAATTCAGCATCAGGGCCTGCCCGACTACAGTTCAACCGGATGAACCAATTGAATTCGAGATTTTTTGTGATTACTTCATCTTTGATGTTGAGTGGTTCTGGACCAATACCGAAATTCCCGATCTGATTACCGATGCAGGTGAAGAGCTTGTGGAAATATCGTGGCCTGTTGAGAATGCATTCGATCTACATGCAAAAATATCTAACCTAGGGGGAACGTTTGAGAAATGGTTCGGTCCGATACCGATCACAATTTCAACGGATTGCGTTCCACCGACCACTACAATGTGGCCGGATTTTCCATGGTCCTTGAAAGTTGGATATTCAGTGATGTTCTACGCTGGATGGACACAGGGATCCGGTCCATTAACCTTTGACTGGGACTGGGGTGATGGTAACGGATACTCTGAAACAACAGAAGAACCCGAGGTTGAGCACTATTTTAATCAAACTGGAGTTTTCATGGTCAGTGTCAGGGCCAACAATCCTTGCGGCAGCGATGAGCTTGACGAACCGGTGCAGATCACAGTGAAAGAATACTGACCTTCAGGCTGTGCAATGTAAAAATCCACCGGTGCTCTTATGCACCGTTTTTTCTGACCATCCATTGGCACAGGGTATATAATTCCCGGTATCCATTCATTGGAGGTTCTTTCATGCGTGCGATGGTCCTCGACAAACCCGGCCAACCGCTTCAACCCAGGGACGTTCCCGATCCCCAACCCGGTCCGGGACAGGTCCTGATCGACATCCACGTCTGCGGTATCTGCCGCACCGACCTCCACGTTGTAGACGGTGAACTGACGGAGCCAAAACTGCCGCTAATCCCCGGACACCAGATCGTCGGGACCGTCCTTGAACTCGGTGACGGTGTGACAACCGTAAAATCAGGTGACAGGGCAGGGGTGCCGTGGCTTGGCGGATCGTGCGGAACATGCAAATTCTGCAACACCGGCAGGGAGAACCTGTGTCCCGATGCAAAATACACCGGATACCAGATCGATGGGGGATTCGCTGAGAAAACTGTCGCGAATGAACGTTTCGTCTTCCCGATTCCCGAGAGCTACCCGGATCTGCAGGCCGCTCCGCTACTTTGCGCAGGACTGATCGGTTACAGGTCTTATCGTTTTGTCGGGGACGCTCAGAAGATCGGTTTTTACGGCTTCGGTGCCGCTGCGCACATACTCATTCAGGTTGCACGGAATCAGGGCAGGGAGGTTTATGCTTTCACCCGCGACGGCGACACGAAATCGCAGGAGTTCGCAAAATCCCTGGGCGCAGTCTGGGCTGGGGGATCGAGTGAATCTCCGCCTGAACCGCTCGAAGTCGCGATAATATTCGCACCGATTGGAGAACTCGTTCCAGCAGCACTCAGGGTGGTTGAGTGGGGTGGAAAAGTGGTCTGCGCGGGCATCCACATGAGCGACATCCCCTCATTCCCGTACTCAATCCTGTGGGGTGAAAAATCCGTGCAGTCGGTGGCTAACCTGACGCGTCGTGACGGTGAGGAGTTTCTTGCCCTCGCACCGAAAATTCCTGTTGAGACGAAGGTCACCGCTTACCCGCTTGAAAAGACGAATGAGGCATTGGACGACCTGCGTCACGGTCGGTTCGATGGTGCTGCGGTGATTGAAATAAAGTAGGTTACCCGGGTCGTTTCCTTTCCTTTACAACGGCAACAAGGTATTCGGCAAGTTCCTTGTTCTCAGTCAGGAACTCATACTCATGAACCGGACCTTCGTCCTCCTGCATCATTACCGGTTTTGATTTTGCCTTCAATCCAAAGACGCCTTTGAAGCCAAGGTACAGATTTTTAAACGCAACACCCATCTTCGTGTATTCCTTGCTCTTCAGGAACTGGCCATATACGTCAATGGTATAAGAGGTCACTGGAAAATGTCCTCTCAGGAGGTTCAGGAAGCCAATCAGCTGGAATTCCTTCACATGATACGGGTTAGGCTGCGACGAAACCTTTACAGCAGCGTTTGGTGTGCTGACAATAAAGGTCCCATTGGTTTCAATGACCCTGGTAGCTTCACGTAACAACTCGACCGGATTCTCGATATGCTCTATTACCTCAAAACAGAGTCCCGCGTTGAACTCATCGTCGCTGAACGGCAGTTTTTGGACATCGGCCGTTTCATATTTCAGATTATCAGCCTTGTATTTTTCCCTTGCGTGCTCGATTGATTCCTCATCGATATCGACACCAGTAACTTCAGATGCCACAGCACTCAGCATGTGGGAGCCGTAGCCCTCACCGCAGCCGATATCTATCACTTTCAGTCCTTCGAGAAACCGTGATGCAAATTCGTATCTCGCGCGATGCTCAGTTTCGAGGTCCGACGGACTTCTCGATGGGACAAGTCTCTCACCGGTAAATTCAAGATCGCTCACTTATTCCCCCTTCCGGCAGCTTCAACACCGTCCCTGAATCCACGTGCAAAATGTGTCATCGCGGTCAGGACCAATGGCCATTTTAAAAGGAAAGCCGGCCATTCTGACGTTTCCTGCGTTAGCAGCCGCCATCCGACAAAATGCGTTTTGATTAATGGTACTAACAGGCTTCCACCGGGACGTGCCAGGAAGCTCCCGGGCAGATCGTAGTTCACACGAGCTTTCCCTGTGCATTCTCCAAGCGTGTACTGATGCCTGTAAATCGCCTTCGTGTACCACTTGTTCCTGTGATATACCCTCATCTTCCCATTAAAATGAAGCTCTTCACCGGTTTCGTTCATGCGACTGAAGAGCAGGACGTCCTCGTTCCCGAATTGATCCTCAAGAAACGGTCCGCACGACTCGAACACATTTCTACGGATCGCGACATTCACTGTCGGCTGTACCCGACGTTTGCCCTCCGGGGCATTTGCGCCGTAGCCGGAAAATTCGCACCAGTGAGCAAGCTGGCTCTGACCCTCCTTCGGATTCGCGTTGAGTACCGGGCCACCGACGGCCGCGATCCCGGGATTAGCATCCATGAAATCGTGAATTGATGTCAGCCAGCCCGAGTCAGCGTACGCGTCCGCATCGATGAAGCAGAGGATGTCACCCTTTGAATTCTCAACACCCTTATTTCGGGCTTTTCCCGGATATGCCCTTTCCGGAAGCTGTATATAGTTGATTGGGACATCCAATGTGGTTATAAGCTCGTGCGTACTATCAACCAATGGGTCCGATGAGTCGACCACGGTGATATCGAAATCACCTTTGAACGCGTCACGCTGCGCCCAGACCGATTTAAGCGTCTGTCCGATCGTTTTACTCGCGTTGAAAGCCGGTATGATGACGTTAAGGTGCACGGTTGGGATATATTATTCCCTCCAGGTGATCTGCTATTCGCTCAGCCGCTGACGGATCGCCTGATTCACTCGCAGCAGTTCCCATTTTCTTACGTAAATTCGGGTCGGTCAACAGCAATCCGATTTTCTCAGCCAGGATTTCAGGACTCAGCTCCTTTTCCTCGATACAGAAAGCTGCGCCCTTCGATTCCCATGCTCTTGCATTTACGACCTGGTGATTTTCAGCTGATGTCGACAGAGGTATCAGTATCGATGGCAGTCCACGACAACAGATCTCCGATAGTGTCGAAGCTCCCGCCCTTGAAATAATCAAATCGGATGCTGCCAGGTAAGTCGGTGTGTCCTCGATAAATTCAACGACCTTGTACATCTTCTCTGGCAACGTGTTCCTGTTGATTTTTACAGCGCCACTCTTGCCCATCCCGCACTGGTGCACAACGAATATTTTCAAATCAATGTTTTTTTCGATCAGGCTACTGATTGCATCAGGCAGGTTATTGTTATTAATACTTGCTCCCTGGCTGCCGCCCATCGCGAGCACCATCAGGATATCGTCATTGATTCCGAGTGACATCCTTGCGTCGTCCCTGCTGGCACTGATTACCTCTCTGCGTGCGGGAGCACCTGTTGCATGCACGACGCTCTCGGGGAAATGTTTACTGGCTTCCGGATACGCCGTGAAAACGGCTGATGCATGTTTCCCGAGCCAGCGATTTGTAAGTCCGGGATATGCGTTCGGCTCAACTATTGCGAGTGGTGTTCCCGTTAACCCAGCGGCGATTCCTGCAGCCCCGGCAGCGAATCCTCCTGTTGACAACACAATCGATGGTTTATGTTTCCTGATGATCCCAACCGATTGAAAAATTGACCTTGCGAGGAACCAGAGTGTGCGTACGTTGTAAAAAATATTCCCCAACGTCAGCTTCCTGCGAATTTCCGTCTGTCTCAGACCGATAAAATCGATGCCCCGGTCGGGGATGAGCTTCGATTCCATCCTGTGGGATGAACCGAGCCATTTGATCTCAAGCTCCGGATGCCGTTCACTGAGCACTTCCAGTACTGCGATAGCCGGAAAAATGTGACCGCCGGTTCCACCGGCAGCTACCAGGATCTTTACTGTACTGTTTCCGGAACTGGTCACGGGGTAAGGTTATCACGCCCGGTGTTCATATTTAAAGCCCGACCGTACTGATATGGAATATATAATGATTTTTAAGCGCATAGGTGAGACATCTCCCGGGTGTTACCTGACTGAATCAGTTTATCATATGAGAATTCCCGATTTCCCTTCCGTTTCCAGTAGTCCACTCCTGCTGATAAACTTTAATTTGCGTAACTTGGAACCTGTGCGTTTTCATGATAGACTTGAGGATTGTCAGGTGAAATTACTGCATTTTTGTTGAGTGAAAGCCATGGAAGAGACTAAATATGCAGTTGTAATCTCAACCGTACCCTCGATGGAGGTGGCTCGCGAGATTGCCCACGATCTCGTCGAGAACATGTTCGCAGCATGCGTGAACATCGCACCGAAATTGACGTCTGTATATGAGTGGGACGGCAAGATTGTTGTCGAAAAAGAGGTCCTGTTGGTCATTAAAACCAAGGTGTCATTCCTGGATAAGCTGATCGAGAGAGTCGAGGAAATCCATCCTTACGACACACCCGAAGTCGTTGCCATTCCCATTCTTGCCGGTAACAAGACGTATCTAGACTGGATCGATTCCGCAATCGATCCCATGCGAAAATCGGAGGAAGACTCATGAACCGCAAGGTAATCCTTCTGCTCCTCACAGTATTAATCAGCTCGATAATGGTCCTGCAGGCCGCCTGTACGAAAAGTGCCGACTCGAGCTGGGTCGACCGGTACAATCACGGCGTTACGTTCCTTGAAAGAGGTGAGTACAAGAACGCCATTACTGAATTCGAGGCGGTCCTGAGAGTCGATCCGACCAATTTCGAGGCGAAAAAGAACCTCGCAGGAGCTTACCTTGAGGACGGGAATTATCAGTTGGCCCGTTCGACTTACCTCGAGGCCAGGGAACTGTGTCCCGAGGATCCGTCGATCTATGTCAATTTAGCTCACGTATACCACCAGCTTGGTGAGCTGCAACTTGCCTGGGACAACATCCAGCTGGCGAGGGAGATCGATCCGAATTACCCGCTGACCAACTATCGTGCAGGTGAGTTGTTCGAGGCGCAGGGCATGACTGACAGCGCGATTGCCGCATACAATGATTACATCCACCTTGAACCAGACACCCGGTTCGCTCAGAACGCCCAGACCTCGATCTATACACTCACAACTGGTGCAGAGCAGCCTGAAGAAGATGATGCAGATGAGGTGGAAGGGGACGAGGACGAAGAAGAATCCGAAGGTGATGAGGAACTGGAGGAAGAAGAGGATGAAGAGGATGAGGAAGACGTAGACGAAGAAGAAGAAGATTCAGAAGACGAAGAAGATGCTGAAGGGGAAGAAGAAGAGGATTCTGAAGCGGATGAAGAATCTGAGGATGAAGAGGCAGACGGGGACGATGAAGAGTTAGACGGTGAGGATGTAGAGGGCGATGAGGAAGATGAAGAAGGGGACGAGGACGCTGAGGATGGCGAAGGTGATGAGGAATCTGAGGATGGAGACGAGGAAACAGAAGGTGAGGACGCTGAGGACGAAGAATCCGAGGATGAGGTAATTGTATCTGGTCCGATGCTTACAGGCGATGATCTCTACCAGGACCGTCTCAGCAGGGGACGTCAGATGCGTGCTATCGGTTCCACTTCTGCTGCTATCCGGCTGCTACTCGAGGCTTACGAGGTTCACCCGGACTACGCGGTTGTTAATTACGAACTTGGCATGGCTTACCTGCTCGACGGTCAGAGCGTACTCGGAACTGAATACCTTGTGACATACCTGGAGCTAGAAACAGATCCGGAGAGACGTGCCGAGGTTGAAGCCCGTCTCGAGGCAATTGGTCAGACTGTCCCTGAGCCGTCTGAGGAAACTGGTACCCCATCAGAGGAAGAGGAACCTGCTGAAGATGAGCCCGAAGAGGAAGAACCGGCTGAGGAGGATGAACCTGCCGAAGAATCCGCGGAAGAGGAAGACGAAGGCGAAGATTCTTCTACAATTTTTTAATTGTGAATAAGAGGGTGGCTGTTTTACCGTCAAAATGGGAACTTCAAAAGTAAAGAACAACAGGCGCGCACAAAAGCGTAAACCAAACGGCTGCATGCCCAACGAGCGCGATACAATCGTAATTCGCGGTGCGCGGCAGCATAATCTGAAAAATATAGACGTCACGATTCCCCGAAATCAACTCATCGTGATCACCGGGCTGTCAGGCTCTGGAAAATCCTCGCTTGCTTTCGATACGATCTATGCCGAGGGCCAGAGACGTTACGTGGAAAGCCTTTCATCCTACGCCCGTCAGTTCCTAGGCCAGATGGACAAGCCCGACGTGGACTATATCGACGGTTTATCCCCGGCTATCTCGATCGACCAGAAGGCGACAAGCCATAACCCGAGATCGACCGTCGGCACGGTCACGGAAATCTACGATTACCTGCGCCTGCTTTACGCAAGGGTGGGTGAGCCACACTGTCCCGAGTGCGGCGACAGGGTTCAAAGCCAGTCCCCTCAGGAGATCGTTGATAAGATTTTCCAGAAACCTGAAAATTCGAAAATATATATTCTCGCACCGATCATCCGTCGTAAGAAAGGCCAGTACACGAAGCTGTTTACCGACCTCGCACAGGAGGGATTCAGCCGTGTGCGGGTTGACGGGGAAATATACCTCCTGACCGACGATATCGACCTGACCCGTTACGGCACTCATTCAATCGACATCGTTGTCGACCGCCTGCAGGTCAAGGAATCAGTAAAACAGCGTCTGACAGAATCGGTGGAGCTGAGTCTCGATCGTGCCGATGGCATGGTCATAATCTACGATCCTGATACCGGCGACGAGGATCTTTTCAGCACCAGGTTCGCCTGCGACCAGTGCGGTATTTCGCTTCCTGAAATCACACCTAAACTCTTCAGCTTCAACTCACCTTACGGTGCATGCGAACGTTGCAGCGGTCTTGGAACTCTCAAGGAGATCGATCCCGACCTTGTTGTCGATCGTTCAAAGTCACTCGTTGAGGAAGCTATCCTTCCGTGGCGGGGCACCAGCTCTGGTTACCTGACCAGCATGATCCACGCTGCTGCTCACCAGCTTGGAATCGATCCGTACGTCCCCCTTAAAGATCAGGATCCGGAAAATGTAGAGGCATTGATACATGGCGGGAAAGCGGTAAAGGTTCGTTTTACCTTCCATGATTCCAAGGGACGTCTGCGCAAGGGTCGGTTCACGTTCAAGGGGATTATCGAGTATCTCCAGATGCGGTACAAGGAGACGACATCGGACTATATCCGTAACGTACTTGAAATGTACATGAGCGACCACCCGTGCCCGGGATGCAATGGTTACAAACTCAAGGCCGTTGCTCTCGCGGTAACACTCGGCGATACGCACATCATCGACGTTACAGAAAAAACAGTCAGGCAGAGCCTGCAATTTTTCCGCAAGCTGAAACTTACCAGGATGCAGAAACAAATTGGTGAGAGAATCCTGAAGGAAATTACGTCAAGGCTCAATTTCCTCGACGATGTCGGACTTTCGTACATTTCTCTTTCGAGGTCCGCCAGGACGCTGTCCGGCGGTGAAAGCCAGCGTATCAGGCTTGCGACTCAAATCGGCAGCAACCTTGCCGGCGTGCTCTACATCCTCGATGAGCCGTCTATTGGTCTTCACCAGCGCGACAACGCGCGTTTGATCGCCACGTTGAAGGGATTGCGCGATATCGGCAACACTGTCATCGTTGTCGAGCACGACGAAAACACTATCAGGTCAGCCGACCACATTATCGATCTCGGTCCGGCAGCTGGTGTCCACGGCGGGGAGGTAATCGCCGAAGGAACACCCCATGAAGTGGAAAAAAGCAACGCAAGCCTGACAGGAAAGTTCCTGAGGCTGAAAAACAAGATCAGAAAGAAGGCTAAGAGGGTTGTACGTCCCGGCAACGGCAAACGTCTCATCGTTAAGAATCCCCGACACAACAACCTTAAGGGAATGGACATCGATTTCCCGCTCGGGACATTTATTTCTGTCACCGGGGTGTCAGGCAGCGGAAAATCAAGTCTCGTCAACGATACCCTCTGGCGTAACATAGCTCATGAATTCGGTGTAAGGACTGACAAGCCGGGTGCCTGCGACGGTATCGACGGCCTTGGGAATATCGATGCGGCTATTATTGTCGACCAGTCACCAATCGGGCGTACACCAAGGTCTAATCCTGTCACGTACACTAAGGTCTTCGATAAAATCAGGAACCTGTTCGCGAGCACACCCGAGTCTAAAACACGCGGGTACAAACCCGGACGGTTCAGTTTCAATGTTCGCGGTGGCAGGTGCCCGAGGTGTGAGGGCGATGGACTCCTGAAAATCGAGATGCATTTCCTGCCAGATGTGTACGTCACCTGCGAGACGTGCAGCGGCAGGCGGTACAACCGTGAGACCCTTGAGGTCAAGTACAGGGGTAAAAATATCCATGACGTCCTGGAAATGACGGTGGATCCCGCGGTGGAATTTTTCTCGGCTCACCAGGCAATCGCGGACAGGCTTGAGCTGATTAGGGATGTGGGCCTGGGCTACATCCGGCTCGGCCAGCCTGCACCGACGCTGTCTGGTGGTGAAGACCAGAGGGTCAAGCTGGCTGCTGAGCTGGCTAAGAAGAAACAGGGCAGGATTCTGTATATTCTTGATGAGCCTACCACCGGGCTTCACTATTACGATGTCGAGAAACTTCTGGTAGTATTGCAGCGATTGGTTGATATGGGAAACACTGTCGTGGTCATCGAGCACAATCTTGACGTAGTAGCCGCGACGGATTATGTCATCGATTTAGGTCCTGAAGGTGGTGACGATGGAGGTTACCTGGTCGCATCGGGTACACCGGACGAGATAGCCGGTGTACCGGGATGTCACACAGGGAAATACCTGGCTGAGATGTTTGGAGCTTCACAAAGCAAAAAACATGCCAGTAGAAAAGGGGCGTAAAGAGACGATGATGACACATGGCGCGATGATCTGGCGTGAGGGCGATCGATGGTATGGGGCGATCGCCAGCGACGCCGGGGTAGTGTTGTTAATCTGGTCAGTTGACCGTGACGAAGTAGTCAGGGACCTTCCCGATATCGCCGATATCCAGGTCGGCGCTGCTGCGAGAAGGAACCTGGAACGCCTGAGGCGGGAACTTCACGATTACCACGAGGGCACGCTCAAAAAGTTCACTATTCCGGTTGCACCTGAGGGAACAAAGTTCCAGAAGGAAGTCTGGCAGAACCTGTGCGGAATACCGTATGGAAAGTCAATGTCCTACGGGGACCTGGCCGCTCAGATCGGCAAGCCGAAGGCTGCAAGGGCTGTCGGACAGGCTGCCGGCAGTAATCCTGTACCGATTCTGATCCCATGCCACAGGCTTCTTGCGTCCAACGGAACCATCGGCGGTTTTGCGTACGGGCTGGATGAGAAACGCAGGCTCCTCAGGCACGAGGGAATCGACTATCAGGACAAGTAATCAGGCCTGATGCCAGCCGGAAATTAGCTCAGAAATCTGTCAAAATTGCAGGTTATTACGGTTATTAAGCCGTTGGGAGATATCGGTGCCTTACCGTCTATGTTATAATTCCAACTCTTTATTTTACTGACCTGTATAGGTCTGTCTGGGGCATGATACCTCTACCGGAAATGCAACCTGGAACCGAGGCGCCCCGCCCGGATGCGGCCCGTTCACCGGCAATTGTCGTAATCACGGGTATGTCCGGTGCCGGGAAGACCAGCGCCCTGCGCGTATTCGAGGATTTCAACTATTTCACAATCGATAATCTCCCCCCTCAGCTTCTCGAACGATTCATAACGCTTTGCCTTGCCGGCTCTTCATCGGGTGCGAGCTTCGCCGGGATGGCTGTCGTTATCGATATCAGGGCTAGGGAGTTCTTCGAAGGCCTGCTCGAGAGCGTCAGGGAACTCAAGGATACGGGTTACGACGTAAAGATCATATTTCTAGACGCCAAGGACCATATCCTTGTAAGGCGCTACAAGGAAACTCGTCGTGAGCACCCGCTGGCACTTCCCGGTGAGGAACTGAAGGACGCTCTCCAGCGCGAACGCACGGTGCTTGCTCCGGTCGAACGTGAGGCCGACTTCACTCTCGATACATCCAACCTGAAATCAGCCGACCTGCGACGTCACGTCGGGAATTACATAACAGCCGAGCGGGAAAGTCCCACGACTAACATCCGTGTCCTTTCCTTTGGCTTCAAACATGGTGTTCCGCTCGACCTGGATTTTGTATACGATGTCCGGTTCCTTCCAAATCCATTCTATGAACCGGAATTAAAGGGATTGACGGGGCTAGATGCTGCTGTTGGAGAGTACGTGGAACGTGCGTCCGAGACACAGGAGTTCCTCGCCCGTGTGGATGATTTCCTCGCATGGATAATTCCAAAATTCAGCGATGGTGGACGTCTCAGGCTGAACATTGCGATCGGTTGTACCGGAGGTCAGCACAGGTCGGTTTATCTCGCTGAAAATATCGGTAAAGCGTTGAGAAAGCGGGGTTATGAGGTTAACGTAGTGCATAGGGATATCGGGAAGTAATCTGGATGCCGTCAGGACTCCCTGCGGGCATCAAAAAATATTAATAAAGAGCCTCGGAGGAGGAATGAGATGACCGTAAAGGTAGGAATCAATGGATTCGGACGAATCGGACGTTTAATCCTGCGCATCTGGGCTGACAGGATTCGCAGGGGCCAGGAGGTTCCCTGGGATATTGTCGCTGTCAACTCACGATCGAGCACCAGGATCAAGGGACATACGCTCAGGTATGACACCGTTTATCACAAGTTCGATTGCGAGTACGATGAGGATGCCAATGAAATCCGTCTCCCGGACCTTGGCAAAACCATCAAATGCCTGATCCATAACAAACCTGAGGATCTGCCGTGGGCCGATCTCGGGGTGGATGTGGCCATCGAGGCAACCGGCAAGTTCACAAAACGTGTGGATTGCCTGAAACACATCGAATCAGGTGCAAAAAAAGTATTTATATCGGCTCCCGGAAAGGGCGACGGTCCCGACGTCACAGTGGTCTATGGTGTAAACCACACCGATTATGACCCGGCCCGGCACAACATCGTGTCAAACGCCAGCTGTACGACAAACTGTCTGGCACCGGTAACAAAGGTTCTCCAGGATAAGCTTGGAATCGAGGCCGGCCTGATGCTGACCATCCATGCGTACACCGCCACCCAGAACATCCTTGATAATTCCCACAAGGACCTCAGGCGTGCAAGAGCGTGCGCATGCAACCTTATCCCGACCACTACCGGAGCTGCAAAAGCTGTAGGGATGGTCATCCCTGAGGTCAAGGGTAAGATGACCGGCTACGCGATCCGCGTGCCTACACCGACAGTCAGCGTTGTCGACCTGACATGCTGGGTGCAGAAAGACACCACGGCCGAGGAAGTAAACAGCTTCTTCAAGGAAGCCGCCGAGGGCTCCATGAAGGGCGTAATCAAGTACGAGACCGATCCAACGGTCTCAAGTGACCATGAGAAGACCGTTTATTCCGCGATCTACGATGCAGACCTCACCATGGTGATAGGTGGAAAGCTTGTAAAGACAGTCTCCTGGTACGACAATGAATGGGGTTACACCGAAGCCCTGTGTGATGTGCTGGATTACATGGTCAATAAGGGCCTGTAGACTGGAAATCCAAATGCAGATGAGGGATAACGGGAGGATCACAAA
>JAUWTM010000232.1 GCA_030614715.1 Planctomycetota bacterium
ATATACTCCTCGATCCCAACACAGGATTCCCGATCTCGATCATGGAGGGCGGGTTCCTGACCGCTATGCGTACGGGTGCCGTGACCGGCGTGTCCTGCAAGTACATGGCGAGGGAGGACTCGAAGTCGCTGATGATCTTCGGAACCGGAGTGCAGGCGTTCACGCAGGTGCTGGCCGTCCACGAGGCACGTCCGCTGGAAAAAGTACTGACGTACTCCATCGATCCGCAGGAGATGAAGGATCAGTTCTCGAAGGACATTACTGACAAGATCGGTGTACCGGTCGAGCAGGTTGACAATCCGGAAGCGGGAGTCGGGCAGGCTGATATTGTGGTACTCGCGACAAGCGCACCGAAACCAATCGTCGACGGTAACTGGTTCAAGCCGGGAACACACATCAGCGGGATAGGGTCGCATTCTGCCGGAGCGCGTGAGCTCGATACGCTGACCGTGCAGAAAAGCCGCATCATCTGCGACCATATCGATGCGTGCAAGGCCGAGGCCGGGGATTTCATAATTCCCGCCGACGCTGGTGAGTGGAGTTGGGACGATGTCGCCGGGAGTCTCGGAGAGGTTGTGAATGGTGTCGTTCAGGGCAGGGAATCGGATGATGAGATCACGCTGTTTAAGTCGGTCGGGCTGGCGATACAGGATATGTCGGTCGGAAAAGCGGTCCTGGACGAGGCGGAGAGACAGGGGATAGGTACGGAGTTTGAGTTTTAGTTAATCGAATACTCGTTTTCTTACTCATTACAGCAATTCTCCCACGCTTTACAACGTGGGATTATTATATGCTTAGTAAACATGTAATCTCTAATAACAAAAAGAAATGAAATCCTATGCCGCCCTTACGCGCATGATGATGATCACTTACGCTTATAACATCGGGCGCTTAAGGGTGTTTCATCTAATGTACAGTTATTTATCATGGTTCCTATGTTCCTGCTTTCATATAATCAATGTTTTTGTTATTCTCATATGAACCAGAGTTTCTGGAATCAACAGAGGTAGACTAGTCTTCGATGCCGATCGATCAATTAATGGAACTCCTTAACGATCCTGCATTCTACCTGTTCCTCACTTATATCGTGAAGGATGCAACGGGTTTCATGCTCGAGCCGGTTAAGAAGAAGATTGGCGAGAAAATACTTAAAAAATCATCAGATGCATGGGATCGTTTTAAAATAAAGATTCAAAAAGACCCTGAAGCAGCAAAGGCTTTGGAGAAATTTAAAGCGGAACCTGATAACGCTGATTTAAGGAAACTGCTGCTTGAGAAATTCGATGAAGTGCTTGAGTCTGATTCTGAGTTGAAGGGAGATATTGAGAAGCTTGGTAAAGATTTAACTAAGCAATTAGATAAAATTTTGGGGAGCGTTAAAGAAGTCCATGGGGATGTTAAAGTCAATCAACAATTAATACTAGCACTGGCAAAAGAACTTGGAATTGACCTTCAACTCAATGTTGGATTACAAACTGTTCCCGAACCAACCGAGGAAGCAAAAGAACTTGCCGAGCAGATACCCGAGGATGCCGATTCATATTCTCTTGCGTTGAAAGCAATAGCAAACGAGGATTACGAAAAAGCCTGGGAGTTGCTTGATACTGCACAGGAGGAGCAGGATATCAAGCAGCGCGATCTCTACTTGGCACGTGGAAGGACGAAATTCTACCAGGGAAGATATCTAGAAGCATATCCTTGGTACGAAAAAGCACTAGCATTATGCCAAGATGATATCGAGCTTCTATTCGAAACCTCAGTAGTTTTCCTCTATTCAGGCAAGTACAACATTGCGGAGCAAGTCTGCATGCATATGCAAAAAATTGTAGGAGATACTCAAGACGATCATCCTGAAGACTACGCAACAAGTTTGATCAATCTGGCATTCCTGTACTGTGACCAGGGGAGATATAAGGAAGCTGAACCGCTAATTAATCAGGCTCTGGAGATTGAGAAAAAAATCCTTGGGGAGGAACATCCCAGTTACGCAACGAGCCTGAACAATCTGGCAGATCTTTATTGTGGTCAGGGGAGATATAAGGAAGCTGAACCGCTATATAAACAGGCTCTGGAGATAAAGGGAAATGTGCTTGGAGAGGAGCATCCCAGTTATGCAACCAGCCTGAACAATCTGGCAGGTCTTTATTGTGACCAGGGGAGATATAAGGAAGCTGAACCGCTACAAAAAAAAGATCTTGAAGTTACGAAAAAAGTGCTTGGTGAGAATCATCCCGATTATGCAACCAGCCTGAACAATCTGG
Organism: Planctomycetota bacterium; assembly: GCA_030614715.1. GTDB lineage: Bacteria > JAJVIF01 > JAJVIF01 > JAPKYR01 > JAPKYR01 > JAUWTM01. Next base: position 2,262 of record JAUWTM010000232.1, read on the forward strand.
CAGATCTTTATTGTAACCAGGGGAGATATAAGGAAGCTGAACCGCTATATAAACAGGCTCTGGAGATATGGAAAAAAGTATTTGGGGAGGAGCATCCCGATTATTCAACTTGTTTAGAAAATTATATTGGATTGCTCGATAAGATGGGCCGACCAGATGAAGCTGAGAAAATGAGAGCAGAAGCACAGACGGTTCTTGAGAAACATCGGCAACGGAATACAGTTGAACCAAAATGAAATGACGATTGTAAGGGCTTCACGAAATTATTTATTGAAACATTAGATGAGACACCCACAAGCGGGAAGGGGATTGCAGGACTGGTCATTCTATTCGGTAAGCTTGTGGGCGGCATCGGATTCTTCTTTTTTTATTTTTAGAGCATTGGATCATTTTGTATTTTTATGAAATCAACAAATTAGCTTGGGTCGGATTGGTTTACCTTTCCATATCCTCCGCCGCCGGGGGTTTCGATGCGGATGATGTCCCCGGGGAGTAAGTCCTGCATCGTACGTGCGGGGAGTTCGATTTCTTCTCCATCACGGATCAATATGTTGCGTCCGGGTACCCCGGGCTTGCCTCCGTTCACTCCCGGAGGTCCCGACGTCCTGTGGTGACTCAGAATTGTCAGACATGTTTCCTCAAGCATCTCGAATTCACGTATCACGCCGTCGCCGCCAGCATTTCCGTCAGGTCCACCATCCCCCCCAGAGTCCTTGCGAATGGCATAGGTTTTAACTCGTATCGGATACTCGCGTTCGAGGGCTTCGATCGGGGTGTTACGGGTGTTTGTCATGTGGGTCTGTATGCCCGACGCCCCCGGACCTTCGCGCGTGGCGCCCGATCCACCGCCGATAGTCTCGTAAAAGCTGAACTGTGTTCCCGTCGCATGTACTGGACTTCCCAGCAGCACGTTGTTCATAGTTCCCTGGCTTGCAGCGGGTACGTCCCAGCCCATATCCCCGAACGCAAGCAACAGTGCTTCGACAATCGCCTGGCTTGTCTCGACATTCCCACCCGCGACCGCTGCTCCGGGTTCCGGATTCAGAACGCTGCCGTCGCGAAGTTTCACCATCACAGGTGCAAGCAGACCGGATGTAACCGGAGTGTCGTCGGGCAGGAAGAGTCTCAACGTGTAAATTACCGCAGAATTTACAATCGCCGGGACAGCGTTAAGGCATCCGGGATGCTGGTCGGATGAGTTGGTGAAATCTATCTCCAGTTGAGGACCACTCTGCAGATCGATCCGGCAATCTATGACTGCTCCGGCCTCATCGGGGATATCGTCCATATTTGTGAGCCCGGTCCCGGATGACTGCTCCATCGAGGCAAGGTAACTTTCGAGAATCCGCGATGAATGTTCTATCAGTGCCGATGCCTCTGATTTGATTCGCTCGATGCCGCGTGAATCTGCAAGCTCCCTGATTCGCTTCAGTCCAACTGCACCCGCAGCAAGCTGGGCTTTGAGATCACCGCGACGTTCCTCCGGCTGGCGCGAAAGCCGTGCAAGGTCCTCGACCAGCGCTGTCATTATTTCGCCGTCCCGAAGTATGAGCTGAGGCTGGATTACAAATCCCTCTTCCTCAAGCCTTGTTGATAGCGGAAGGCTGCCCGGCGCGATGCCCCCGACATCCGCATGGTGAGCGCGAACACCGAGATAGAAGTCAGGGTCACTATTTTCTGAAATGAATGCCGGGAAGATAACGGTTATGTCCGGAAGGTGTGTACCCCCGGACCAGGGATCGTTCAGGATGACCGCGTCACCGGGATTCATCCCGACACCCTCAATCGCGGCCCTGCACGCTGTATCCATGCTCCCAAGGTGCACGGGAATGTGCGCGGCACCGCAGACGAGACCGCC
>JAUWTM010000020.1 GCA_030614715.1 Planctomycetota bacterium
ACCGAGGACTTCGAACGTTCCCTTCATGCTTGCCGTGTGTTGCGACACCACCGTAATGAAGTAGAACCATCCACCAAGGATTATGAGAAGGAAAAATGCCACTGCATACGCCACCGGGCTGACGAAGTAGGCTTTTAATTCTCGTGATGCAACTGTTGAGATATTTTTCAATTCAGACGCCCCCTTCCCTTGATCCCGCCTTCGTCACGGGTGAGCATAAGGAAGATGTCCTCGAGCGACAGTGAGTAGGGCCGCATCTCGTGCAGCCCGAATCCACCCTGAACGATAGCCCCAGCGACTCCCTCACGGACGTCGCTGTCAAGATTTGAGTGGACTACATACTCATGCCCGCCACCAGCAAGATCCATTTCCTGCCGCTGCTCGACTGCAAGTACACCAGGCACCTGTTTGAGAGCCATCATGATTGCCTTCTGGTCGCCGCGAACGTTGACCTGTGTCATCTGGCTTTTTGTGAGCTGCTTGGTCAGGTTCTCGACCGAGTCTGCTGCAACGAGTTGCCCTTTATTAATGATTATGATCCTGTCACAGATCATTGAGACCTCAGGAAGGATATGAGTCGACACGATTACGGTATGCCCGAGCCCGAGTTCCTTGATGAGGTCGCGTATCTCGTGAATCTGCCTCGGATCGAGCCCTGAAGTGGGCTCGTCAAGCATCAGGACCTCCGGGTCTCCGAGTAGCGCCTGTGCAAGACCTGTACGCTGACGGTATCCCTTGGACAGTGTTGAGATGATCCTGTCCTTAACGTTGTCCAGTCCGCACTGGCCGGTCGCGCGCTTAATAGCTGTACCTCGAAGCCTTGGGTCGAGTCCCTTGACCTTCCCGACGAACTCGAGATAGTCGCTGACGCGCATGTCCATGTAGAGCGGGACGTTCTCCGGAAGGTAACCGAGCCGTTTTCGAACTTCAAGTGAATCTTCGAAGATATCGAAACCCGCGATACGGGCGGTACCGCGCGTCGGTGGCATGTAACAGGTCAGCATCCTGAGTGTGGTGGTCTTACCTGCTGCATTGGGTCCGAGAAAGCCGAGAATCTCACCGCGATCGATCTCGAAACTGATGCTCTTGACCGCGGTAGTACTGCCGAATTTCTTTGTAAGGTTTTCAACTTCAATCATTATGTTTATCCTGAATAACGATACGGCAAACGACATTCGATCGCCACACGTACGATCATAATTAGTATCTGGAAGGGTAGGTGGATTTTCGCATAATCAAATTTAATACCGTCCAAGATATATAGATAGTAGAACGATCAAAAAGGTTTAATTTTTCCCACACAAGACGTTACTTCTTCGATTCACCAGAGATCAGATTATCAGAAATCATAAATGCTGATTCTCAGAGACATACATTCTGGCAGAATCAAAAAATCAACGTATCGACCTTTAATGCTCGAAAATCACAGAATTAGTAAAAAAAATATTTAATGTTGCTTAAATAAAATCTTCGTTATCCCACTCAGTACACCTCCGAACTGCCTGCAAGTCAGTACATGCTTAATAACGTAGCGGATATAGCTTGAACATGATAGAATTAGCGTAGAAGGCTTATGAACACAGGGATTGGGACCATCAAGCCGGTACCAGGGATGCTAGATCGAATTGAACCTGGGAAAGATTTTGGTGGCAGGTGATCGATCTATGGTCATTTTTTGGTAAATCCAGTAACTTTAAGTTAACCAGATATGTGAAAAAATCATCTAAAAGATGTTGACCTAAAAGGCTCAAGATTCTACAATGTAATGGGTCCAATCAGGATTCAATGTTGATTTTAATACTTGACCATTGTGACGTTTCGCCTGAAAAAACGGCGGTGTGGTTCGTTGTACTGTAAACGGATACGATGGAAAAATTAATGATAACCGTGGAGGTTACAAGATGTTCAGGTTACCCCTAATTGCTGTCCTTCTTCTCGGAGCATTGCTGGCGCTCGCATGCTCTGGAGGAGGAGCGAATGTTACCCCAACCACGCCCGATATAACCGGGCAGGCCGGCAATGTTGAAAACCACGTGGCTTGGGGAGTTTTTGATATTGCGTTGGATGCCGAGACAGGTTCTGCAGAAATAATCTGGAACCGTCAGGCGGAAGTCCATCTCAATGTAACAGGCTCGGTAACACCTCCGGGCTGCTACACATGCGTAAACGTTGTGGATTCCTTCTACGATGTCCCCGCGCTGAAATTCTACCTGCAGGTGGCGTTCATAAATCCGACTCACATTACCGGATACGACGTCCGCGCGGTGATCAGCAACACGGGAGGAGACAAGGTTCTGCTGAATTCTGACGGAATCACCGAGGTCTGGGGCGCACCGATGCCCTTCAAGGCCATCAACGTTGATCCCGAACGCACATTCGGTCCGTTCGAGGCTCACGGCAGGATGTTCGAATTTTACTTCCCGCCGGGAGAGAAGTTCTCGACAATGACATACATCGTCGACGCGTCATGGCCGACAAATGTTGATGAACCGTTGATCGAGGAAGGTAACTCGCCGATGGTGATCAACAACGGCTTCTCGACGACATACATTCAGACCAAAATCATGGATCACCAGGGTGACCTGAACGTCCAGATGGTCATCGCGGACCTCGTGCTTCTCAACGGAAGCCCGCAGACCTTCCTGTTCGACGACGGACTGCATAATGACGGCTTCGCCGCCGACGGGATATTTGGTACAGACCTGTTCACCGTACCCAATACTGTCCCCACAAGCATCTACATGATCAACGTATTTGCGTTCGACCTTGGAGGTCACATGGGATGGGGTCAGGTTCCGGTGTTCGTATCCGATCAGGGTATCGGACCCAACGAGCCTCCTGTAATCGACAGCATTGTTACGGACAGGACAACAGCCAACGGAGCCAAGAACGAGAAGGTCAAGATCACTGTCAATGCACATGATCCTGACGACTCCAACCTTGGTTACGAGTTCGAGGGAACGGGAACATTCACCCCGGGTCCGAACGACAACGAGGTCTTCTGGAAGCCGTCGTCCACCAGTACCGGACCGCAGTTAATCAATATTACGGTAATGGATACAAAGGGCGGCCAGGACACAGGGCAGGTTACACTCTGGTCCACGAACCTGAGCGTTGTCCTGGGCTCCACCGGTGGAATGATCCCGAACGGCACCCTGCCGTCGATCGTCCCCTCGGATACCCTCAACATGAGTTCCGACTTCCAGGGCCAGGTGGTCTACATCAACATCTGGGCGACATGGTGCGGATACTGTGTAGCCGAGATGCCGGATCTCACCGCGGTATATAACCAGTACAAGAGCACCCCGGGCTACAACCAGATTTTCCTCAATCTGCAGGAGTCCGAGAGCACCGCGAACAATTTCATCAACTCGCATAACTACGCGTGCACGTACTGGGCCATGGATACCAACGGTTCCTACTTCAACTCACTGAAACCGTTCAACGGCTCAGGCTCAAGCGGAATTCCGCAGCACTTCGTGTTCGACCGCGACAACCGCTGCAGATACGGGAAGGTCGGAGCGTTCATGTCAGGTACCCAGGAACTAGAGGGAGTAATCGAGCAGCTACTGTAACCAGTTCATAATAAAGGAATTCAAGGACACCCGATGGGTGTCCTTTTTGTTTGTGCAAATACATGAGATTCACGCTCGGGACGATATTTACAGAGTGTCCGGAGTGTTCCCATACTTCGGAAGACAACTTAATATCGACACAAAAAAACATCCCCTCGATGCAGAGGGGACGTTGATTTTTCAGTTCATTTGTAAGACTGACTGGATTTTACTCCTGCGTCAGGATCAGGTGGAAGTACCCGATGTCGCAATCCAGCCAGTACCCGTAGACCTCCACTATGTAAGTGCCACCGCGCCGTGGAACATCGATCCTGCACACAGGCGAGTTATTTGCCAGATAGTCCTCTGACTCTAAATTGTAATCTTCATCGAAGACTGTCATGTCTAAGTCCATCAGACAGATGTCATCGCCCTGGGCGTAAACGTAATAAACACCCTCATCCAGTTCGAATTCGATCGTCCAGGGATTTTCATCGTCCATCATGACGTAATCAGTGTATGTGTCGAGGATCTCCTCGCCATGCAGTTCGAGCATGTTGTACGCCGTATCTGAGAGCCATTCTGCGTTATCAATGAGCTCGTATTCATCACCGCTCCAGGCGTAATCACTCTCGTAGTCAGTAAATTCCTCGTCATAGTACATCTCATCCGTTTCTGTCAGAACGAACACGAAGTACCCGTCATCGAAACCCGGCATTGTCGAATAAAGGGATACTTCAACCATAACGGTATCCGCAGCATCGAGCGTGAACCAGACCATGGGGTAATCGTCCATTAAGGTGTCCTCATCCATGAGATCGCCGTAGGAATCATAAACAGCCATGTCGATATCGGTGAGTGCAAGACCTCCCATGGCCTCACACCAGTAACTTCCCTCATCGAGCTCGAACAGGTATTCCTGGTAAACCATGTCAGTGTCGATCTCGGCAATGAACGCAGAGTGGACTTCGTCACCGGAGGAATCGGACATCTCCAGGATCCATTCGAGCTCCCCCTCGATGTATTCCCTTCTGGCATCCTCGTCAACGTCACTCATCAGGGACACCATGTAGCTGACGTAGCATTCTATAATTTCATCACCTTCGGTCCAGACCTCGAAATCGATGGTGATGTCCTGCCTGTCGTTGACCGCGAATTCACATAATGGGTAAGGATCTTCCATGTGATCGTCATCAAGCATCGCTCCATCCTCGTCGTAGACTGAGATGTCGAGATCGAAGCAGCGTGTGTCCACCTGGGCGTAGGTCTGGTAGAAACCAGGGCTCAGTGTGATTTCAAGTGAGTAGAGGTTATCTTCCACGTAGACAACGTCAGTATCGATGACCTCGTTTCCGAAATCTTCCTCATTGATTGTGAAATACACTGGATTTTCCGAAACCTCATTATAGTAGTCGTCATCACTACCATCTTGCATCGGTGTATCCATCGGAGTGTCCAACACGTATCCTTCAGCCCCCGACCACTCGTTGACAGAGCCCTCGTCCTCGGCGGCAAGGACAATACAGAAATCACCGGAGGTGTAGCCTTCCTCGAACGACCATGCCTGAACCTGTACTTCCACAATTGTCCGTTCATCAAGGCGAATGACGACTATCGGGATCTTGTCACCGTACGTGTCACTGCCCAGTTCGATTCCGTCAGGATCGTAGATAAACATGTCAAGATCCAGGACATTCAGACCACCGGATGAGTAGAAATGGTAGATACCGGGATCCAGATCAGCGGTGTAGTAGACATCCTCGTCCGTGATACCTGCGATGTAGGTGCCGAGAATGTTGTAACCGTTGTTTTCAGCGATCTCTGTCCATTCAGCTGCTTCGTTTTCAATGTAATCTGACTCTTCGTCAGCGAAGGCCGGAACACTTAAGAGCAGCAACGAGATCAGTGCAATTAATGTTAGGGATATTCTCACAACCTGTCTCCTTTTCTGGCGTCATGTCCTCCAATGAATGGAGGCTGCAGTTGGTTAGGACAGTTTATCAGATTTAAATAAATCGGCAAGCTAATTTGGCGATCGGACATGAGCCGGAGATCTTGTTCACCGGTATAAAAACTCCTTATCCACCTTTAACCCGGGTTGTTAAATTTTGCACTGGCTGAATTCCAGGCTGTTAAAATCTGCTCTCAAAGTGAAAGAGTCAAAATTTACTTACAAACGTAAAATCTGACAGGTGAAATTATTACACATGGATTACCTTTATTGATGCTGGTTACACGGCACGCATGCGATTTCCCGGATAAATTCCGACAGTTGGCACGTCTTGTGCATTATACGTCAGCGGTTAATAACCGGGAGACCGAGATATGAGATCAAATCAAAGCAAATTACTAATCGTACTGGTGCTGATTTCGCTCGTGGTCGTTATGAAATTCATCAGTTTCGCGACCGATCCGGCAAATGAAAATCTACAAAGCAAAGCCGATTACACGATGCTTTGCAGCGATTTGGGTATAGAAAATATCAAGGTGATCAACATTGGAGGTTACGTCGTATCGTAATAGACATAAACCAGCATCGCCACAGATCGAATAAGGGGAGCACCGACTGGTTTGACAAGCAGGACCGGTGCTCCCTGATCTTTTTCCTCTCATACTGAGAGATTTCCTACCCGTACACCAATAATCTGAAAATTTACTGTATAAATTCGAAGACTGTAAGCCTTTAAACAGTGGCGTCACAGGCATTTCCACATGGATAAATGGAAATTACGCAGACTGGCATATCGTGTGCATAACAGGTTGTTGAAATCGTATCCAGCCCGGAAGGAGCACCCGTTATGAAAACTCTCACGAACACCCTGATAGCGACCCTTGCAGTGATTGCCGCACTTGGCGCATTCGGATGCGGCAGTTCATCGCACGACCCGGTAATCCCGGATGAAAGCACAGCTCAGAATATCATCGATATTGCCGGATTCACCGGTGATGAAACCGGTCACTACATTATGGCCAGGTACCAGGTAACTATCAATCCTGCAAACGGAACCATAGAGGCTGTCGAGGACCGAATTGCAGACGCGCACTTCAACATCTCGAAATTCGTCAAGCCTCACGTGAAATTTGAAAACGTCTTCTATAACCCTATCCCGTTTATGCCTTACACGACGTTCCAGATGACAATAACTAACCCGACACAATGGAGTGTGTACGACGTAAGGGCGATCTATTGCGAGGTTCCGGGTTCGAGCGATTACCTGGTAAATCCCGATGACTATACAGCGTGGTTCAATTACGCGGAGGGCCAGATCAACGGTTTCAAGGCATTCGCGAAACAGGCCCAGAACAGGCGCTTCGGTGCCGGAGAGACCTACTTCGAAACCTTCAACGTCTACTGCCCGGATTTTCCGGATCCAACGGTCATGGACATCATAGTCACGTGTTCGTTCCCCGGAAACTGCGAAGATCCGTACGAGATCTCGGACCAGGCAATGAGCGGATCAGTCGATCCCTTCACCGGAGCTGAGTTCTCGGTCAACATAAAATGCCACCAGGGCATCCCGGAGTTCGTTTACGTCGACACAACCGCAATCAACGGCAATCCAACCTACCTGACACATCAGGGCGGAGATAAATGGACCGGCACCATCTACGCGCCATATTTCGGGGCTTCGGGCTGGTACACCTGCAGGATCGTCGCCGATTGCTATTACGGATCTGCCCAGTATTACTACGGAGAAACCCTGTATGACCTGATAGATATAGAAATTCAGTAACCCGTCCGGGCATCACGTTCCGAATATATATTCCCAGGCACCGGCATCCATCCGACCAGCCGGTGCCTCTCTATATTAATATGAAATTTCTCTCAGATTGAAAGGAATCCGAACCGCTTGTAAAACGGTGGCAAATTATACAGATTTAAGGACTACCCGTAAGGCCCATCAATACAGAGATTCAGACAAATTTGCATGGTGTAACAGGGAATTAATCAAGGATGGCACTGTTAATGCATTATAACGGTCAGACGTATCCAAACAGTGAAGGAGCGACCGTTATGAAAACTTTATCGAACTCAATTATCGCAATCCTGGCAGTTGTAGCCCTCCTCGGCGCATTCGGGTGCAGCAAGGGCACACCGGACCCCGTCACGCCCGATGATCCCACGGCGAACACCGTCCCGGAGATCACCGGACTCGAGGAGAGCGGTCATTTCATGCTTGGACAGTACACACTGGTCTTCGATCCCGTAACCGAAACACTCGAAACGATCGAGTCAAGGACTGCCGACAAGCATTTCAACATCACAAAATTCGTCAAGCCCTATGTCAAGTTCACAAACCTCTACTACAGCTCGTTTCTTGAACAACTCTCATTCGACATGAGCATTACCAACCCGTCCATCTACACCGTATTCGATGTTCGGGCAATCTACATGGAAGCACCCGGATCGAGTATTTATCTCGACAACGCTGATGACTACACGATGTGGTTCAACTATTACCAGTACATGACCAACGGTTTCAAGGCGTTTGCCAAGAACACTTACAATAGAAGCTTCATGCCCGGTGCGACGCACACACAGACAATGTACTTTAACCTGCCAGTATGGGAGACTCCTGCGGACCCCGCGACCTTCGATATCATCGTTTCCTGCTCGTTTCCCGGTAACTGCGATGATCCGTACGAGATCTCCGGTCAGCAGGCGTATTATTCAGTAGATGTGCCCGGTGGAATCGTGATCGAGACCAAGGTATACGATCACAACAACGGTCCCAACTGGGTCACTGTGGATACATGGCAGATCAACGGCGGCTGGACCTGGCTTACAAAGTATCCCGACAACAAGTGGCAGGGCGTTGTATACAACACCCAGAACGCACCTGCAGGCTGGTACTACTGCCAGATCAGTGCCGATAACTATTACGGTTCCGAGCAGGACTATTTCGGAGAGGCGTTGTTCGACTACGTCTGGATACAGGTGCAGTAGACAAGAAAACATCCAACCAGACTTCGTCACAAACCGGAATCACGTGATCCGGCCCGCTCAAGGGCCGGATTTTTCTTTCAATTTACCTGACAACAACGGCATACACCACTGCCACGTCCCGTCCTCATCAATCCAGCCCGGAGGGGTAATGTCCACATCACCCGGCGTGAGCACGTCCCGTCCTCATCGCTTGCGGTGACAGTCACCCGGATTTGCCCTTATGTAGCACGCGCGTCCCGCGCGTGATTACCGGTCGCATGCACGTCACGTGCATGCTTTTCTTGAAAACGGTTAAAGGGGACAGGCAACGTTTTTGCTACAGCGAAAGTGGACACATCAGCAGGACAGGCAGACGCAAAAAAGTGACAGTCCCCTTTAACCTCCTTCAACTTTGAATTTTATTTTAAATCTGAATCTATTACGTAGCGCAGTCTGCCAGACTGCAGTACCGCGGACGGCCCTGTCCGCTATTCCTCGACAGCGGTGACAGGCACCCGGATTTGGCTCCATAGGTTACTGTAGTAAGTCAAGATCACCGTTTCGCCAAATCCGTCCGCCAGTCCCCTATATACGCCAAATCAGTCCGCCAGTCCCCGCGAGTATATCGAAGTTTCGCTCTCAAATTGACAGAATCTCGGAAAAGTACATTTTCAGTACAGTATTCCATCTGAATTAATTATCGCAATAAACCCGCATAAACAGTGGGATACAGGCCAAATACCGGAATATTTCCAAATATCTGCATTAAGTGGCACCCAACGTGCATTTATCAGGGCAGCATTCTCCATTTGCTACGTAACGCTCAAATTTCCAAGGAGGAAATCAAAATGACTAAGAAATATTCCCCCCTACTGATCATCTTAGCGATATTCGCGATGTTTGCTGCATTCGGTTGCGGCAACTCGTCAAATCCCGCAACCCCCGAACTGGCCGGAGCCAACGACCTTGAGCTGGCAGGCGATTCGGAGGTTTCAGAGGGCTCGAGCGTCTGGGCAATCTTAGACGTGACCTTCGACCCCGAAACCAACACCATGGAAGCGGTGGAAGTTCGCAATGCGGAAACCCATTACGACATCACGCCGTTCGTCGCACCGTACTGCCTTTTCTCAGGCATTTATTACGACGCTGCGACCCAGTACCTGGAATTCGACCTGGAAATGATGAATCCATCCGCTATCGACGTCTGGGACGTCCGCGTTCTGATGCTTGCCGATCCGACAATCGGATGGGAACTTCTGAACGTCGATGACTACACCAAGCTTTTCAGCCCGTTCCCGCCGTCACAGGTCAATCCTTTCATCGCTTATGCCGAGTCAGTACCACTTAGAGAATTCGGTGCCGGCCTGATTCACATTGAGAAGTTCGAGATGCGAACTCCCCTCGTTATCCCGTCACCGCTCGGATTCAGGCTACTCGTCGAGTGTTCACATCCCAGCAACTGCGAAGACGTGTACTTGATCGACAACCAGACACTGAGCAATCCCATCAGCGACACTGTCGTTGGTTACATGTCAGTTGACGTTTTCGACTGGCAGGGTAACATCGGCCAGGTCTACGTTGACACGACACCGATCACCGGTGGCCTATCATGGCTCGGTAACACCGGCGGCGACACCTACGAAGCCGGTATTTTCAATTCAGCCGGTGCCGCACCTGGCAAATACATGTGCATGATCACTGCTGATTCCTGGTCGAGTCCCGATAACCTCTACGATTTCCTTGAGATTGAAGTTATTCCGGGATCCACCACGTCAGGTGGCTGGGACGGAACAGACTACAACATCAACGGTGGCTGCGGCATGGACCTTGGCGTCATCGCAGATCCCGGCGGACCCCGCGACAGCGAGATCCTGATGGCCGGTAACAACATTGCCGCCTGCGATGCTGTCATCAAGTACGATCCTTACTATGCTGCGAATTCACTCTACGTAGCTCTCGACAATTACGATCCCGACAACGACGACTACCAGCCTTACCCGATAGACCGAATCGATGCAGCTGACGATGGCGCGTTCAGCTTCACGAACACAAACCCCGATATTTTCATCGGTGGTGCGATCTGGATATACAACTTCATGGTATGGACCTGCTTCGACAATATCCCGCAGGCCTACATGGGTCCGTCCCCGATGGAGAGCCGGTATTACTTCGATCTCTCCTACATGGACATTCAGCCCCGACCTGCCGACGTCTGCGACGACTTTGAGCTTGGTCAGTACGCTCTCTTCACCTCGACTTACACTTACGCTCCTGAGGACCTGTTCCTGATCGGCACGATGCCCGGAACGTACACTCACGACCTCGTCAAGTTCAAGGCCAACATGGACACGTTTGCCGGTATCGGTGACGGACTGGTCGATCCTGACGGAATCCTCGGAATCGACACCATCGAGTTCCACAATGACGTCGACGGCGTGCGACTCTACGTGCTTGAGAGCAATGGCGGACTCCCTCAGGTCGAGGTTTTTGAGATTCACGACACGAAGTCGGGCTTCGATAACGATGCGATCTCTCACATCATGACCATAGATATTGATACGACTCCCCTGATCGATTACGGGTGGATCGAAATGCTCGGTGCTCTCGACATCGAGATCCTTCCGATCAACAACGACTACGATCTGAACCCGAACGATCACACCGTGTGTGTGCTGGTCGACTGGTACGGAAGCCCTTACATGAACGGCGAGATTTTTCTCTACAACGCCCAGACCGGTGCTTTCCTCGAGACCGTTGGCGATGCCCTCAACATCGCACTCGAGAACACCTCACCTCATCACCTTGACACCGATGACGGTGACTGGGAGATCCATGTAAGCCATACCGATGCATCGGGTGTTAACCTGGTGACAGTCTTTGATCACAGTTAACTCGGACTCCTGATATACACGGACGCCGGCCACCTCACGGTGGCCGGTGTTTTTTTTTATACAAACTGCCCCCCTGCCTACAATGCCCCAACCTACAGTGCCCCAACCGTCAGGGAGGGGGTCTGTTCTCTTTCTATACCCCACTCGCTAACGCTCGGGGCTCGGTATTATCCTTTCAATATGAGAGAAATCAGGAACCGCATTATCGGGAACCACATGCCCACTTCAAGCCATCCGCTGAAGCCCGCATGAATAGGGGGATAACGGGCTTGTTATTTTTTTAACAAATTCCCCGTAATGGCACGATTTATGCGTTATACGTGATGCATTCTAATCCCCTTGAAGGAGTAAATATCATGAAACGGTTACCAACCACACTACTGATCCTCCTGATCTCGATCCTTCTGCTGGGTTCAGTCGCCTGTGGATCCGCCGGTTCCAATCCCGCGACACCGAGCCTTTCGGGCAACAGCGCACCAGTTGTTGACACCGAAGGTACAGGCGTGCTGGGAGTCTGGGACGTGACGTTCGATCCCGATTCAATGACAATCGATGCCCTTGAATCGCGTGACGCAGCCCAGCATTTCAACATAACCGGCTTAGTCCAACCCACGATGACATTCGGAGTTGTATCCTACAACCCCGCGGCCGGAATCCTCATATTCAATGCTTTCATCACCAACCCATCCAATCTTGCAGTCTACGACGTCCGGACGCTCTTCCTGTCAGGTCCGGGACTGGGCTATCAACTGCAAAATCCCGACGATTACACGGCATTATTCAATCCCTACGGCCCCGGTATCGTCAATCCGTTCAAAGCATACGCCAAAACTGCGATAAGCAGGCAGTTTGGCCCCGGGTTGACCTACCAGGAACAGTTCCAGGTACAGATTCCCATCGGCTCTGCACCACCGTTCAGCTTCCAGCTGCTTGTCGAGTGCTCGTGGCCTGCAAACTGCGACGATGTCTATGAAATTTCAAATCAGACTGTCAGCAACATCGTAGACAACATGACATCGGCAATTATTTCCCTCGACGGATTCGATCACCAGGGAAATATCAGCGGAATTTATGTCGACACGACACCAATCACCGGAGGATTCACGAATCTTGTGATTTCCAGTACTACAACATGGAAGGGCACAGTAATCAATTCAGCAGGTGCTCCCGCGGCAACTTACTCGTGCATGATTGTGGCGAACAGTGCCGGGACGCCCGACGCCCTTTATGACTTTGTGAATATTGTGGTTGGGAACTCTTCAATGCCAGCCCCGCCCCCTCCACCCCCACCACCGGTAAATACCCCACCGCCAACAAGTCCAACACCGATACAACCACCAACGGGTACGCCACCGCCCCCACCCGGACCGCCACCACCGCCGCCCCCAGTGCCGCCACCGACACCACCGCCTGTTCCGCCACCAGTTCCTCCGATACCACCGCCTCCACCGCCAAATCCGCCACCGCCACCACCGATACCTCCTCCTATACCTCCTCCGCCACCACCGGCACCGCCTCCTCCTCCACCGACGCCTAATCCTCCACCTAATCCCGGTGGTTAGAGGAAAGGAAATAGAACATATGCACCGACCGAACGGGGTCGGTGCTTTTTTATGTTCCGTTTAATTCTCGGACGTCGCATCAGGCACACCCCCGGCTCCCTTAATCGATTATAATAACGATGGTCGAGGGTTGATCATGTACGTATCCTGCACTTTCAGAGGGATGGGAACACCCGTAGAGGATGGAAAAACCGAACGATAAAGAGATAAAGTTCGGAATGTTCGGAGGGGTTTTCACCCCGAGCGTGCTGACTGTGATCGGTGTAATCCTGTTTCTCAGGACAGGATGGCTGGTCGGTAACACCGGACTCGGCGGCGCCTTACTGATAATTCTTATCGCGCATACGGTAACTGTCGCGACAGGCCTGTCGCTCTCATCAATTACGACAAACATCCGGATCGGTGCAGGGGGCGCGTACACGATTATCGCACGATCGCTCGGGCTCGAAGTCGGAGGTGCGATAGGAATCCCCCTTTACCTCTCGCAGTCAATCTCCGCAGCGTTTTACATTGCAGGATTCACTGAAGCGTGGATCGTGCTCTACCCCGAACACCCACCGCAGCTCGTAGCAGCCACGTCGTGGGCTGTACTCACGCTCATTGCATATATAGGAGCTCACTGGGCGATACGGATCCAGTACGTGATCATGGCAGCGATCGTCCTGTCACTCGCCTCATTCTTCATAGGGAATCCCGATATTGAAACAGCAACTCCCGAGTTGTGGGGCAGGTTTCAGGGCGCGCCGTTCTGGACTGCCTTCGCGATCTTTTTCCCTGCAGTTACAGGTATCATGGCGGGTGTCAGCATGTCCGGTGACCTTAAGGATGCCAGGTCAGCCATACCGAAGGGAACGATGTGGGCGATAGGAATCGGATTCCTCGCCTATGTTGGCGCTGCGATCATTTACGCATACAGGGCTGGTACGGAAACACTCCTTGAAAATCCCGCGATCATGATCGACATCAGCACGCTCGGATGGACATTCTATGTCGGCGTCTTTGCAGCCACTTTGTCATCAGCACTTGGGTCGCTTGTTGGTGCACCAAGGACGCTTTACGCGCTGGGTGAACATGGTGTAATTCCGGGATCGAAGTTTTTCTCACAGAAGACGGTCACGGGGCAGCCTCGAAACGCGGTCATACTGACAAGTGCCATCACACTGGTATTTGTTCTTGCTGGCACACTCGACACCATCGCCCAACTCCTGACCATGTTCTTCCTGATCACGTACGGAATGGTGAACCTGGTTACGTTCATCGAGAAAGTCACCGGCATAGTCAGCTTCCGGCCATCGTTCAGGGTCCCGACGTTTGTCTCGCTGTACGGCGCAGTGGCGTGCCTGTTCATCATGCTGGTTATCAGCCCGATCACCGGATTTCTCGCGATCCTGGTTACTGCGGGTATCTATTTCATGCTGGTTCGACTTGGCCTGAAAACCCGATGGGGCGATGTGAGGAGCGGACTGCTTTCAACGATCGCGGGATGGGCCGCACGCCAGGCAGTTCACCTGCCGCGACATGAAAAGTCATGGACTCCCGACATCCTGCTCCCACTTGAAGTACCCCGTGAGAGTTCAACCCTTATCCGGTTCGCACGCGATATCTGCTACCCGGGAGGAAGTGTCATCGCATTCAGCGTCACCGAAGAAGGGCATCGCAGCAAGCTTGTCGAACTGGACAAGGCTCTTGAACCGATTCGTAAGGACAAGCTGTTTTTCGTGTCGTCGGTAGTCGAGGGTGATGACTTTGTCGACAAGGCGCGCACGATAATTCAGCTTCTCAGGGCAGTTTTCTTCCGTCCGAATGTGCTGCTGATCACACTCAGCGATGATCCCGACAAGGACGGTAAAGTGCATGAGATTGTCGGAACTGCAATCAATGAGAACATGGGAATCGCGATTCTCAAGCATCACCAGGAGATAGAGTTCGGGAACCGGCAGGTAATCAACCTGTTCCTGAGGGATAAGAGCCCGAACAAGGACCTTGCGATCCTGCTCGCGCTTCAGTTGAGGCGTAACTGGAACGATGCAAGGCTCAACCTCGTTTCACTCGCCGGGGACGACAACGACAGGGTCACGCAGAGGGAATTTTTCGGAAACCTGAAGGAGGAAGCACGGCTACCATCGGGGACGTCGATAAATATCATCCAGGGTAAGTTCCCCGAAGACCTTGCGAAGATGCCGGAATGCGACATCGCGATTTTCGGTACGGGCATGCAGATCTCGACGGACCAGATACGGACCATCTTCACACACAGCAAGGTGTCGTGCCTGTTTATCCGCGACTCCGGCTTCGAAAGCGCGTTTGTGTAGGTAGTCCGGCAACTCGAATTAATTAGGATTCGGCAGGATACAAGTGGAACATGAAACAATTCAGTCTTTTAACCATCTAGTATGTTAATACAAACGCGGAGATGGTGAGATGAGTTACAGGCATTCAGTATGGCTTGTTTTATTCACAATAACACTGGTTATATTTCCTGCGGTGAGTGCATACGCTGATAATCCGGTATTTTTTCCGGATCTTGAGTTGGAATCCGCGATTCGCGAGTTGATAAAGAAGCCTGACGGCGAGTTAATGGACTCAGATGTTACCGGCATTACTGAACTGGAATTGATGTACAGGAACATTGTCGATTTCGAGGGCATACAGAACCTGACTAGTCTTCAGAAACTGACCATCCACTCAGAGCATTGGATATACACAATGATGGAAGTAATGACTGAGTTTATGGGGAGCGAGGTGGAAATTTCAGGTGGTTATGAAGGACCACCGACAATTAATATCGATCCGATAGGGCAGGCAAACGGTCTGACCGATCTCACTATTGCGTCCAGTCATTTAGATAATATCTCCGTCCTGCAGAATTTGCACAATCTCGAATCGCTGAATCTGGCGGATAATCACATCGGTGACCTGTCTCCTATTTCTGATTTTTATCAGCTCAAGCGCCTGTATGTATCGAGAAATCCAATCAATAACTTTTCCACGTTACATGGACTTACAAACCTTGAATACCTTGGCGTAGCGGATACCGGAATGGTTAGTCTCGGTCCTGTCGAGCACTGCACTAACCTTGTTGAATTAAATGTAACGAAGAATCCGCTGGAGTACATCGATCCACTGGGCAATTTCACTGGACTGGAAATACTGGATATGTCATTATGCGGTTTGCATGATATACAACCTGTCGGGAACCTGGGCAATTTAAGAAACCTCAGCCTTTGGTCAAATAATCTAACGAATATCTTACCACTTGGGAATCTGACGCATCTCCGTACCGCCAACCTTTCCAGCAACCGTATTTCCGATATCGCACCGCTGGCTCGTTGTAGTGAATTGGTATACCTGGACCTTGGGTACAATAATATCGAAAGCCTTGTGTCTATCAACGGCTTTCCACTATTGAAGGTATTGAACCTGAGCCATAATAACATTAACGATCTCACACCACTCGCATCCTGCACTGGAATTGTAGATCTGAACATCGGCAACAATCCGGTTGAGAACGGTGCACCGTTGAGTTATTTAACGGACATTGAAATTTTTAGACTTTCTGGCACCGAAATTAATGATCTTGAATTTCTCATGCCAATGCAACATTTGGAAATTCTGGATATCGGTAACACGAAAGTATCTGATATATCACCTCTGGCAGAAGTAATATCACTGGAAGAACTGGAAATCGGAATTACTCAAATAGCGGATTACTCACCACTTGGGAATCTACAAAACCTCGAAAGGTTAAGCATTAGATCGAGTAATGAGGAGCCGGTAATAATAGATCTTCAAGGTATTTCAGGTCTCGTAAATCTCAGTGATCTTGAACTGTGGTACTGTCAATTTGACGACCTTTCATTCTTAGAAGGGATGTTAGGCTTAACCAGTCTCGATTTTCACATGAACGAACTGGATGAGTTCCCGGCGTTCGAGGGCCTTATTAATCTTAGAAACCTTGATGTCGAAGGCAACCCTTTGACGTCTGTACCAGTTGTTAATTGTTATCCGTCACTAGAATCCCTTAATCTGGGGTTCAACGACATTTCAGATATAGATAATCTCGTCAGCAATTGCACTATCACATACGTGGATTTGCAATCTAATGAGATTGAAGACATCAGTGCTCTTTTGGAAATGTCTGCACTGGAATCAGTTTCATTATTGGCCAATCCGCTGAATTCCTACGCTTTTGAAGTTGTTATTCCGGAACTTGAAGCACGAGGCGTAAGTGTTTCATGTAATACCGAATCGGAAACCAGCACACTGACCCAGTCAACTTGTGGACAACCGAGTGAGAATTCTGTTGATTGAAATTTACGAGTATTTCTGAGAAGCGTTTAAACATCCCTGCTATAATTACGCAGTGAGTTTATCACCCGGATACGCATCGTTGCTCGCAGGACTCGTCGCGTTCGTCGTGTGCGCGATAATGTCGCCTGTAATCATACGATTCGCGACCAGGCGCGGCGTGGTGGATAAACCGAGCGAGCACAAACAGCATAAGAAGCCCGTCCCGACACTGGGCGGGACAGCCGTGTTCTCAGGCGTGATCGCATCGGTTTTCGTGTGCTTCCCGTTCCTTCCCGAGGATTTAACATCCAACGAGATCTACATAGTCATGGGAATATCACTCGGCGCGTCGCTGAGCTTCATCATCGGCCTTTTCGACGACCTGTTCGGCTTGAAATGGTCACGCAAACTGATATTCCAGGTGCTGGTTGCGGCGGGAGGGATTCTTTTCGGTATAAAAATCGGCTTCCTGTCCGGTTTGAGTACCGATTACATCTATCTCCCTAGCGCAGCGACAGTAATTTTTACAATTGCGTGGGTTGTTGCGTTGATGAACGCGATAAACCTGATCGACGGCATGGACGGACTGGCTACAGGCATCGCAGCAATCGCTGCAGGGGCTTTCCTGATACTCGCGCTGGTACAGGGACAGATCGTAGCGGCGCTGCTGTCCGCTTCAGTACTCGGTGCGTCGGTGGGATTCATCTATTTCAACTTCCATCCTGCAAAGATCTTCCTCGGAGACGCGGGAAGCCTCCTGTTAGGATACCTGCTGGCTTCCATTTCAATCGTCGGACCGTTTAAAACCACAACCGCACTGACAATCGCACTGCCAATTCTGATTCTCGCACTACCACTGTTTGATACGTCCTTCGCGATACTTCGTCGCACGTTAGCAGGAAGAAAAATACACGAGCCGGATACCGACCACGTACATCACAGGCTCGCGAAGAAGGGTCTCGGGCATCGTGGAACGGTGCTTGTGCTGTACGGCGTAGCGTTCGTGCTTGCGATCGTAGCGGTTATCATCGGTATGCGGTAGATAATTTACCCCCTCCCTTACGGTCGGGGCACTGACAGTCGGGGCACAGTTATTTTGTTTAATTATAAAAACCCCCGTTTCCGGGGGCCGTTGCAACGTCATGTATCCGCGTCAGTTTGTTTACTATTCCGGCACAAGACCGAAGTCGAGGAAGTTCATTTCACCTTCCAGAACTTCCACGTAGCCGTCGTCCGCGATGTAGCCTGACGCCAGCGCCCAACCGCCGTTTGTTCCTGCGATGATATTCGGGAAGTAGTAGTCACCAAACTCATCCGCAAGTGTCATGAACGACATGATGTTCGGATCGGCCATGTTGTAGATCCAGACCAGCGAGTACGGAATCGCATCTCCAGTTACCGTGTCCATAACCGAGCCTGATAGCTCACCAACCGGGATATACTCGGGAACCGGGAAGACAATCATCACTGCTGCGACGTTCTCGTTGGGAAGTACGTCCCACTCTCTCGCTGTCGGCAGGTATGCTGCTGAATCGACCCTGAGCTCGCACATTCCGAACGGGATGTCCCAGAAGGTGTAATAACCGTTTTCGTCGGATGGTGTCGCGATGCCGATGTCCGTTCCCAGGTACCTGAGCTGGACAATCGCACCCTCGACCGGATCACCGAAGCAATCCTCCACGAATCCCACCGCGTGGCCGCCGCCACCGGGCACCATCGTCAGGTTCTCCTCAAGGAGAGTCCCGGGAAGGATGAATCCGGCAGTCGCGCCGGGGATGAATCCAGGCAGAAACCCGTAGAGTGTGAATCCGCCGGGAAGCAGGTCGCCAAAGTGGAAGTATCCACCGGGACCGCTCAGCTTGGCGTAAATAACCGGGTACTGGTAAGGCTCCTGGTAGATTGAGAGCTTGACCACGACGCCATTCATCGGCTCACCATTTTCGTCGGTGACGACACCGTGAAGGGTCGACTGCTCGATCATGTGCATGATAACCGGCAACAGGTTGAGTCCGGGATTAATTTCATATGGGAAGCTGACCGGGTAGAAGTAATCGTGCTCTGCATGGATCTGACCCGTTCCCACAGGGATCGCTTCCATCTCGAAGATTCCGAAGATATTCGAGAGGTCGGCCCTGAAGACACCGGGTGCCGTGTACTGGACGTAGGCGTAAGGCACCACACCGACGTTTGGTGACATCACGCGTCCGTAGATACGGCCGTATGACATGTTTTTCGGGATGTAGAAGTCCTTTTCAAGCGGTGTGCCGTCTTCCGGCAGGTCAACCGCGGCAAAAACCGGGTCGTGGAACTCGGCCATGACCGCGGCCAGGCAGTTTCCACCGGGGGCTCCGGCAAGGTAGTACTGCCCGTACTGCCCGGTGAAAGCATACGCGTAGTTTTCGCCCTGGATGACAATCACCAACGCGCCGGGAACCGCACCGTCCTCGTCGTAGACGAATCCGGCCATGATCCCGGGACCCGGATCGTCAAAGTCCTGTGCGAACCTCTGGACCGGGCTGTATGGCTGTGAGTGGAACTCATTCCCGAGGATTCCGAACGAAATCTCATGTGGACCGTCCAGAATCGACGGGACCTCGAAATTCCCATCCTTGTCTGTGAAATCGGCAAGCTCACCGTCGATCCGGACCTCGATTCCGGCTACGGCGGCGTCACCGAATGTAAAGTTGCCCTCCACGGCCTCGCCACCGGGACTAAGCTCGATGGCTACGTCCGGGTCGGCGGGGATCTCGAAGTCATCCGATGGGGCTCCTGTAAGTGTCAGGTCCGGTACGGCCTGACCCTCATTATTAGAGAGTTGATCAGGGACTGCCGGATTTCCCGCATCGCTGCCATTGGAACACGCTGTAAACGGTACAATCAGCATGATAGCGATGATGATGAGGATGGCTTTTAAACGCATTTTACGGCTCCTTCCTTTTCATTGTTGGCAATTTAAGCATTTTCAGGGCTCACTGGTAGAGAATCGGCCCTCGTATGTGATACAGAGTCAAAGGCTGAAATGTTTCACTCGATGCATGCCAGGTAATAATAATTTACCCCGCAATGTCTATATAAATACAGCTGCTTCTGCAATCAACAAAAGAAGCTGTTTGAATTTGAACTTGGAGCGGTTATCATTGTCCAAAGTGCGTATCCCCGCGTCCGGGAGGTCAGAACCCGTGAGAAATCTTCAATGGCTGAGCGTATCCTGCCTTGTTGCAGTCCTTCTGTTTATTCCAGCTGAGTCAAGATCAATTATCGATCTCGAATCCGATTACACCATGGGAGGAGAACTCGATTTTGCACTGACGTGGGGAGGTGAAGCGACCTACGACCGTGGAAACAAGGTGGCCGTGGACATTAATAATAATGTTTACGTGGTCGGCATATTCTCCTTCGCGGTCGATTTCGATCCCGGCAGCAGCGTGGCCCTTGTCGAGAAGCACAACGCGTTTTTCCTCTCGAAATTTAATTCGTCCGGAGACTTCCAGTGGGTCAGGACATGGGACGGCTCTGCGATATGGTCGGAACCGTCGGTAGCGACTGATAATTTCGGCAATATCTTTGTAGCGGGATGGTATTCGGGAAGCGAGGTCGATCTCGATCCCACCCGGAACGTGGAAAGCTACACAGCGATACAGAGCAACGCCTTTCTGTACAAATTCGATGCCAGCGGGAACTTCCACTGGCTGAAAACTTGGGGCGGCGAATGGTGGGCGGAGGCGAATGACCTGGACACTGACAACGCCGGTAATATCTACATTGCGGGCTGCTTCGGAGGACGTGCAGATATGGACCCAGGTCCAGAAGTCGCAGAGTATGAAGCCAGCGGACGGGTCGATTCGTACCTGTTGATGCTGAATTCATCAGGTGAGTTCAGATGGGTCCAAACGTGGGGAGGCGAAGGCGGTGAAGGTGTAGAGCGTGAAGCCGCGTACGATGTGAAATTCGGTCCGGACGGCAATCTTTACGTAACAGGCGCTTACAACGGCTCTGTCGATTTCGATCCGAGCAGCAGCTGGGACGGTCATGAATCGCTCGGTTGCACCGACGCGTACTTTAGTAAGCTGGATGCTGACGGGAACCAGGTCTGGACAAAGACATGGGGCGGAGAAGGAGAGGATTTCGGATACTCGCTTGGTTTCGATGGTGTGGGGAATATCTACGTCGGTGGTTTCTGGGGTGAGAGGGTCGCCTTCAATCCTGCACGTCTCCGCGAAAGACGCCAGGCTGCAAACGTGCGCAGCGTGTTCCTGACCAAGTTCGATTCCGATGGTAATCACCAGTGGGCAAGAGGCTGGGGAACATCGATGGAGGAGGACGACATCGGAATCGCTGTAAGCTCTGACGGCTCAGTCGGCCTTGCAGGTAAGTTCTTCCTGAACGGTGACCTTCGCGATGAGATAACAGAAGAAGAGTATACCGATCTCTACCTGCTCAGAATCATCATGTGCGGGTTCGACGCCGACGGGAACCTGACCATGACCTGTCCGCTCGAACGCTTCGGGCCATCTTATGGAAGGGACGTGGCACTGGACTCCACAGGGAGTTATTACATCACCGGTGCGTACGATCATTCAGTCGATTTCGATCCGGAATTCGGCTGGCAGAACGTGGACGAGCGAACCACCGCGGGTAATCTCGATATTTTCCTGATCAAATACGTGCCCGATTAATTAAGCGGGTCAATGGTACTCGACCAGGTCTGCCATCTTCTCGAAAAAGTCGGGAAAACTGATCCGTACGCAATCCGAATTGATTATCTTAACGGGTTCTGACGATAACCATCCCGCGACCGCCGCACTCATAGCGATTCTGTGATCGCCCTTAGTGTCAATCGTGCCGCCCTTAAATACCTGTCCACCCTGACCACTCAAACCGTCCCGGTGTTCATTGACATCGGCACCAAGATTCCGCAGCATGGATGCAGTTGCTGATATCCTGTCCGTTTCCTTCTCTCGAAGCCTTGCGGCACCGGTTATTTCCCATGGGCGGTCTGAAAGACAAGCAATCACCGCGAGCAGTGGCAATTCATCAATTAAGGCAGGAATCCGCTCTGGATCGACCGGCACATTTTTCAGTTTCGCACTCATTACGGCAATTTCACCGACGGGTTCTCCACCGGTGGCCTGTCCGGCATGTATGTCCTCGCGGGTCATCACGATCGTCCCGCCCATAGCCTGCACGTGACGGTAGAACGCGATTCTGCCAGCGTTCATGCCGACGAAGGGAAGCGTGCAGGTGCTTTCGGGAAGCATTGTAGCGAGTACAAGCGGGTAAGCAGCGGATGATGCATCGCCGGGAACGACAATGTCATGTGGTGGAAGCGGCAGACGTTCACCGTAAACAGTGATTGTCTTCTCGATGCGGTCGATTGTTATCAGGTCATTCGGTACGAGAGTGTGAAGCAGCCTTTCGGTGTGATCGCGTGTCTGCAGAGGCTCATGGTATACGGTATCGCCCCTCGCGAAGAGTCCGGCAAGTATCACGGCAGACTTCAACTGTGCACTTGCTGTTTCAGCTTTTACCGATATCCCCCTGAGCTGAGTTCCCTTAATTTTAATCGGTGGACGTCCACCCGATTGGGTCGAGATATCCGCTCCCATGTCCCTCAGCACCGATGCAATCCTGTATGCAGGTCGACTGCGGAGGGATTCATCGCCGGTGAGTATCGATTCGAATTTCTGCGGTGCCAGGATTCCCGCCATCAGCCGCATTGTCGTGCCCGAATTACCGCAGTCGAGCGGATCGGACGGTTTCTCGAACTGGCCGTCCCTTCCCTCGACAATCGCGCTCTCACCGTCAGGTGCGAGGGTGATCGAAACACCCAGTGCCCTGAGAACCCGTATTGTTGAGCGTATATCATCGCCTGTCGCAAGATTTTCAATGCGACAGGTGCCGTTTGTAAGTGACGCGAAGATAAGCGCCCGATGGCTGATGGACTTGTCACCGGGCATCACACTCAGGCCGCGTGCACGTACTGCAGGTTTAATTTCAAGCGTTTGAGTCATGATTAAAGGGCTGCATATTATAACAATAAAAACCAGGCTTAGTTATGTATCATGCGCGACTCGCGCATGAATATCTGTCGCATTTGCGACTCGCAAATGCGCGTATCTACCCACCAAGGTTAAATCCAGTCGGATGATAATCGGAGATATCGTGGTCCCCAGAGATTTCCGGAGCCGGAGACGGGAATCCATCGACCATCTGGTACATCAGGCCATCAACCCACGCTGAATCGCTTCGCCACGGCCCTATTTTGTATGACCAGCCGGATGTTGGAAGCCCATCGAACGATCCCCACCTTACCGCGAACCATTCACCAAGTTTTATTTCCACTCCCCAGTGTGAGCGAACGCTCTCAGTTACAGTCGCCTCTCCGTCCTCCGGCCATTCCTTGAGATCGATGCTCTCAGTATCACGAGCGATCAGAAGCCATGCGGTCGGACGTATCGACCATCCCGTTCTCAAAGTCTTTGTCCTTTCACCCGTGATATTTTCCCTGTACGGCAGGTAGTCGTAATCCATCTGCTCGAAAACAGCGCCGTACTGAAGTCCGGGAAGCACTGTCTGTTGAATACCAGCCGAGTAACCTTCACCAGTGCGACGCCAAGTTACGTCATCGGGCAGGTCATCGCCCCCAGTGAACAGGTGCTCGTTCATGCGGTGTGCATACCCGATATATCCTCCCGGCCAGAGATGAAATCCAGCACCTTCTGATCTGTCGCCCGGACCCATCCCGAATAATCGCTCCCCGGGAACGGTATCCTGGTTTCTCGTACGATAATCGTAACCCAGCTCTCCCTGGAGCACCCATCCCGCACCCGCGGAGCCGAGTGGTAAGCCGAAAAACATGCCGTTCAGCGGGATGATGAAGCTGGTCGGATCGGCGTCGAGCTGGTCGAGGTTATCAAGCTCTCCCGGGAAGTGATTACGTGAATGTGCATGCGATATCGACAGGTTTCTGATGCGTCCAAGCGCTGCAGGATTGTGGAATATGGCAGACGCGTCATCAATCCACGCAACTGTAGCTCCACCCATCCCGAGCGACCGGCTGGTGAGCCTGTGATACTCGGGATGTCCCTGCTTATAGCCACCTTTAACGGTCGAAGGCACTAATAAGCAGACCGTGAGCAGAAGGACAAGAATAGGTATGCGAACATTCAGGCGCATGGGTCAGGTTTCTGTTCCAGATGCGGTAGAGATTACTTCTCCATAAGGGACAACCAACGCAGCAATGATGTAAAAGACAAGTAGAGCAAGTCCGCTAGAGAGCGTGAAAAATCCGAGAAGGAAAAGGAGCCGGATTATCAACGGATCGATTTTAAAATACTCCCCGAGACCCGCGCAGAGCCCGAGAAAGACCTTGCCCTTTTTCTTACGGGTGAATCGACGGATGTCAGACATTTGAACCTCCCGGATGACCGGTGAGTTAATGAGGGTATGGTAACAGATCGGGTATAAAAAAGGGACACCCTGATTGCTTCTGTGGGTGTCCCATTAATTTCGTTTCGTCTTTGACTTACCAGTACGCAATGCCGTTCAAAAAGTAAGACAGGATTGGTACAAGGTTTTCACACAGCTCGATGGACATGTCCATCTGTATTTCTACGTAATCATCGGTACCTGTAACTTCCAGCATGCACGTCTCATCGTCACCGCTAAGCTGTGCAAGGAGCTCGAATATTCCTCCGATCACTGGAATTCCTTTTTCAGGAATCACGTACACAACATCCGCCATGCCCCTGAAAAGTTCCTGCCTGTTTACACGTAATCGAAGGTTGGCGGGATCCAAACCGTCCGGTTCAAACAGCTCACCGGCTTCGATTGCGTCGCGTACCGCAAGTACATCCTCGCGCCACAAGCCTTTGATGATCCAGCCGTCGGTCCATGCGACGGTCGGGCTTGCGGGACACAGCTCATCAATGACTACCCATGTGAACGCGTTCTCGTCATCGTAATGTGCCAGCATGAACGGCCAGTCGCGAACCAGCAGGCTCATAGTATCCATAACACTAACCAGAATGTACATGCCATCTTCGTTTTCAGCTTCAATGATGCCTGTCATGCCCGGGAAGTAAACGCCGTCGCCGCGATCCACAGAGCTTGTGAAGATAGCAAAAGCCTGGTCACCGAATTCCATCTCCTCGAGATTGCCGAGTCCCATTAATCCCAGCATTATTTCGGGATCAAATTCCTCACCGGACATGCCAAGCATGTCGGTCTTCATCCGAATCAGAAATTCGAACGCATAGTCAACGTAAGCCCTTGCGAAATCATCGGGATTAGCCCAGGCGATCTCGCCAATCAGCTCGAACGGACCATTTTCAGCGGTCATCAGAGGCTCCGGATCAGCGTTAAGAATCGACCCGACCAGGCTTCTCGATGATTCACCCGACAACTCAACATGCCTTACCGTCCTGATGTTCCCCTGCTCGAGCCAGCAGGCGTTGCGGGAGTACGTTATGGCATCCAGACCAACTGTCTCCATGATCTCGCCGATCATACCTGCGGGATCGAACATATCGGATGGCATACCCATGTCACCACCGGTCATCGGACAGCACATCTCGCTGCAGATCGTCTCGTCCATGTGCTCAAGCAGGGCTGATACGTCGGTCTGATCGATGTAGAAAGCACCTTCGGTGACGAAATCGTCCGGGATATCGAAGGAAAAGCCGGTACCGGTCTCGTATCGCTCGACAGCAGCCATGACTTCATCAATTGTGTCATCGAAAATGAGATAGTGAATACCGGAAGCGAAGACGTAACTCTTGCCTTCCTGTGAGAAGTAGGTCCAGTCGCCTTCGTATATCACATCGAAACCAAAATCCTCGAGTTCGTTATCCATCATAAAATCACGAAGGCGGTCTGCAAGGTCTTTAGCCTGCACGTAACTGGTTTTCCAGCCTTCATGTACAACTGTGCCCCCGATTAAAAATGCTTTACTGAGATAAGTGGACCAGGAGTCTGGAGTGTATTCGTACGAGGTTGGCTCGTAGTAGATATCACCGTAACCGTACTCATCGTCCGGACCGATAAACCGAACCTCTTCACCGGTGTACGGGTTAACTGGTATTGCCTCGAGGTAACCGAACTCCACGAGGTCATAGATCGATTCGGGATAATCGTACGGGTATTCCACTTCACCGGACTCTTCATCCTCGATGCTGCGGTAGTAATACTCACTAAGAGCGTCCTCAATCTCTTTCACAGCAATCGAAAATTCAGCATCAAGGATATATGCTGCAGTGTACCCGGTAATAATCGTCAGATCGTCCGCCGACCCGGTGTTCAGGACCATTAACGGATCTCCTGTAAGGAATTCCAGTTCCAGTGCCTGAACGCCCTGGAGACGGCTGAAGAAGGTCAGTACGTCCGGTTTCATGGTTTCGTCAGATATCAAGCCTGAAATTGAATCCAGGGCATCCAGAAAATGGGCGACATCCGCATCGCGCCATGTCATCCCGACATCGTGCGCGTAATCCATGATTTCGTCCATGTCAACAGCAAGCACGCTTGCAGCGTCCTCGGACAGAAATCCAAGGACATCTGAATCCCCGTCCAGGGCCATTACCTGCGTTGCACTGCAAAGAAAAAGTGATAAGGCGATGATCACGCCTGTAAGAAATTTTCGAGACATATTCTCCTCCGGTCTCAGACTGGCAGTAAATATATGATTATGAGTATCAAGTGTCAAATCATATTCGCCGCCGTTATTCTAAATCTACAATGATGCATACAGCATGTCAGATACAAAAATCCCCGCAAAGTTGCGGGGAATCATTGTCAAAAATGGTCTGTTTTATTTACCACCGGTAGCTGACTTCAAGCAGCAGGTCCTCGACCTCGTAGTCCAGGGCCGTAATGTTATCGAAGTCACCTTCAATACGGTCATATTCCAGTGCCCATCGCCAGTTTTCATCGGGTTCGTAACCGAGACCCGCGAGGAACGACGTCTGGTCGTAACCCCAGGCCCCATCAACGTTGTATGTCCAGTAATCACCGTAGAAGTCCCAGTTGTCGCCCAGCATCCATGCCCAGCCGACACCGTATTCCTGGCCGTCCTGGTCAAAGGAGCCAAGTATCGGATGGGTGTTGTCGCTTTTGAACATACCGCCACCAAGGTAGAGGTAAACCTCGGGGGTTACCATGCCGGTCCAGTTGATCGAGAACCTGTCGACACCGCTTGTGCTCCCGCGGAGGCCGTTCTCGCGCTCCTGTGTCTCGTACTTGAGGAGCCAGTCACCACTGGAGATACCGTAGCCTGAGCCGGGGTTGTAGCGGAAAGTAAATGTGTAGTCCGATTCGGATTCCCACCAGAGAGTGGGGAATCCCGTTCCACCGTAGTCGGTCATCGGGAGGTCGTCGCGATTGGTCCAGTCGAGATCGACCGAAAAATCGAAATCATCCGACATTTCCCAGCGTCCGCCGAAGTTCCAGTGGTTGGTCCTGATCGTATCCTCGAAGAAGACATTCAATGGATTATCCGGCCTGTCGTTGTCCTGGAAGTACATGAAATTAGTGTACTGATCAGCGTGAGTGTATTCAGTCTTGTCGTATTCGTAAGCGCCGTAGAAATAGATATCATCCGAGGGTCGCCACTGACCTTCGAGGTCGAAGTTAAAGCTGTCACCGGCGGGATGCAGGTTGGATGGACCGTCGTTACGATCATCGTAGTTGATCCTCGTAATTATATTGAACCCGTCGGTGCCCAGAGCATCGACGAACCGTCCGTACCCGCCGACATGGAATGTCTCAAGGTCCTCATTGTTGTGGACCTCCGCGACGTTATACAGAACGTTACCCTCGATGTAAGTTGAATCACCGAATGTACGACCGATACGAAACGAACCGGTGTTGTAATCGATATCGCCTGCATCGCTGCGCATATCCTCGAAATGCCTGGTGTCGTACTCGACAGTGCCGTTCCAGCCGTTCATGTCGAACCTGTAGTAGAAATTCATCTGGCTGGATTCCCAGTCGGGTGTGGCACCGCTGTCACCAACCAGCTGTACCCCGTACTCCGTGAAGTTGTAATCAAGTCCGAATGTACCGGAGCTATCAGTGGGGATATCGAAACCACCGGCAAATTCCCGTCGCGACGCCATCGAAGTGGATGGGATCTCAAAGAAATCGAAATCATAGAATCGTGCCCATGCCCAGACGTCGCCCGGACGCAGCCATTCGATTTCAGCATTAACGCCGCTGGTCCAGGAATTGGCGAGGTTAAACCAGACGATCTCGTCACCGGTGATCCAGCCCCTGTAGTCGATGTTCCTGACGTAAACGGAATCATCAACGTACGGGTCATGGTACCTTCTGAAGAAGAACGAATCCTCACCGCTCTCGGTAAGTTTGAGGACGAGGGAAAAGTCCAGATCGGAGTTGTCCGATTCGTCGAGGTATTCAGGATCGGCAACGATCAGGTCCTCGGGCTCGTCGTCATCGCCCTCGTCATCATCACCATCATCGTCGTCTATATCCTCATCGACAACGTCTTCGTCACCCCCAGTGTCCTCCATTTGAATTTCGTCCTTCAGATCATCCGTGTCTGAAACGTCATCCTCTGCAAACGCTGCGGTTCCCAGCAGGAAAAACAATCCAGTAATAATTATTAAAAAGAGTGGGATCTTGAAATAATCGAATCTCATGTTAGCACCTCATCTTGGCTAATCGAAGAACAGGGGATGAGTGTTGGAGCCGTGAACATCGACATGGCATCCTGAGCTCCAGCAGGTTCCCGGGTGATGAATGGATGGTTCCTTATCAGTGTGACACTGCAGGCAGAGACGATGAGGAAGCACCAGCAGGCTGTCCGTGTTGCTCCCATGTGCAAAGTGACAAGTTGTGCAGCCGTCGCCAGCTGTTGCGGCCGGATGATCGTATATGAACGGGCCTTCCTTATCGGCGTGACAGGAGAAGCAGAGCTCATCACTGTCAGCAACAAGCTGTCCGTCGTACACGCCGGAGTGCGGGTTATGGCATGAGTCACAACCCACGATGCCTTCATCCAGCGGATGGTGTGATCTCATGTTGAACTCGGCTCTTTTCTCCATATGGCACGTGTAGCAAAGCTCTTCACTGGATTCGTAAGTAAGGAAGTCATCGTAGTCTGAATGACCACCGTGACATCCCAGGCAGGAATCATCGAGCATGTAGTGTTCGCTCAGGTTCCATTCCTGCAAGTCGTAAGTACGAAGGTTTGAGTGACATTTCGAGCAGAGATCAGTAATTCCCTCAGCATCAAGCATGGGGGGATTGATAATTCCTTCGGGATCACCCATGTGGTTCCCTCCGGGACCATGACATCCTTCACAGCCGAACCCGTAGTATTCGGACCCGGTATCATTATCAATATATGCCTGGTGCGAGAAGAGCGATTCCGGAACGTAATCCCGATGACACATCACGCAGGTATCGCTACCTGTTAGATCTGCGTCGGCACCGGTATAACCGGCCATGTAATCATCTTCAGTAGTCCAGCCTGCGCTGGAGCTGAGCAGGATAAGTATTAATACTAAAAGACCTGCTCCTGGCAGGAACCAGGACAAGTTACGCTGGGGCATTTGAACGCCTCCCTTACTGGGACTTTAAAAAAAATAACCCAATACCACAACGAAAACCGTGGCATTTCAACGGGTTACCTACTTAATAGATAGAAACAAAGCCCGGATCATCAGATCCGGGCTAATTTTCTAATCATTCATGCGGATTATGGCAATCCGCGCATGTCATATCGGATCCCGGGACCCCATGATCACCGGCCTCAAGCTGGTCACCAACCTCAGCGTGACAGCTCGAGCACATTGCGTTCGCTCCATCTTCATGAAGGAACATATCATTGGATGAATGTCCGCCGTGGCAGGCAAGGCAGGACATACCGGCACCAAGGTGGGTTCCGTCCTCCCAGTCTCCCAGGTTGAATGATCCCTGGTCGTCGTGACATCCCGTGCAGTTGTCTGTGACATCACCGGTTGACATCTCGGTGAATCGCAGAATCCCGTCAGCGTCACCCATGTGATCGCCGCCGGGACCGTGACAGGCTTCGCAACCGAAACCGTAATCTGCACAGTCCTCATCACCATCAAAAGTATCGACGTGAGAGCCTTCCACCGCTGAATCGCGATGGCACATCGTGCACGAATCGCTTCCAACCATGTCTGCGTCAGCGCCAGTGTAACTGTCCATGTAATCCGAGTCCTGGCTGAATCCAGCCATTGAGAACAAGGTTACTGCCAGGAACACCATTACTGAGCTCACATACATAGTCAGGTTTCGTCCAGATTTTAACATAGTCCTATCCTCCTTCAGGTCAGGACCTAAAAGATAATCGCTGTTATTTCGAATATTTGAACCCGCCCTATTCTGTGGTGGGCTCAAAATCGTTCAGAGAATCCATCAGAAGCTTCATGGTGTAATCAGGATTATGTATACCATGTGAGCTGTCAGCATCTACGAATTTAAGGTTGAATGTAGCTCTCTCGTATGAAAGAGTCAGCTTGTCATCATCCGTTGCCAGATCAAGCTCGGCTTCCAGGTCGGCCATAAGTGAGATGATTGTGCTCTGAACACCCATGAAATCAAAACTCGTTGCCGACGCGTGGCATTCCTGGCACGCTTCAATGAGTGGCAGGAAAGTGTGACCGGCGATTGCATCTTCACCGTTGCCAGTAGCATCGAAAGGTGATGTCCACATGTGGCAGGCTGCACAGGCATCTTCAATGAATGAATGTGCCGAGTTTGTGTAATCCTCTCCCGGGTACTCATAACCGCCCTGACCCTGTAACACGTCACCGTTCGGATGGTGCGGTGAGGATCCCGGACTGGCACCATCAGATGTATGGCACTCATAACATAGGGTCAGTACGTCTGCCCTCAACTGGTATTCGTTTTCACCAGAATGAGGATCGTGGCAGACAACACACGAAATGCCGTACTGGAAATCATCGGGCGTAGAATCCTCTGAAACACTGTCTGCAAAAATGTAATCAGCAGAATGGCACTCAAGGCAATGCAGGCTGAAGTGTGAGTTTGTTTCTCTTGGCCCTGATAGTGAGGTTGCATGTGCACTCGTTTCCCATTCTGTATAGGTCGGATGGTGCGATCCAACATGGCAGTCAGCACATAGTCCCGATCCAACATTTGCCGGGAGTGGATCGAACGTGACTACATGATCGCCACCAAGCCCGTGGCATCCCTCGCACTGTACGCCGCCGAATCTTTCTGCAACTGTAGGATCCGGGTCGTCGTAACCGCTGTTTGCCGGGTTACCGTCCAATCCGACAGTATGGCAGGGTAAACAATGGTCTCCGGCATGGCCGGATGCCAGAAGGTCCGGTAAAGCAAAAGCATGTCGGGTCTGTGCCCATTCTGCTGCCGTGGACTTGTGGCAGCCTTCACAGACATCAACTGAAATGAACTGTGCTATGGTCGGATCGGTGGGAATCACACCGTCGCCGCCGTTACAAGCCACAGTAATTCCAAGCACTGCAAGGATCATTAAAAAGAGTGTTAACCTGGTTAGCATGAAGGTCCTCCACCTTAAAGAGATTTAACATGTTTGTAACGAGCGAAAATGCTAACATGCCCACCTGTGGAAGTCAATGTGAAAAGTTGAGCAAGGTTATTTATATTCAGGAAAACATTTACTTGAAATCTGTATGTGTCTGTTCAAGCGGGCTGCGATGAAATAGTGTCCTGTTTATCAATGCATGATTTACGCATGCGAGTGAGTGTTTACTTAGAAATCCCGCTGTACCGCTTGAATGTTGGATTCCCATGTGTTAGCGTCACAAATGTGTGATGGGACAATGCGGATTCCGGCTGTGAGTGTTCACTTACAACCGGTTTGTTATAAAAATCATAATATCGGAATTCACGGACATCTCATGAGAAAAAGAAAAATCAAAAAGATGGGCAAGAACGGCCCTGACAGGCTGATATCCGTTGGATTGATCGTCGCCGTTATTGGGCTGACCATCATCCTGTCAGCCCCTGATGCGAATGCCCAGGACCGTGAGCCGGGACCCAATCCCGATAACAATACGTGCTTCATGTGTCACCATAATCCTAACCTTACCACGACTTTGCCTTCCGGTGAGGTAATCAACCAGGGTGTTGATGAGGATGCGTTCAACGCAGGCGTCCATGGCGAGGCCGGTTTATCGTGCCGTGAGTGTCACAGCAACATCACCGGATACCCGCATCCGGAAATTGACTTCGAGTCGCACCGCACATACACGATCGCCAGAAACACAACGTGCATCGAATGTCATTCTGAGGTCACGGCAGAACTGAGCGGAAACGTCCATGAAATTGCACTGGCAGAGGGAGACCTTGAAGCCGCAGTTTGCACCGACTGTCATGGATCGCATGACACGATATCGCTGAGGCACGAAAGGTCGATTATTTCACACACCTGCCAGGGTTGTCATTCACAGATTTTCAACCTGTACAGGAACAGCGTTCATGGATCCGCGCTCCTGGGAGAAGGCAATCCGGATGTCCCCGGCTGTGTCGACTGCCACGGTGCTCATACAATTAAAGGACCATCCAATGGTCAGTTTCACCTATTTTCACCCGAGATCTGCGCGAGATGTCACACCGACCCTGAGTTGATGGATCCGTACGGTATTAATACAAACGTGATGGACACGTGGGTCAGGGACTTCCATGGTACTACGGTAGTCCTGTTCCAGGAGGTCGCACCGGATCAGCAGACTGATAAAGCCGTCTGTGTAGACTGTCACGGGGTGCACGATATTCTCCCACCTGATGACCCGAACTCTCACGTACTGAAAGAAAACCTGCTTGAGACGTGCAGGAAATGCCACCCGAATGCGTCGGTAAATTTCCCCGACGCGTGGATGAGCCATTACGACGCAAGCCTGGATTCAGCCCCGATAGTCTTCTGGGTCACATGGTTTTACAGGCTGCGTATACCTGCAGTAATCGGGGGAATGCTGGTATTCGTTGTTTCAGACTTCATCCGGCAGAGAATCGATATCAGGAAGGAGAAGAACAATGGATAGATCAAGCCTCTTCCTGAGATTCCCGCTGCGATACAGAATCGAGCACTGGATTCTCGCGGTTAACTTCACATTAATCGCTTTCACCGGACTGGTGCAATTTTTCGCTGACGCAACGTTCTCACAATGGGTTATCTCCCTGTTCGGTGGTATAGAAAACGTAAGGCACACGCACCATGTCTGTGCAATTATCATGATTGCCCAGACCCTGGTCCACCTCGGAGTGACTCAATACAGGGCTTTCATGACTCTCAAACCAAGTACAATTGCACCGGGCTGGCAGGACGCTGTCAACGCAATGCAGGCATACGCTTACAACTTCGGCCTTTCTAAAGAAAAACCGAAGGAAGGACGATACACGTTCGCAGAGAAAGCAGAGTACTGGGCGGTCATCTGGGGAACCGTCATCATGGCGGTTACCGGATTCATGATGTGGAATCCGGTCGCAACGACGAAAATACTTCCCGGTGAGGTTATTCCTGCCGCGAAAGTCGCGCATGGCCTCGAGGCGATACTGGCAGTCCTCGCTATCATTGTCTGGCACTTTTATTTCGTACTGATCAAGCACCTGAATACGAGCATGTTCACAGGCTACATGACCGAGAAGCAGATGATGGAAGACCACCCGCTCGAACTTGCCGACATTCGTTTCGGCCTTAAGCAAACAGTTGTAGATCCTGCAGGTAAGAAAAGGTTCTGGCAATTCCTCTTCCCGCAGTACCTCTTCATATGCGTGATAATCATGGGCTGGGTAATCTGGTTCGCGTATTTCGAAAAAACTTCAGTTGAGGAAATAGTACCGCCGGAAAACGTGACCATTTTTTCACCAACGACCGAGGATCAGGAATTCAGGATGCATGGCAACGCCTGCGGTGACAGTGTCGATGATATCTCCTGGGATTCCTGCGTCTCGCAGGTCTTCACTGTGTTCTGTAACGGTTGTCATGGCATCGTCAGTTCAAGGGGAAATCTCGATCTCACCAGTTATGACTCTATGATGGAATCCGGTGTTGTCGTGCCAGGTAATCCGGACGCAAGCCGCCTTTTAAGAAAACTGACCGAAGAGAACCATGTGCCGGATTTCCCGCTTGAGGAAATTACACGGCTGTATGTCTGGCTTGTGCATGGAGCCCCGGAAACAACCGATGATGAATGGGTTTATCCGTCCGGCGAACCAATGATTGCGTTCAACGAGGATGGAACTGAAGAGCTTGAGTCGGATGATGAAACTGAAGATGCCACGAGCCTTACATGGGCATCCGGCATTGCAGAAATTTTCGAGGAATCCTGTGTCTCGTGTCATGGCACAATGCAGCTGGGCGGACTGGACCTTTCGACATACGATGCGCTTATGGATTCAGGAGCCGTGGTCCCCGGTAATGCATCCGGAAGCAATCTCATCCAGAAAATGGAAGTCGGCACTCACCAGGCGACTCTTTCAGCTGACAAACTTGAGACTGTCAGGAACTGGATCGAAGCCGGCGCTCCCGCCGGTGATATCGTGCCGGAGCCTGTTGAGGAAGAAGTCGATGAGCCTGAAGAGCTCGACGAAGAGCCGGAGGAAATAGAGGAGCCTGCAGAGGTTGAAGAATTCTCTGAGGGTATTCCTGAATTCTACTGGGACACAGACATTGGGGAAATTTTCCAGGACCAGTGCGCTTCATGTCATGGTGCCGCCGCGATGGGGGGTCTTGATGTCCGGACGTATGATTCTCTCATGGATTCGGACCTGATCGTTTCGGGTGATCCGGATGCAAGTCCCCTTGTTGAGAAAATTGAAGTCGAGGGCCATCCTGGGACTCTTTCATCCGAAGACCTTTCCATGATCCGTGCGTGGATCTGGAACAACGCACCCGAGTTTAATCCGGCATCAGGTGGCGCAGTTGAGGAAGACGAAGAACCTGAACCTGCTGAGGAGCCTGAACCTGTTGAGGAACCTGAAGCTGCAGGCTACACGTGGACTAATGACATCTTCGCGTTTCTCGACGGTACATGTACTGGCTGTCACGGGGCTGGAGCGATGGGCGATGTCGATCTGACAAGTTACTCATCGATGATGGATTCGGGAGTTATGGCTCCCGGGGATCCAGATGGGAGCAGGCTTGTAACAGCTATTCGGGACGGGTCGCATTTCGCACAGCTTTCTGACGAGGAGATCCAGATGCTGATCGACTGGATAATCAGCGGTGCTGCAGAGTAGGTTTATAAATCTAAACTAAAATATAAAGCACCAGCCCTTTTCCTGATTAATTGAACGGCTGGTGCTTTTTTTATTCCTGGTTAGTTTCTTCTTCGGTAGGATCAGAGTCACCACTGTTTTCATCAGCGTCGGGAATATCGAGGAGGTCGAGTAGATTTTCAGGGACCGTGAACTCGTCGATCTTCCACCGTCCGTCCTCCAACTTCAATACGAAATCAAACGACAGCACCGAAGCATGTTCCAGGATGTTCAGGAGTTCCGGAGGCAGGTCCGGAATCTCACGGATATCATCCATGTCACCGGGACGTCGCTCGGTGATCGCAACACATGCAACCACCCTCGCTTCATTGTCGGAACCCACAACAGTCTCATATGTGGTGTCCCAGATCACTTTCTCCATGAACGCATGAATAGCGGGGTCATCCCTGAGTTCGTCCGCAAGGTCGAGAGCCTGCTCGCGACTCTCAACTGCAAGCGACGCAAGGTGTGGATGCTCAGTGTTGCGGTAATGTTCAGTGGTTATGGATTCAAGCGTCGATTGAGTTACAGTTCGTTCCCCCGAGAGAAGTTGAAGGTAGGTCCTGACAGTGCGGTCGGGTGTCGATGGGACACACGATACCTGAACCAGCATGAACAGGATGAGTGCTAAGGCTGTCGTTATCGCTTTGATTACGGTAGTCAGGGATTCCCTCTCCTCACTACTTGTGTCTGACAATTAAGTGTAACATGAATCAACGAAATTTGTGTTCAGTCCGAGCGAATCAAATCACCCTGGTTTTAGCGAACACTTTTATTCACGGGTTACATAAATAATAATCCCGGCATTGTTGTGCCGGGATTTGGGACTTATTTGGGGAGCGAGTATCCCCTGATATTTTTGTGATCAAATCATAGAGAGCCGGGTAAGCGGATTCACCTTGCTCAATTATCAGTCCGGATACTCGAAATTGGAGGACTCAGATGTCAATACATTAAACGGATACGAGAGGAGGATAAAAGGCCGGTCAGACAGATTACTAATATCACTTAATCATTATATACTACATAAAACTCCCCTTGTCAAGAGACAGACCGTCTTCACCTTGATATTCCCGGTTAAAGTGATACGATAACTAATGAAATCCGGCACCAACCCTGATCAGACAGGTGTGAATTGTATTCAGAGCCGGATCAATACCTCTGAGTCGTTGATGTTATGATGAAAAGACGAGTATAGCCCACGTTCCCAACTCCGTACCCCCCGGGAACCATTTAATTTTCCCACAGGGAAACAGAATGTTCGACATCGGGTCGTTCAGCCTGAACTTTCCCCCTTTATTCATTACAATAAGGAGCAGTTATGTCGTTTGAAACTCAAAATGCCATGCCGAATGCTGTACTTGTCGGCTTTACGATACGCAACAAACGCGATGAACGTAACGCACTCGACGATCCGCTCGAGGAGCTCAGGCTATTAGTCGACAGCATGGTTGTCGGGATAGCCGGGGAGGTCTTCCAGCGCAACATGACGATCGAAGGTCGCACCCTTATCTCGGCACATCTGCTTGAACTGGCCAAAAACGAGGTAGCAAGGACAGGTGCAGGACTGCTTTGTGTCGATGACACGCTTTCAGGGTCTCAACGTGCGAACATCGAAGATTACGTCGGGTGTGAAGTACTCGACCGTACCGAGGTGATTCTCCAGATCTTCGCCCTCCGTGCACAGACCTCCGAGGGCATTCTCCAGGTAGAGCTTGCACAGCTGACATACTTACTTCCCAGGCTGAAAGGACGCGGTGGGCAGGAACTAAGCGCACTCGGTGGTGGTATCGGGACGCGCGGACCGGGCGAAACCAAGCTCGAGACCGACAGGCGGGTTATCAGGAAGCGAATCTCGAACCTCAGTAAGAAAATCGAGCAGCTCGGGCAGCGTCGAGAGGTCCAGCGACGTAAACGGCGTCAGTCAGGCGTCCCGCTGATAGCACTCGTGGGCTACACAAACGCCGGTAAGAGCACGCTCCTCAACACATTGTCAGGACCCGGCAAGCCGGAAGCGTACACGGACGACAGGTTGTTCGCGACACTCGATCCCCTCACCCGGAAGGCGTACGCGGCACCGCTGGAACGCGAAGTGCTCATCACCGACACCGTTGGTTTTATCGACCGCCTGCCGACAGAACTGGTCGCGGCGTTCAGGGCGACGCTTGAGGAAGCCATATTCGCCGACCTGCTGGTGATAGTGGTCGACGGAAGCGACCACGACTGGCTTCGCAAGCTGGAAGTGGTCGAGAGAACACTCAGTGACATAGGTGCAGGCGGCATACCGAAGATGACGGTCTTCTCGAAATCAGACCTGTACCCCGACCCATCCGAGGAGCCCGGTGAAATTGTCATCTCCGGGGGAGACCTCATGAACGGGCTTCGATTGTCCGCTGTCACAGGCGATGGCATCGATTCCTTCTGGGAAGACGTCTGCCAGGCATTGAAAGCATGAC
>JAUWTM010000065.1 GCA_030614715.1 Planctomycetota bacterium
CACTATGTCCGGCACCATGATGTCCCGTTCAAGAATGATCATCTCCTCCTCAGGTGGTGGCAGGATCTCGAATTTCGCTGAATCCCCGCCTCCGAAACCCCCGAGTCCGAAATAAACATGATTAATCCCCTCATCGAGTATCACCGGGGTCTGTATCAGACGGTGCCCGTACGGGTCGCCGGAATATTTACGTCCATTGATGTAGAAACTCCCGATACGGTGCGCGTTTACGATCGCGCGGCATTCGCGTTCGGATTCGAAGGTCGAGTAGGCAGCACCCATGAAGTAGATTCCAGCCACACCCCACTCGTCCATGATCTTTTCCCAGTCGGCATTCTCAAAACTAACCGACAGGTTGCCCTCTTCATCGACAGTAGTGCTCTGCCAGCTAACCTCGCCGCCGAATTCATGTATCGACGGGTAGGTTTGTGACAGGTCGACCTCGTTGGTTTCGAAATCCAATGCTCCGGCAAGCGGATTCGCGAGCGCCTCACGTGGTCCGGCCTGAAGCGGTCCGATCACCCACCAGTCGGTGATGGTGATCGGCTCTTCCAGTTTTGGAAGTGGAGATGGAACGTCCGTTTCCGTAGCGAACGTAGGTAGTGTAATCAGCACCAGAAGCAGGCTGACATACGCGATTCTCTTCATGATACACCCCTGAAGGAGATTTATTGGTATTCATTCCACTTCATCGAGTGGAATAAGATCATCCAGTTTACATCCCAGGGCACGGGCAAGCCTGACGATCACAACCAGTTTGGGAACGTAGCGTTCCTCCTCGATGTCCCTGTACGCCCTCACAGTAAGCCCGGCCCATCTCGACAGGTTTTCCTCTGTGATCCTTTTGTCTTTCCTGATACGCTTCAGGTTCATTGCAAGAACGTACTCAACAGGCCATTTCTGCGGTGCCATGAACCGAATTTAGCACCTGATAGTCGATACTACAAGTTGTGAGACGGTTCCCTTCATTGTAGAATGATTTCAGAATAAGATCAGGAGAAATACTATGTCCCGTAAGGCTATATTCCTACCTCTAGTCGTAACCCTCATCTTTATTGCGATGGTGCTTGCACTGGTTCCATCATGCGCTGTACCGACGCTTCCCGGACGGATTGCGCTGCTGCGCATCGACGGCATCATCATGTCTGGTGCATCGGGAGACAGCATGTTTTTCTCGGCCGGAACGACAAGCGACCACATCATGGAGGTGGTCAATCAGGCAATCGATGATCCCGGCATCGAGGCGATGGTCGTTCGGATCAACTCTCCCGGAGGATCGGCGGCAGCAAGCCAGGAGATATACGACGCTTTCATGCGATTCAAGGAGACCGACCGTCCGTTGATCGTGTCGATGGCTGACGTTGCTGCGTCGGGTGGTTACTACGTAGCGGCTCCGGCCGATGAGATCTTCGCGAATCCCGCGACGTTGACAGGCTCAATCGGCGTAATCATGCAGTTCATGAATTACGAGGGTCTGTACGAGATGATTGGTCTTACGGATGAGACAATCTCTGCGGGAGAATTCAAGGATATCGGAAGCCCGACCCGTCCTGTCACGGAAGAAGAACGTGAAATGCTCCAGGGAATGATCGACCAGGTCCACGACCAGTTCAAGGACGCAATCATTGAGGGTCGCGATGCCATTACCGAGGAGAATATCGAAGATATCGCCACAGGGATGATCTTCAACGGCGAGGAAGCAATTGACCTCGGGCTGGTTGATCGGCTCGGTGGACTGCAGGATGCCCTCGACCGTGCTGCTGAGAAGGCCGGACTTGGTGAGAACTATACGGTCGACGAACTGGGGAAGGTCGGACTGTTCGACCAGCTCCTGGAGGACATGGGCGCGGTCCAGGCTCCGACGGGAGTCGCGGGAGAGCTTGGAAACGCGTTGAATCCGCTTACCGCCGGACAGAATCCGTTCTACCGTATGTGGTCGATGATACTTCTCGACCCAAGGTTCGCAGGTGACAATGCCGGAATCCAGTTTTAATCAATCTGGATCCCTGACCATAAGTTAACAATTGATTTATTACCTGCTGGTTGCTGAAACTGGGATCCGAAACTGGTAGCGGAGACTGGTCGCTGTGACTGGGATCTGAAACTGGGAGCGGGGACCTCTGGTCCGCGGGAGCGGCGATGTCCCATCGGCGCATATGAGAAAAGCTGCAATACTAATACTGCTCCTGTTTCTTACATTGACATCCGGGTGCGGAAGCCGTACGCCGATACTCCCACCATGGCCTCCCGACTGTCCGACGCATCAAATCCCTCCCAACGTGTCGCAGGAAATCATAGATTCTTTCATTTTCCGTCTCATGCAGCCGATGATTTTCATCCCGGACATCGACACATGGGGCTACGACAACATCTGGGGTGCGCTGGAAATCATCTACGCCCAGGCTGTTGCCGATGGCAATAACATCCTGGCCGAGCTGGCACTCAACACGATGGGGCACACAGGCCTTATCGAATTCATGCCGACATTGGTCAATGCTGTGAATTTGTATCCGTTTTCGACCTGCTATGCCTTACGGAACATGCGGTCCGACTACGCTGTCTACATCCTCATTGAAGAGCTGGATAATCCTGATCTGTTTGTACGCGATGTGTGCGTGGGTTCCCTCGAGGAGTTCCCATATTTTGGTGAATTCACTTACGCACAGGAACGTACACTTGCAGCCCTCGAATGGCGTCTCGGTGTCGAACCCGAAGCGTGGATCAGGGAAGATATCATCGACGCGATTATCAGCATCAGGGGAATCTGACATCGCGATAGTCCTTCCACTCGAAATTCTTCAACTTACCAGTTACAATATCTATTACTATGACTCCCGACACATTATTCGACAGGGTACTCGAAATCCAGTCCTCGTATCCGGGTGCAAGCGGACGGCTCTCCACTCTCATCGACCGGATCGGGATCGCGGCGAAGGTCACGTCGAACGACCTCAACCGGTCCCGCATGGCGGACACGATGAATCAGACCGAAGGGGTGAACCCGTCAGGCGAGTTGTCCAAATGGCTCGATAACAAGGCCAGCGACAACTTCAAGAAGGCTCTCGCATCGACCGGTCTCTGCTGCGCCCTGATCTCGGAGGAGGAGGACGGCGTCCATATCGTTCCGGGAAACGAGGACGGGCAGTATGTCGTGGCGTACGACCCGCTCGACGGCAGCTCCAACATCGACATCAATGTGACTGTCGGATCGATCTTTGCTATCTGGACGCGCGTAACGAAAGCCGGCAAGCCGACCGATGAGGATATCCTTAGAACGGGCAGGGACCTTGTCGCCGCGGGATATGTAATGTACGGCCCGTCGACGGTTCTTGTCTATGCCTGTGAGGGCTCGATCGACGCATTCACGCTCGACCCGGCTATCGGTGTCTGGTACATGTCACAGCCCGACATTAAAATCCCGGGCCGGGGGAATACGATCAGCGTGAACACTGCGAGGGGACACCTCTGGATGCCGTACGTGCGTCAGTTCTACGATTGGCTGCACACCGAGGAATATTCCGGTGTCGGGAAGAAAGCGTCTGGACGTCATGTAGGTTCGTTAATTGCCGATGTGCACCGCACGATGGTTCGAGGTGGAGTGCACATGTATCCTGCAGGCGAGGACTATCCGAACGGGAAAATCCGCCTGATGTACGAGGCCGCACCGCTCGCCTGGATGCTCGAACGAGCCGGAGGTAAAGCGGTAACCGGCACCGGCGAGGACATCCTGGACAAGCAGCCGTCGCAGGTCCACGATCGCTGTCCGATCATCCTCGGAAGCGCGTACGAGGTGGATAAATTCGAGGAATTCCGTCTCGCATGGGAAAAGGAAAACGAAGCGTTCAGCTGAAACTAGTTTCTGAAAACACAACTCCCGTCGCCGTTGACAATTATCCTTTGGCTGGTATATTAAAATTACATTTCCTCCCGGCATCACCCCTGCTTACTCAGGAGTAGAGCAAATGCGATTGACAATTAACCTGGTTATCCTGTTCGTTGTGCTGTTGCTGGCAGCCTGCAGCGGTACAGGTCCCGTCGATCCGGGAATCCAGGGGCAGAACATCGTCAACACGTCAAACTCCGGCAACAGGACCCGTTCAATATGGGGTTTCTGGCTTGTCGATGTTTCAGCTGATCATCAGTACGTCGAAGCGACACCGCTCAGAACGGCAGGGCTTCATTTCAACACAGTACGGTTTCTGGAAGTGGCACCGTGCGACTCCTGCCTGATCATTGAGCATGTTATTGTGTCCGGGCCGAATGAGCTCAGTGTCGACGTGCGCCTGCAGCATCCTTTTCCCGGGCTGCTGAAGTTCACAGGGTTTGATGTGCGCGGGATTTTTATCTCCGGCTCCGATTATTACTTCCCTGTCAGCGGCA
This sequence comes from Planctomycetota bacterium, assembly GCA_030614715.1. Classification (GTDB taxonomy): domain Bacteria; phylum JAJVIF01; class JAJVIF01; order JAPKYR01; family JAPKYR01; genus JAUWTM01. Next base: position 4,381 of record JAUWTM010000065.1, read on the forward strand.
GATACATCGCGAGGGGTAACCTGCTGCCCAGATTGAACTATGCTGAAGGATACACGTCGCTCTTCAATCCCACCGAGTTTCCTGAAGACAGTCCGGAATGGCCTGCGCTGAAATATTTTACCGGTAAGTACGCATCCGGCGGCGACTTAACTTCGACCCTGAATCCATACCTTGCCTACAGGCGCAATGCCGAGAGGCGAATGTTCGATTCCACGGTCGCTGAAACACGCACGTACAGCCTGACTGTACCCGAAGGCGGATTTCATTTTGGCTATGCAATCGATGCATCATGGTATCCCGTTGATAATGTTATCGATCCCCTCGTTGACTTTCCTCCCGAGGCTAATTGCATGGAGGCGTACCGTATCGACACTCACGTAGGACCCGGAATCGATGACGGGCCGAACGGCACATCACAGGTTAACGTATTGGTTTACGATCACCAGGGTTCGGACACGATTTCCTCAGTCGTTGTCGAATCTCCGGAGCTTTTCAGTGGAGTATCCGAACTCCAGTATTCAACGGTGATTGGAGAGAATAATTGGCTTTACACCGGTTCCATCCAGAATGAAACCGGGCTTGATGATGTCACCGTACCACTGCTGGTAAGGGTCGATGACAATCAGCCCGATGGCAACCTGGGTTACGTGAGCGCATGGGACGTCAGTGACATTAACCTGAGGGAGCTTTTAGGCTGGGTAAAAGTTTTCGGAGATGTCAATAAGGACACCCTGCGCAGGATAGCTGTAGATAATTCCGGAAATATCATCATCACGGGTCTTTTCGGTGGCACAGTTGATTTCATTGATGGGATTGGCGAGGAAGTCAGGACCGCAGAAGGTTTATGCGATGCTTTTATCTGTAAATTTACACCGGACGGTGATCTGATCTGGGTACGAACATACGGCGGGCCTGGTGACGACAGGGGTCATGCGGTAGCCATCGACAGCGGTGACAATATCTACGTAGCTGGTCTTTTCATGCACACGGTGGATTTCGATCCGGGAACTGGGTTCGAGACAAGGACATCTGCCGGTGTGTTCGACCCGTACGTGTGTAAATATTCAACTGATGGCCAGTTTCAGTGGGTACAGGCGTGGGGTAGCTCCGGAGACGACCGCGCAAGGGGCGTTGGAGTCGACGAAGACTGGAATGTCTACGTCACAGGTCATATCAGGCAAACAGTCGATCTCGATCCGGGTCCCGGTGTGATGAATTACACATCGGCCGGCCAGACCGATAACTACATTTCTAAATTTGACACCACCGGTGATTTTATCTGGGCAAAGGCATGGGGAGGCAGCAGCCAGGAGGCTAGTAACTCGATTCAAGTGGATATTCCCGGCCAGTGCCTGTATGTCACAGGTCAATTCAGCGAATGGGTGGATTTCGATCCCGGAGATGGGGAGGAGATACTGGTCTCAAATGGCGGTTATGACTGCTTTGTATCAAGGTTCAACCTCGATGGTGAGTTTGGATGGGCTCGAGGCTGGGGTGGCCCAGCGGAAGCTACAACGTTTGGCTCTGACATGACGTGGTGTGCAGCGGTTGACGGTGTGGGTGACATCAGTGTCTGCGGCTGGTACAAGGAGATAGTTGATTTTGACCCCGGGCCCGGCACGGATATGAGAACATCTGTGGGCTCCGACGACTGCTTCATTGTCAAATTCGATCCAGCGGGTAACTACCTATGGGCTAATACCTGGGGTGGGCCGTCTTCCGATAAGGCTATGAGAATCGTTGCATTTGAGTCTGGTGATATCGTGGCAACCGGCTTTTTCCAGGGAACTGTCGACCTTGATCCCGGTCCCGGGTCGTATGTCCAGACCACGTCCGGTGCCACTGACCTTTTCATTACCCGGTTTGATCCGTCCGGCCAGATGGTGTGGTGCCTTCCGGTGGGCGGAACGGGAGGGGATCGCGGTCATGGACTCGCTATTGATGCAGAGGATTTCATATACGTTGGCGGCTGGTTCGAGGAAACAGTAGATTTCTGTCCACAGACGGGAATTGAATATCGCGCGTCGGCAGGTGCACAGGATATATACCTCCTGAAATTAACACCCGAAGGCACCTGGTGATCAGATTACCTGCTCTGTGCCTCTTTTTCTCAAAGTTTAAACTTCAATCACAATGTAAACAGGATCGTCGTACTGCGAGTTCAGCGTTACCACATTCACCGGATGTCCTTTGATATCCATCTTTCCCTCCATGCCCGCGTGAGTGTGACCGGCGTACGCATGCGTCACCTTCTCAAACTCCGCTACAATTTTTCCAAAATTCAGGTTACCGTAATATGCATTCGAAAATCCCCATTTTTTATTATTGGGTTTGCGCCTGATCTGTCCTTCAAAGATTGGTGAATGACTGACTACGATAATCCTGCCCACATCAGGATTGTCCTGGGCCTGTTTCAGCCGCTCACGGAAACCCGGTTCGATCATCCTGCAGAACTCGATATCGTTCCACGGCCAGTCGCACATCCACGCGTCCGCGTCGAACTCACCCTTCCTTCGCCAATTTTCCTCATCCGACGCCTTGTATGCTGGATCCTGCGCGGAGTAGTCGTACCACCCGATCGTCCCGACAATCGCGACACCGTGGACAATCAGGATTTCGTCTTCGAGCCAGACAGTGCCGGTTGTTCTCGCAATTTCAGGAAGTGTCCTCTCCCAGAGAACCTCAGACGGGTGTTTTTTGTCGATGTTCCATACGTCGTGATTCCCGGCACACGCAGCGACAGGAATATTTAGTGATGCGAATTCTTCCAGGACGATTGAGATATTCTCGACACCCTCGCCGATGTCACCTGCAATTGCGACCGCGTCGGGTTTCTGCGCTGCAATGTCTTTAACCAGCTTCTGTACCCGGGGGAGGGAAGTGATGCCGAGGTGTACATCTGATGTGATGACTATTCGGGGCACGGCTCAGAATTGAGAAAATTCAGGTTTTTCGTTCTGCTTCGAGTTTAATACCGGGCGACAGTTCCTCTACCCGCTTCTGGTAGTCCTTCGATGCCCTGATAAATGTCTTGAACAGCGGATGCGCCCTCTGGGGTCTCGACTGGAACTCCGGATGGAACTGTGTTGCGACAAACCACGGATGATCCTTCAACTCGATCATCTCGACCAGCAGGTCATCCGGTGACACACCGCTCATAACCATGCCGGCTTTTTCCAGCATCGGACGGTACTTGTTGTTGACCTCGAGGCGGTGACGGTGGCGCTCGTTAACCGAATCCACACCGTATGCCTCATGAGCCTTTGAGCCGGGTTTGAGCTCGCAGTAGTAATGTCCCAGGCGCATCGTGCCGCCCTTGCGCGTGATCTTTTTCTGCTCAGGCATCAGGTCGATGATCGGGTTCTGGGAAATTTCATCGAATTCGGTCGAATTGGCGTCCTCGATTCCAAGAACGTTTCTCGCGTACTCCACTGTTGCCACCTGTAAGCCAAGGCACAGTCCAAGGAACGGAATTTTCTCCTCACGTGCGTACTGGCAGGCGAGCAGCTTGCCCTTGATGCCCCTGTCGCCGAAACCACCCGGCACCACAATGCCGGAATACCCGGCAAGAATGTCGCGCCAGTTGTCGTTACCCTCAAGTTTTTCCGAGATGATGCAGTCTACATCGACCGTAACCCTGTTCGCGATACCACCGTGTGCAAGTGCTTCCAGAACGGAGATATAGGCGTCCCTCAGCAATGCATATTTCCCGACCAGCGCTATCTTCAGGATGCCTGTCGAATTCTTGATTGCATCGACCATCTCCTTCCATTCGGATAGGTCCGGACGGTCGCACTTGAGCCCCAGTAATTCAACAAGTCTCTCACCTACGCCCATTTCCTCGAAAACGAGAGGGATGAAGTAGATATTCTCGACGTCGACATTCGAGAAGATGCAATCGATTGGTACATTGCAGAAAAGTGCTATTTTCTTCTTGAGTTCGTCGTCCAAACTCCGGGTCGACCTGCAGAGGAGGATGTCGGGTTGGATACCAATAGCCCTGAGCTCCTTCACTGCATGCTGGGTGAGCTTGGTCTTCAGCTCGCCGGTCGTTGAAATATACGGAATGTATGTCAGATGGACGTTAATTACCTGCCCGCGCGGTTGTTCCATGCGGAACTGACGAATGGCTTCAAGGAACGGGAGGCTCTCTATGTCGCCGACCGTTCCCCCGACCTCCACAATTATCACGTCGGGAGATTCACCCTCGATGTCACTCAGACTGTGGATTCGGTCCTTGATTTCGTTGGTTATGTGGGGGATGACCTGTACTGTTGCACCGAGATATGAGCCTTTACGCTCCTTATCGATTACCGCCTGGTACACCTGGCCTGTTGTGATGTTTGATTTTTCGGTCAGGCCGATGTCGACTATGCGTTCGTAATGGCCGAGGTCGAGATCTGTCTCGGCTCCATCCTTCGTGACATACACTTCACCGTGCTGGTACGGGCTCATAGTACCTGCATCGACGTTGATATAAGGATCGATCTTGAGGATATTGACCTGGAGTCCGCGGCTCTTGAGCAGCCTTCCCATCGATGCTGCTGCGAGGCCTTTCCCTAAACCGGACAAGTTCCCACCCGTTACAAAGACATATTTTGTGTCAGGCATCCTTCTCCCCTCTAAAGGTAATAATGGATTATAGCACACGGCCGGGAAACGTGTATTCACGTTTAACAGAGTTTCCCACTTCCATTAATCAGGGTAAGCATGTATCCTGTGTACCTCATGGAGGAGAGGATCATATGTTGATTCCGTATGTGAAGCGTTCCATTGCACTTTTATTCATATTCTCGACCGTATTGATGCTCACTGGTGCCAAGCAGTCTACTCTGGTCAAACCCATGTGGCTGGACGGTATCGATGACATCCCCTGTGACGCCATCGGCGGGATAATTTCAGGTGAGATCAGCAGTGAGGAAACCCTTGGATTTTCGATGGACCTTGAGGAGGGGACATATTCCGTTGCAGGATGGGGATCATGGGATCTGACTGCCCTCAGGATGGCCATTCGCAGTGAATCCGGCGAGGAGCTCGGGCAGGATAACGGTAACGACAACTCCCCCATTGTAACTTTCGATCTGTCGGAAGCGTCAGCGGTCACAATCGTTCTTACATCAGGCGAGGCTCGTATTATCGGTGCAACCGGAAGTTACTCGTTTGCAGTTATGGAGGGCACAGACTGCTTCGAGAGGGAATTGTTCCCAGCCAAGGAAGCCCTGGATATCTGGACCTCGATCGTGCGTGAGGAGAATGCGACGTTGCTCCACTGGGAGATGACGCAGATAGTGGGTGATGATTCGATCTATTTTACCCATCAGCTTCCCGCAGGCAGTTACATGGTAGTGGCCGAGACCACGAATCCGTTCGATGATATCGACATGTACGTCAGGTTCAATTCTGACGATGTGATAAGCCAGGATGAACTACCTAATAATTATCCTGTTTGTAGATTTGAGCTGGACAGGGAGCGGACTGTGAATATTGAGGTCGATCCGTGGGAGTACGGTGCTGCAAGCGGGACAGGGCTTGTGTTTTTACTTGCGCGAGATAACCAGGCTGAAGAATGAGCCTTTTCAGATAAATTCCGATCAGACGTATGGTTCATGTGCCTGGCTATGCCAGGACTCTGGTGAAAAATCAAAGAAAAACAGGATTGCCAGAGAGAGGAGACAACAAATGCGACGAACTTTATTATTTTCTGTAATGCTGCTGGCTGTGCTGGTAGCGGCACTGCCGGCATCGGCTGGAAGCAGGCGATATGCAGAGAACCTGCTCGATGACTGGGTCGAAATTGCTGCAGATATGGCTTATGAAGCATTCTACACGGATGTGGACATGATCGATATAGACCACACGGTCAGCTACTACTTCGACCTGGAGTCCGGATCCTATTACTTCCTGGCTGAAGGGGGAGAGGATACCGAAGACATTGACATGTATATCTATGACGAGGATGGTTACGAACTGGATTCGGATACTCTTACAGATAATTATCCCATGGTGGAAATCGAAATCCGTCGTGCCCAGGAAATTGAGGTTGAAATTGTTGCCTATTCTTTCTACGGGCGGGAGTACGAGGATTATTACTGCTTCGTGGCAGCAGCGGATGTCTCAGATATCGATGACTGGAGGTCCACTGACAGCGGTGATCTGGATGAGATCCTTGAGTACTGGGAGGACTGGGCATATGACTCAGGCTACGACGTCCTTTACTCATCTACCGGTACACTCAGCAGGGACACCAGCGAGTACTATGAGTTCGAACTCGAGAGTGGCTCTTACCACATCTATGCCGAATCACTCAATGAAGAGGATGACATAGATCTTTACGTCTGGGACGAATACTATGATGAACTCGCCAGCGATACTCTCGCAGACAATTACCCGATATGCTCGTTTGACCTGAGGTCATCGGAATTCGTTGAGATTGAAGTTGTCCCGTATACATATGAGGTCGGGAATATCACGGATTTTGTCCTGGTAATCGCAGCCGATGGCAATGGTGGGCTGCTATACGATGATTATGACGAGGGCCATTACGAACCACCCTCTGACTACGATCTACCAGTTAACGACAGCAGGGACTGGGATTATATCAGCTCAGTTATGGACGATTACATGGAACTGGTCATCGATGAAGGCTACGAGATGATCTACGATGAAGTTGAACTGATAGACCCGTACAACCAGAGGACCATTCGAATCACGCTTGGGCGTGGGGATTACATTATTTTTGGTGAGGGTGGCCTGAGAGTTGATGACCTCGATTTAAGTGTGTATGACGAGAATAACCGCCTGATCGCTGAAGATAACATGACCGATAATTTCCCCATCTGTGAATTTTCTGTACGTGAGTCCACGCCGGTAGAGATTGACGTAGTCGCGTACGCGATGGCCAGCGGATGGGATGCAGGCTACTACCTGCTGGTAATTGTCAGGGACTAGCAGTTTCATCCTGATACATGAGATAAAATATATGCCGTCCGGTTACCCGGACGGTTTTTTTTATTATTTCATTCAAGCCGTTTAACAATCATGCAGGGAATTTCACCGTTTCTGCCGATACTAATATGTAAAAGAGGATCTGATCGTGAAGTTGATACGAATTCTAATGCTTGGTGATATTGTTGGTCGCCCGGGACGTCTTGCGTGCAAGTCTCATGTCCGGGCATGGCGTGATGAGCTGTCGCTTGATGCCGTCATTGCCAACGGTGAAAACGCATCCGGCGGCAACGGTCTCACGGTCAATAATGCCGGCGAGTTACTGGAATCCGGCATTGACTTCATCACGTCAGGCAATCACATATGGAAGCAGAAGGATTACCCGGATCTGTTCGACAGGTATTCCAATATAATCCGTCCCGCCAATTATCCTGATGAAAATCCCGGTAGCGGGTGGGGAATAATCGAACTCGGGGACGGGATCAAAGTCGCGGTTATAAACCTGCTCGGGCAGGTCTTCATGGACCCGATCAATTCTCCATGGGACTCAGCAGGCAGGCTTGTCAGGGAGATCCAAAATACAACACCGATCATAATTGTTGATTTTCATGCTGAAGCCACGAGCGAAAGAGTCGCGATGGGGATCCATCTCGATGGAAAAGTATCCGCGGTGCTGGGTACTCACACCCATGTGCCTTCGGCCGATTCACGCATCCTCGATGGCGGTACCGCGTACCAGACCGATGTCGGGATGGTTGGACCCTTGAACGGTGTCCTGGGCGTGGATGCGGAAGCCATCATTAAAAAATTTATAACGTGCCTTCCGGTGAGATTCGAAGTGGCATCGGGTACAGTGATCTGCCAGGGTGCAGTGCTTGAGATCGATGCCGTCAGCGGAAAAGCCTTGTCAATAAACCGATTTGAAAGGCTTATCGAGCGTTGAAGTGGGAAGAGACAGGTGAAAGATAATGCCGACCACCCCTGGAGAAATAGCTTTACATCATCTTGAGCGTCTGAAAAAAGATCTGAGAAAAGAGCTTGATTCAATAGAGGGGAACCTTGTTGAGTTTGAAGCGGACAGCATTGTAAGGCGTAACCGTATTAAAGAACTGGCTGCGAAACACCATGAGCATGCAAATAAAGTAAAAGAACTGGCCGGAGTTGATGCTGAATCACATCCTGACGGATCAATGGGGATCATTGATACCCAGAACAAACTGATGGAGATCCTCAGCACGATTGAGTCCGAGGTTAACGAGCTCAGTCGACGCGACAAATGGTCTGATACATATAATTCCTTCCGGACTCGACTGATGTTGACCATCAATACCCTGGACCTGATTGCTGTCGCCCAGCGTAAAAACACTGAACTTCTGCAGCAAAAGGCACTCAACGAGTCCCGTCTGAGCGCAGTTGAGGCTGTTCCGGGACAGAGGAGCCACCTCGGGGCGTCGGCGATTATCCGTTCACAGGAGGTCGAACGGCAGAGAATCGCCAGGGAAATTCACGATGGGCCCGCGCAGGCAATAGCCAACGTCGTGCTCAGGATGGACATACTTGCCAAGATTTACGAGAAGGATCCCAGCCGGGTACCTGACGAGATCACCCGTATGAAATCCATCGCCCAGCAGGCTCTCGATGAGATCCGCGGATTCATCTTCGACCTGCGGCCCATGACACTGCAGGACCTCGGTCTGGTTGCGACCATCAAGAGAATTGTCGTTTCGCTGAAGTCTATCTCTGACCTGGACGTCAGGTTCGTGGTTGAGGGCAAGGAACGTCAGCTCGGTCAGCATGTTAATCTCGCCGTATTCCGTATCGCCCAGGAAGCGATGAGCAACATACGAAAGTACGCTGAATGTGATACGGCATGGGTACATTTAAAGTACATGAAGGATGAAGTGATCCTCATTGTTGAGGATGATGGCGTTGGATTTGATATCGAAGAAGTAGCCGAGGGCCAGAAAAAGTATGCCACATTCGGTCAATTGGGTATGCAGGAACGCGCTGAGGATATCAATGGTGAGTTAAAGATTACGTCGGAAAAAGGAAAGGGCACCAAGGTCGTTCTGATTGTGCCGCTTGTCGATAATCCTGCTATATTGGAAGTCGAGGAAGAAAAGCAGCCGATCAAGAGCAAAACCTGACCACAATATGCCTGACATAGATCTGTAAATCCCGCTTGTATTGACTTAAAGCTGAAAGGTACAATGAACGCGCTGCTGTATCCTGTGCAGCACAATATCGTACGTGTAGGAGATTAAGATGCGGTCAACTACCCCACTGGTTATTCTGACTGGAATATTAATCCTGCTGACCCTCGGATGCGGTAAGGGTTCAGGGCCTGTTGCCCCTCCTTTGGACGTCCAGATCCCCCTTGATAACCGGGATTCCGAAGGCCACGTGCTCTGGGGCGCATGGGATTTTACAATCGATCGTGACACGCTCGACATCGTGGTTGAGCCCATGCGTGCAGCAGGGAATCACCTGAACGTAGCGTCTTTCGTGATGCCCCCGAGCTGCATGGACTGCATCAAGATGGACGTTCTCGATGTTGATCCGGCCACGAACACCTTGAGTGTCAGGATTCTCCTTAAAAATCCCACGTCTATCACTGGCTTCGATATTCGCGGGATCGTGTTTCTCAACAACGACCAGTGGCTTACCAACGCCGATAACTGGACCGCGCTTCATGACATTCCGGGCAATTATGACTTCAACCCGTTCGTCGCTTTCGCGAAAGAGAAAACCATTCGATCGTTTAACGGTGGCGATACACACGCTGCGACGTACCGTCTGGTCCTGCCGCCGGGTAACATGGCCGTGAGCTTCGCGGTCGATGCCAGCCATCCAACCAATTGCCCTGAGCCGTACGAGATGAGAATCGTGAACGGCATAGGTTTTCTGGGAACGGGCAGCAGTTATTCTGAGACAATTGAGGTTGCCGTTAACGACTGGCAGAACGATATTGCGGTAGTGCAACTCGACCTGAGCGCACTCGGAGCAGGTTCCCCGGTTAACCTGACACTCCAGGGATCGAATTTCAAGGCGACCGTCTCAAATACATACGGAGCCAGTCCGGGCACTTACATGTGCTGGCTGATGGCTGCAAGCGCGACCGGTCCCTGGCTGTACGAACCCGTGGAAATAGAGGTTAAGAGCCTTGGTGTGGACCGTCTGCCCGAGGTGCTGAGCCTGATGTACAACTGGACTGCAGGCGGTCAGCCCAATGATCCATTGAACAGCGGTAATTTCAAATACGAAGGCAGCGACCTGAACTGGATATTCGACGATCTCAATCACGGCAATACAAGGCTTCCATACTTCAACGACATCCACCGGGCACCAATTACCACCGTGCCATACTGCATGAACCTTCTGCAGAACCTCCAGACAAACACGGAGCCGCCCAGCCTGTACAATCTGCTTACAATCGGTTCGCAGCAGCTTGGGGAGTCCTTCACCCCGACAGCATTCAGTTACAATCCGACAGCCAGCCCTGTCGCTGACGCCATGCAGGGCCTGTACAGTGCAATCGGAGCGACATTCCCTCCCGGAAGCTGGGATACGATCAACAATGAGACGACGGGACTTCCAATTGAGCTTCAATACATGGTTGCTGGAGTACTCGAAGCAGTCGGGCAGGGGTACCCGAATCGTCAGGATGCCATCAATGGTTACTCGACCGATGAGAAAAATATCCTGTTCGATAACGGTGTCGACTGGGTATACGGACCGGGCACGATCTACTACCTGGTGCTGGATGAATCGGCGGCCTTTGATTACCCGAACATGTATCGGGCAGCCGGGCCCGTTCTTCAGGCTCTGGACGGTATGCGTCAGGCGGGATTCAATTACGTTCCCCAGCCTTCGGATTCGTGGGAGTGGGACACCCCGATCGGCAGGGTGAAAATCGGGACATCCGGAAATGACACGCACTCCGGTGATAATTACCTGCTTCTTCTCGACCCCGGCGGAAACGACACGTACGACTGCCAGGCCGGTGGAAACTCATCGTTGAACAACCCGTTCTCGATCGCCATAGATCTTCATGGTGACGACATATATTCCGACCAGGGTAACTGGAATTACGCGTTCGGCGCAGGTCGTCTGGGTGTCGGCGTGTTATGGGACGTTTACGGAAACGATAACTACGATAATCACCGCTTCACGCAGGGTTTTGGCCACTGGGGTGTGGGCATCCTTCTCGATTCTGCCGGAAACGATGATTACAACGCCGACGGCGCATCGCAGGGTTCCGGCTACATGGGCATGGGCATCATGGTCGATGAGTGGGGCAATGATGAATATACATGCTTCCAGTATTCACAGGGTTTCGGATTCGTGAAGGGATGGGGATTCGCGTGCGACAACGACGGTAACGACATCTGGACCGCGCGTGACGATATCGTCAAGTACCCGAGCGCGCAGACTGCGGATCATAATGTGTCCATGAGCCAGGGGCAGGGATTCGGTGTGCGCTACGACGGCCAGGACTATCCGAATGACACAATGTGGCAGTCGGGCGGGCAGGGATTACTGTTCGACAAGTCCGGCGATGATGAGTACTCGTGTGGTGTATTCGGTGGGGCGTCCGCGTACTGGTTCGGGACCGGGATTCTCGCCGATTATGCTGGGAACGATAACATGTACGGGATCTGGTACGTCTACGGTGCCACAGCACATTACGGAACCGCTTTCCTTATAAACAAGGGTGATGGTGATGACTCCTACACTGCAACCACGGGTGTAGGTGTTGGCGGGGGTCACGACTTTTCCAATACATTCTTCCTTGAAGAGGGTGGAAACGATACATACACATCTTCTGCGCATTCACTTGGCGCCGGAAACGACTGCGGTACCGGTGTGTTTGTGGATTATGCAGGTGACGACAACTACCTGACAACTCACCAGATGTCTATCGGCAATGGTAACTACCTTGACTTCCGTAATCGCGGCAGCTGGGGTGCATTCCTCGACCTTGGCGGCACTGACACATACCAGTCTCAGAAGCAGTCACAGGGCTGCAATAACAACTCAACGTGGACTATCAACGACATCGGTGCGGGAGGGGATTACGTCGACGGCATAGTAATCTGGCAGTAATTCAGCAACGCTAATTGATGTTGCACGTCAGGTTTTTGAAAGTTGGGATTGGATTTGACTTCTACCAAATAAATGACAAGGTGTGATGGATGACCGCGCAAGCGATTGACATATTTCTCGCTTATCTTAAGCAGGAACTCTGCAATTTATCGTATAACAAACTTCCGATGAAGGATTTCATTGATAGAATCAGGGACAAGTACGAGACATTAAAACCGGAACTCAGCAATGAAGATCGTTTGCGAATTGAAAATATGCTTGAACAAGTTATTTCTGAAAAGCAGATTCCCCGTGGTGCTGAGCATTCCTGGTATGCGATTCAGGTTATTGTTATTACCTTGATCTATGTTTTTCACGTCGATAGCTTGGTTCCGGAATCGATTCCAAGGGAACTTGCTAGAGAACTTAAACAATGGCGTCATTACTGGACCAAGTTGAAGGGTAAAGTAGTATTGCTAAAGTTCAAAGGAGAATACGGTCACTTAGTTTTATCTACAGACCGAAAGGATGTATACAGTTATCCGCATGAGGATGAAATACTTGCATTTGAAATTAACTTAAGGATGCTAAAAGCAGGTGTTGAGGTAATTGATGAGAATGACGAGTTATATCAGTTACAGTTAGCCAAGCGTGCCAAAGCACTTGGAAAAAAGTACCCGTAACTTATTCTTACTTGCATAAGGGTAAAAAAGTAATCTTCCGGGATAGGTTCTGTCACCGTTGCTGAATCCGTGGTTCGACTGGGGGTTCTGGCAGGAGGGTTCCTACGACTGGACGACCGACGATCGCTACAGGACCAACTCGCGTCCCGGCGGGTCACCGCAGAAGTTCTACGGCAGCGACGGCATGGATGTCGGGCAGGTCATTTTCGACAACCTCGGGGCGCAGGCCACGCCGGACGCCGACACTCCGAGTTACTACACGCTCAACGGGACCGGGTAGACTAGATTCAGGTGGTAACAAAAAGCACGGAACTTTTTATCGTTCCGTGCAGGCCTCCCTGTCTGGCCCGCCGCACCCTGCGTCCGCCAGATTGGGTGGGTCTCCCCAGTCCTCAGCCATAAGCCCCTATGTGGCCCTTGGCTGCACTCTCTCGAGTCTCCCCGCCCGGGAGTCGAGTGTATTTATTTCCCTGACAGACCAGTGCCCGGTCTTTTCACCCCTCTCAGGCGAGGATGTCAAGGTTCCCCCTCGGCTGCGGCTTTCTACGCCGCTCCTCTCGTGCTTGCTTATCAGTCTCCTCTTGAAGCTTAAGGTCGTCCCGGGTCTCTGAATCCTCTACGTGTTCTTCCGAATCTTCCCCGCCTTCGCGACCGCCCTGACTCTCATGTTCGTCCTGAATCACGACCTTGTCGGTGCGGTCCGTCTGCTGAGACTGAGCCTGACGTCTTAGCCGCTCCATCTCAGCTTTCTCCCTGGCGCCGGCTTCACCGGCACGAGCCTGTGCAGTGGCACCCTGCAAAAGCTGTTCAGCTTCAGCAACACGCTGAATAGCAACCTGAATGTCTATTCCTCTAAGACCCATTTCAGGACATCCGCCCACTTCCCCGACCGTCCCCGCCAGAGATCTAACCCATTAGATATCCTAATTCTACCGGATAATTATGATATTTCCAACGAAAATTACCAGATTAATGTTGATTGGTCCATGTTATGTGCAAAATCACCGACATGATGTCATCGATTTCGATTAAAATCGCTAACACTGGAACCTAACCCGTGCTTTAAATGTCTGAGATTAAAAGATAGAATCAATCTTACATTCCATGATTCACGACGAGGAATTTGACCTGACCTGGGCCGATCCACCACCGACCTGGATCGAAAACGCTGGTCCCCTGCTGGAGTTCTGGGGTAATCCCATATTCCAGCGACGCTATGTCCTCTGGAGGATGGAGCCGTCGATGGGTATCAGGATTGCGTTCTTTGTCGGGCTGGGACTGTCATTGTCCCTGAACCTGCTTTTCAGGTTTCTTGCGCCGGAGGATGAATACCTGTGGCTTGGATTCCTCACCACGATAATTCTACCCGGGCTGATTGTGTTTACACTTACAGGGCTCCGCCTGTTTGTCACCAGCCTTGTCGGGACTCCACTGGAACTCCGCCGCGAGCTCTACTCAGGCGCGCTTGGTGCGATCCTGTCGACTCCACTCACGGACTCTAAAATTTTCACCGCTGAATGCATCTCGGGACTTCTCAGGGGGCTTGGTGCGATGGAAGAGGTCCTGTCCATGCTTGCTGGACTTGTGATTCCTTTCGTCCTCGTCATGTTTCCGGAAGTCTGGGAGTACGTCGCTGAAGCAGGAGTCGAAACAATCTACTGGATCCTGCTGTTTATAATGCTGGTAACTATCCTGGTTCAACTGAATGTCCTGATAACATTCGCTGCCGGTCTCTACTCAATCAAGCTGCCGGTCGCAGCCACGGTACCGGCCACGCTGATACATGTAGTGGGCTTTGTGTTCAGTAACCTTTTTATAAATGGCTGGGTTCTTATGTATCTATTGCAACATCAATTTATAAGAGATCTGAACCCACTCGTTATTTACCTGATCTTGTGCCTGGTATGGATTGCTGCACTGGCAGTCGTAATAGCACTCACTGCCCGGGCAGGAGTGGTGGCGTTCGCAAAGGCACGGCGTCCGGGTTATTATGAGCCTGACGGTTTGAACGCAGCCGGCCTGATGTCCCAGGATCCATCATCTGTAGTCAGGTTTGGCCAATCTATTTAATGATAAAGTAAAACCGAAATGAATAGAGTCAGCCGGACAGACGAATTCAGTCCCAATATCGATGCAAAAGCTCCGTGGTGGATGTACCAGTTCAGGACCACCCGGCAGCTCTGGAATAATCCGATATTCAGGTGGTTCTACTCCCAGAGCCGAATCAAACCGCTGACCACACCGTTACTCGCCTTCCTCATCGGGGCAGGATGGTCTGTGTTGTTTAACCTGATTGCGCTGATCGGTCCATATTTTGGCTATGAATGGCAAGAACATCTGATGATCGGCGGACTGGTAGGGGTCGTCGGACCACTCCAGCTGATATACACGATCGTTGGATTCTGGCTGGTGATGTCGGTCATGCTGCGTACTCCGTACGAGGTCGAAAAAAACCTCGGCGGCGAGAATCTGAACGTCGTACTGGCAACTCCGTTGACCGACAGGGAACTCTACCTTGGAGCGGCACTGCCAAATGTCGTTCGGAGCATCGAGGTATTAGAGCAGGTCGTGCTCCTGTCCTTTGGAATGTTCATCCCGTTCTATCTCCTGACTGGCATACCGGTCGCTGTTGCTGAACTACCGCTCTACATTTCGCTGCCTATAATTGTGTTATCAGCACCGGTCGCGATCCTCATCGTGGCATACTACGCGCTCACTCTTTCGCTTGTTATCTTCCTGATCGCACTTGCAGCGGCGATGTACGCAGTACTGATGAAGAGCGTAACCGCGATACTCATGACAATCGTTCACTACCTGTTTGTCAGCCTGGTTGTCGGGATTTTCAGTCAGCTCACACTGCTGCTGATGAGCATGGGCTTCATCGGAGTTGCCCTGCTGGATTTTCTTTTCCCCGGAGCCAGCTCGATTGCATCAATCATACTTGCAGAGGTAATCAGGAAGGTCCTTGTCCTGCTCGCGATTGTCGGGACTGGTTATGTCGGGATCAACGTATTTTCCAACGCGAGACGGTCGGGATATTACATACCGCTGAACGCCACATCAGCTACATTGAAGCCCACACCAGCCGCTGAACCGGCTGGAGGAGTGAGTAAGGCAGTGAGCGGGATGACGTCGGGATCGACGTCCCGTAAGGCCGATTAGACCCTAAATTCGCAACAAAATGCCTTTATCTGCGTCATTTACTTGACAGGAGAGTAACGACATGGTAAATACCTTTGCCTGCCCTTGAGGTGAGCCCGGCGAATGTGCCGTGCGCCGAACTGAAGAGGGTAAATTATTTCCAATAAAGCGCGATTTTTGATTGACAAGAGTACGCGTTTTTGTTACTCTTTTCGATTGCCGTCCTTTTGGGCGAATCGGTTCATTGAAAACTGAATAGCGCCATAAAATGCCCTTGTAGGTGCAATTACATTGGCCTGAAAAGCTGATGAAATTAAAAGTTATCTTTCGGGATAACTTGCACTTAGAACAATTTTTCGAAGAGTTTGATCCTGGCTCAGGACGAACGCTGGCGGCGCGTCTAAGACATGCAAGTCGTACGATTAAAGCCCCCTTCGGGGGGTGTATAAAGTGGCGGACGGGTGAGTAACACGTAGCTAACCTACCCTCTGGACCGGGATAACGGTGCGAAAGCGCCGCTAATACCGGATACGCCGATCGGTCTGTCCGACCGGTCGTGAAAGCGGGCTTTGTTCCGCACCGTGAGAGGGGGCTGCGGCCTATTAGCTTGTTGGTAGGGTAACGGCCTACCAAGGCTTCGATGGGTAGCTGATCTGAGAGGATGATCAGCCACACTGGGACTGAGACACGGCCCAGACTCCTACGGGAGGCAGCAGTTAAGAATCTTGCACAATGGGCGAAAGCCTGATGCAGCGACGCCGCGTGAGCGATGAAGGCCTTCGGGTTGTAAAGCTCTTTTCTGGGAGAAGAAACCGGCGATTAATAGTCGCTATCTGACGGTATCCCAGGAATAAGCCTCGGCTAATTACGTGCCAGCAGCCGCGGTAATACGTAAGAGGCAAGCGTTGTCCGGAATTACTGGGCGTAAAGCGCGCGTAGGTGGTTATACAAGTCAGATGTGAAAGCCCTGGGCTCAACCTAGGAACTGCATTTGAAACTGTATAGCTAGAGTATGGTAGAGGTGAGTGGAATTTCAGGTGTAGCGGTGAAATGCGTAGAGATCTGAAGGAACATCAGTGGC